>NZ_QULD01000002.1:0-376421 GCF_003481425.1 Blautia sp. OM06-15AC | reverse complement strand
GGTACGTTAGTTAATGAGTTACTATAAAACGAGTGTTTTGACACCCATATCATACTTATTAGACATTTTTAAATTAATCTGATATACTTTACATGAGTTCTCGCAATGAGAATACTACACATATCTCTATGGGATACAGAAATGCGTACTACGTTTATTGATGACGGAAAATAATCACTCTCTCCTATTTGATTGAAATCCAGACAGGGAGGTATAACGAATGAAAGATTATGGAATTTATGAAAAAGTAAAACTAAACGGAATCGTTCCTGGACGATTGATTCGCCATACCCGGGCGGACAGTGCAATCATAAAAAGTCACTGGCATCCAGAGTTGGAAATAAATACGGTTTTTGAAGGCTCTTCCCGCTTCTTTATAAATGGAAGAATTGAAGATGTAACGCCTTCACATGTTGTTGTGATAAACAGCAGAGAAGTCCATTCGTCTATCCCTTTTTTTCCACAGGGCGGGATCTGCGTTACAGGGGTTACGATACAAATCAGCTACGATTTTCTAAAAAAAGTGATTCCAGATTATGATAACTGTTACTTTATTCTTAACAATATGGCAGAACGGAAGATACAGTTACTTCTTGAAGAAATGAATAAGAAATGTAAAACACAAGATGCAGCATATATGAATATTTATGCAATCAAACAAATTTGTGAAATTGTGTATATTCTTGCAACAGAATGTTGTATGAAACGGGAAAAGTTCGAAGCGACAAGTTCGGAAAGTTTTCAGCGTTTTGAACATGTTCTTAATTATGTTCATGAAAACTACAGCAGCAATCTCAAGACCAGTGAAGTAGCAGAACGTTTTTTCTTCTCCAAAGAATATTTTTGCCGTTTATTCAAAAAAAATACAGGTATGACATTTAATCAGTATGTGACACAGTGCAGGGTTATTCATGCAGAACAATTGCTTAAGGACACAAACACACGGATCTCTGAAATCGCTCAGGAGGTGGGCTTTTCGGATGAGGGAAGTTTTATCGCTCAGTTTAAAAAATATTATTCGAAAACCCCTGGAAATTATAGAAAAATGATAACAAAAAATCCATTTTATGATTAGGGGGTCAAAAGATACACCCGTGCGAACCTTGAAAATTTCATACAAAACAACAAATTTATGTCAGGAAATGGTATAATGATCTCAGATTATTTGTGAGGTGATCCTATGTCTTTTGCTAAGAATGAATAATTTCTTATTCACAGAAGAAGGGACCAGGGTTATCAGCTGTCCTGCCGGAAATGCCCCGAAAAGCTGCAGCTATATCAAGCAGACAGGGCAATGCCGGTCAGAGGACTTTTAGCCACAAAGCTTCGGTTCGGAATTAAACTTGCAGCATTGAATTTTAAGAAACTGTCAGCATATCTGGACAGTCTGGATCAGTGCGCCTTACTTTCAGCAAACAGCTAAAAAAGTAACAAAGAATCTGAATGTATGTTAATGGAAAACACTACTAATATGAAATATTTGTTGTCTTATATGAAATTTTCAAGGTACGTTAGTTAATGAGTTACTATAAAACGAGTGTTTTGACACCCATATCATTTATAAAAATGACTGGTCAATATTACTAAATTCAAAGGTTAATTTTCCTATATCTTACAATATACTATCTATGATATCTTTCAGATAAGTAAAAGCGCGCGTAAAAAACTTAAAATAATCTTGGAGGATTATCACAATGAGAGATAAGAATAATGGAGAGATTGCAAAATCTCAAATGTTTGGATACGCACTTTTTGGCTGTGGAGCTAATTGTCTGGGTGGTATTCTTGGTTCTTTTTAACACTGTATCTGACCGACAATCTGCTGTTGTCCATGTCGTTTATTGCTTTTATGATGTCTGCCGGACGTATTATCAACGCAGTGACAGAATTTTCAAGCGGTTTTATCATTGACCAGACACACACTTTGTCTCTGTGTAAATATGACGCTCAAGCTGCAAATAATGGCATTGCACAATCTTCTGTCACCCTGTTTGCTGAAAGATGCGGATATGCAGTCGTTCCTTTGGTCTGTAGCATTTTGTTAGTTTTGATTAGTAACTTTATGAATCCAGATGAAGAAGTTATAAAATTGAGAAATACCCAATAAAGGAGAGAATTCTAATGACACAATTATTCAATAAATTTTATATTCCTGAAGATGTAGGCATTTCCTCTGTAGCTATTGCCCAGTTTCTGAAAGAATGTGATGAAATAAATTATAAATTGCGGACTCTTCATATTGTTCGCCATGATAAAGCGATAGCAGAAGTTTCCAAATATCCGTTTTGTGCACTTGATAAAAGATTGGTATATTCCGTAAGCAAAACATTTACATCCACGGCTATAGGGATTGCGGTAAAAGAAGGTTTGTTGCGGGTAGATGATTTCCTTCTTGATTATTTTCCGGAATGTCGAGATTTGGACATGGATGATGCAGCCCGTACCATAAAAATTTGCCATCTTTTGACTATGAGTACGGGTCATGGCGTGGATACAGTGGGAGATATGTGCAATGGCATAAGACCCTGGCCGGAAATCTTTTTTACCAGAAAAATGGTATATGAGCCAGGAACTCATTTTGTCTATAATTCCGGAGGAACTTATATGCTGTCAGAACTTATCAGCCGTGTGACTGGCATGTGCCTGAAAGATTGGTTACAGACGCATCTATTTGATCCTCTGGAGATTACAGATGTCAGTTGGGATAAACATGGAGATGTTAACACTGGAGCATGGGGGCTTTTGATTGCTCCACGTGATCTCACAAAACTGGGACTTTTGTACTTACATAAAGGTGTTTACAATGGCATACGCATTCTCACGGAAGAATGGGTTACGGAGGCATCATACCCCCACATTTCCACAAACGTGCAGGGATGTGCCGGATGGGGCCGCCACTATGGATATCAAATTTGGGAGAACAGTCCGGGGAGCTATCGTGCTGATGGAGCATTTGGCCAGTATTGCATGGTATTTCCGAAAATGGATATGGTTATTACAACTACTGCTGAAGAAACGGATGGAAGCAGAATTTTCCCTCTGATTGAAAAGTATATCCTTAATAACATAACTGAGCAGCCGAAACCTCGTGATGCATGGTGTTACCAATACATGAAAAACGTAATGAACCAGTGGGAAACTCCCGTTGTATATTCGCCGAGTGCTTCTTATCTAATGCATATGCTTCAGGGAAAAGAATTTGATTTACGCAGTCGTACATCAGATGAAAAACATACTCTTCGCTTTGAAATTGGCAACAGCCGTATGGAGTTTGTAATCGATGAAATACAGACTATTCACAGTTCCTGTACTGTTGATTTGTTTGGAGAAACCACATATGCAATTGAAATTCCGTCAAATAGCCCACTTATTGGAGACGAACAGAGAAACCGTATTTGGAAATATGCTGCCCATCACAGTTGGGTAGACCAGAGTACCCTTATTTTGACTATATGCTGGCAGGAAACCGGGCATTCACAAACATGGAAATTCTATTTTCATGAAAATACCTTGACTTTGATTGTCACAGATAGTACTAAAGGAATGTTTGAATTGTCTGGTGCGGTGAGTGACCGGAATGTAAGATTTGCTGATATGATTTTTGATGGTGCTTTTAGATAGAAACACGTAAAAATACTCCGGGGATTTTTATTTTTCCCCGGAGTATTTCTGTCAATATCATCATCTCTTCCTTCAATAAACGCCAGGATATCATCCAGTGATCTGTCACTATGAGAATACGCTTCATAAAGAGTAGTTTTTATCTTTTCAGATTTTCCGTATTATCCTTCTTCTTTTCCGGTATACTTCTTCCATTTGACACTCCCCACAGCAAGGGGTTTTACGACGCATTGGATAAGCAGCAAGCTTTCGGATCACGCCATTATCCCTTACAGAATAATGGATTGCATCGATGTAGAGAATAGGATAGACCTCGTCCAGTGGCCGGTTTTGCCAGTCTTCAATCTATGGCAGGATCTTATCCGTCACATCAGAAATTTGAACGCAAAGCAAAAAATTCCCCCGCACCAGCTACTTCCGGTACAGGGGATTTGTCATACTTTATTTTGTTTTCTTCTTTAAAAATCCAATCGATGTCTTACAGATCAGTTTATCGAAAATCATAAACATGGCCGGCAGAATCAGGATAACAACGACCATACTGATGATCGCGCCCCGTGCAAGCAGAGTACAGATGGAACCGATCATCTCAACCTGAGAGTAGCAGGCCACACCGAAGGTTGCGGCAAAGAAGCTCAGACCACTGCTGATGATGGACGGCATACTGGTCTTATGGGCAATACTGATAGCTTCCTTCTTGTCTTTTCCATTCTGGCGCTCTTTCTGATAACGGGTTGTCATCAGGATCGCGTAGTCCACGGTTGCACCGAGCTGAATCGCTCCGATTACGATGCTGGCCACGAATGGAAGGCTGGTTCCCTGATAATACGGGATTGCCATATTCAGCATAATTGCAAACTCGATGACTGCTACCAGAATAATCGGCAGAGAAATCGATTTGAAGATCAGCAGAATGATGATAAAGATTGCACCAATGGAAAGCACGTTTACGTTGACAAGGTCAGCATCGGTAACATCCTGCAGGTCTTTCATCAACGGTGCTTCACCGATGACCATTCCATTTTTATCGTAGGATTTTACGATTTTGTCAATCGCTTTGACCTGTTCGTTTACTTCATCTGTTGCGGACTCATATTCAGAGCTCACAAATGCAAGCTCATACTCATCGCTCTGCAGCATGCTTCGGAGATTTTCCGGGATCATGGATTCCGGAATCGTCGGTCCAAGCAGGGAACTCATGCTGATGGTCGATTTGACACCTTTTACGTTGCCGATCTCCTCCATCATTTTCTTTTTCTGTTTGGAATCCATATCGCGGTCCATCATGACGATGTGCATGTTGCTGACGTTGAACTGCGCTTTTACTTCATCGTTTGCCACGTTACAGTCCAGGGTAGATGGAAGGGAACGTGCGATGTTGTAATAAATCTGGGTATGATTGTTTCCGTAGATCGACGGGAACAGCAGAACCAGGAAGATCACAACCCATACTTTATAATGTTTGGTGATAAAGGCGGACGGTTTATCCAGGCTTTTTACCAGCGGTTTGTGTCTCGTTTTCTCAATTGCCTTGTCAAATACCAGAACCATGGCCGGCAGGACGGTGACACAGCAGACAACGCCGATCAAAACACCTTTTGCCATAACGATACCAAGGTCGCGGCCAAGGGCAAAGGTCATAACACACAGTGCCAGGAAACCGGCTACGGTGGTAACGGAGCTTCCGGCTACGGATTTGAACGTGTTGGCGATTGCATGGCCCATCGCACGCTCTTTGTCATCCGGGAAACGCTTTTTATTCTCCTCGAAACTGTTCAGCAGGAAGATGGAGTAGTCCATCGTAACACCAAGCTGCAGCACGGCGGTCAGCGCTTTTGTGATGTAGGAAGTCTCACCAAGGAACACGTTGCTTCCCAGGTTGTAAAGGATTGCAAGTCCGATACTTAACAGGAACAGGATCGGAACAACGAAGGAAGTCGATGTCAGCTCGATGACAACGAGGCTCAAAACTGCGGCGATGACAACGTAAACCGGCAGCTCTTTTAATGCTACGTTTTTGATATCGGTAACAACACCGGTCATACCGCCGATGAAGCACTGCTCGTTCGCAATTTTACGAAGATCCTCGATTGCCTCCATGGAGTCATCGGAAGAAGTCGTATTATCGAACAGAACGAGCATCATGGTTGCATCCCCATTGTAGAATGCTTTCCGGAGTTTTTCCGGGATCATCTCAACCGGCACGCTGATGTCTGCCACATCGTCATACCATAAAACTTCTTTTACGTGGTTTACCTGCTCGAATTTTTCTTCGAGTTTCTGTACGTCCTTCATTTCCATGTTTTCCACGACAACCATGGAGAACGCACCCATGCCGTATTCATCTACCAGAATGTCCTGTCCTTTTACAGTTTCCAGATGCTCCGGCAGATAGCTGAGCAGATCATAGTTTACTTTCGTTGCTGCCATTCCGATGACTGACGGAATAATCAGCAGAAATCCAATGATCAGCATCAGAATCCTGTGCTTGGCAATCCATTTGCCAACTTTAACCATTTTCATTCATCTCCTCTGATTCATTTTTAACTTGTTTTTCTAGTACCACATCTTACAACTTAAATGACTATTAGTCAATATTTGAAATGGTGAAAAATGAATTTTGGTCATTTTTTGTTTACTTTTACAAAAAATAACGGAAATCGGAAATGGGAATCGTTGATTTTTCTGCGCATCAAAAAAGAGTGCCTGGCTCCTTCGTCCTGACACTCTTTTTTATGCATTTTTTTATTTCACTTCAACCAGCTCAATCTCAAAATTCAGCTCTTTTCCAGCCATCTCATGGTTGGCATCAAACGTGATATTGGTCTCGTCTTTTGCAGTAACTTTTACCGGGAACGGCTGGCCATACTGGTTCTGCAGATAAACCTGCTGTCCGATCTCTACTTCCTCTGCTCCCGGAAGCTGTGCGATCGCAACGGTGAAAATTGCGTTCGGATCCGGCATTCCGTAAGCCTCCTCCGGCATCAGATGGATGTTGACTTTTTCGCCGACTTCCATCTCTGCAACGGCTGCATCGAAGCCGCGGATCATCTGGCCCACACCGCAGATGAACTCGAGCGGTTCGCCGCGGTCGTAGGAAGAATCAAACTGGGTTCCATCGTTGAAGGTTCCTCTGTAGTGGGTACGGCAGGTTTTTCCGACATTCTTACCTTCCATAACCGGAGTCGGTGCACCGCATCCGCCGCCGCAGGTTCCGCAGGAACCGCCGCAGGAGCTCTCCTCTTCCTCATGGCTTCCGCAGTGGTCGCCGCAGGAATGGCCTTCCTCGTGATCGTGGTGATCGCAGGTTGCACCCGCAGATGTGAGCGTTCCGTTTAAGTAAGCTTCCACCGCTGCATCCACATCTCCCTCCGCTCCGGAGCAGAGCTCTACGCCTGCCTCAGCAAGAGCAGCCTGTGCACCGCCGCCGATGCCGCCGCAGATCAGAACATCCACGCCCTGCTCGGAAAGAAGGCCTGCCAGTGCGCCGTGGCCGGTTCCGTTGGATCCGATCACTTCGCTGGAAACCACCTGATTGTCTTCTACTTCGTAAACCTTAAAATTCTCTGTTTTTCCAAAATGCTGGAAAATATTCCCGTTATCGTATGTAACTGCAATTTTCATCTAACTAAATCCTCCGTAGTTTTTTCTTACGCCTCTTTTTCCTGCATAAAGGCTTCAATCTGGTCTGGATCACGCATCAGATTCTCGGAAAGAACCTCGCATCCGTCCTCTGTAATCAGGATATCATCCTCGATCCGGATTCCGATCTCCCACTCGTCAATATAAAGACCCGGCTCATCGGTGATGATAGCGCCTGGACGCAGCTTGTCGTTCCATGCCGCGGTCACATCGTGTACATCGATGCCGAGGTGATGGGAAACGCCGTGCATGTAATAGGTTCCGACCTCCTCTTTCTTCTCGATCAGGCCAAGTTTCACACAGCCCTCGCCGAGAACATCCTTTGCGATATCGTCGAGCTCTTTTAATGTCATACCCGGTTTTGCTGCTTTTGCAACGGCGCGGTTTGCTGCCAGAACAACGTCGTAAACCTGTCTCTGACGGTCCGTATATTTTCCGTTGACTGGATACGTTCTGGTGATATCTGCGCAGTAGCCCTGGAATTTTGCTCCGAGGTCCATCAGAAGCAGGGTCTCATCCTCGCACACGTCACGGTTGGTGTCGTAGTGCAGCATCGTTCCGTTTGCACCGCTTCCTGCGATCGTCGGGAATGCGGTTCCGTCTGCTCCCTCGTGGAAAATCTTGTACTCGAAATCAGCCTGTGCCTGATACTCGGTGCAGCCCGGTTTCAGGTTTTTCATTACAAATTTCAGCGCATCATCCGTGATTTTGATTGCCTGGCGGACAAGTGCGATCTCATCCGCATCCTTCTGCATACGCAGTGCCGCGATGACAGGCGCAATGTCTTTGATCGGTCTGCCCGGGAATTTCTTTGCAAACTCCTCTGCCTTTACCATGTTGTAGTCCGGCAGATCCTCGAACTGATAGCGGTAGCAGTCGAAATACAGTGTTCCGATGTCTTCGCGTGCCATCAGACGGTTTACCATACCCTCAAAGGAATCCAGGAAACGAACGTCGTCGATTCCGGTAATCTCCTGTGCCTCGGATACGGTTACTTTTCTTCCAAACCATCTCTCCTGGCTCGGATCCGCTTTCTCGATAAACAGAATGGATTTCTCCTCTTTTGCGGTCTTTTTCATCATCAGGATCATGTGATCTCTGCGAAGGCCGGTCAGATAGAAAAAGTTGCGGTTTGCTTCAAACGGCAGATATTCGTCTGCGCTGACATGCAGCTCGATTCCAGAAAACAAAAGCAGTGCGGAATCCTGGTCCATTTTATCAAAAACCTGTTTTCTTCTTTCTGTAAAGTTCATCTGTCTTTCCTCACTTTCTTTTAGAGCCTGCCAAGATCTGTTTTCGGCTCCTCTACTAAGATAACACGTTCGTGCTTTTTTTCCTACCTTTTTCCTGCTTTTCTGTAAAAATTCTTATTTTATTCCGCACTTTCCAGTCCTTTGACAACTTCCAACGCTTTTTCGAGCTGCACATCGCTCGTCGCGTCATCCGGCAGCTCCACCTCGACATCCGGCGTAATGCCGACCTTGTGGATGTCGTTTCCGAGCGGCGTGTAATAATGGGCAATCGTCAGTTTCACCACGCTGCCGTCCGAGAGCTGGAATGTATTCTGGACAATGCCTTTTCCGAATGTCGTCGTTCCGACAATCGTTCCGATGCCGTAATCTTTGACTGCTCCCGTGAAGATTTCTGCCGCACTTGCCGTATTTTCATTGACCAACACGACGAGTGGAATCGAAATCGGGGTATCGCCGTCGCAGGTATACTCTTCCCGTTTTCCATTTTTATCCTCGGTATACACGATGAGTCCCTCCGGCAGGATCTGGCGCAGGGTGTCACAGACTGCCGTCACGAGGCCGCCCGGATTGCCGCGCAGATCGATGATCAGGCGCTCCATGCCCTGATCCTGCAGTGACTGGTATGCTTTCTGGAACTGCTCGGAGGTAAGCCCTGTAAACTCGCTGATGGCCAGATAGCCGATCTTGTCGTCCAGCATTTTACCGTCTGCCACAATCGCCGCAAGCTTCTCTTTTTTGACTTCCGTTTCAATCAGATCCGCCTCGCCTTCCCGCTCGATGGAAAGCGTCACGGTATCGTTCTCGCTGTTTTTCAGAAGACCGACCGCATCGTTGAGGCTTAAGCCTTCGAGTGTCTGCCCGTCAATCTTTACAATGCGGTCATCCGCCTGAATACCGGCCTTCGCCGCCGGGGTATCGTCCTGTACGCCGGTGACCTGCAGCTTATCGCCGTCCAGCGTCACCGTAACACCGATACCCTGATAGTAGCCCTCCTGCGCTGTCTTGATCGCTTCGTATTCCTCTCTCGTGTAATACGTAGAATACTTGTCGCCGAGGCCGCTGATCATCCCTTTATACATCGCATCCGACAGCTCTGTGTCATCCACATCGCCCGCGTAAAGCTGGCTGATCATCGCTTTGATCGCCGCCGTCTTCCGCCACGACCAGAAGCCGCCGGGGTGGTCCGCACTGCTTCCCGGCCAAAGAAACGTTGTTCCGACAAGCACGATCATTACAAGCGCCAGCATGGAAATCATGCCCGCAAAGTAGCTCTTCCGCATCTCATTTTTTCGGTTTTTCTTTCTGTTTCTGCGCTTTTTCGGTTTTTCCTGCTCTGCCGCTTTTACGCCCTCTTTTTCTTCCTTCATCAGTTCTTCCAAAATATGCCTCCCAATCGAAAGATCCCGGAATCTTTTGACGGATTCCGGGACTTATTTTTACTTTATTATATTGTCTAATCCTATCAGACTTTCAAGTGTTTTCGAATCGTAAAGATACTGCCGACAAGTCCGATTCCCATACCGAGAATGAGTCCGACCGGAAGCAGAATCCGGAATACGGCCGATACCGGCATGAATGCCATAAAGTTCGACAGTACGCTGAACTCCGTCATAACGTAGCTGATGACTCTGTTGTATACAACGTACAGCAGCCCCAGCGGAATCGCTGCTCCGACGAGACCGATCAGGATACCCTCGATCAGGAACGGAGCCCTTACAAACAGGTTCGTCGCACCGATCAGCTTCATGATACCGATCTCCTCTTTCCGGACCGAAATACCGATCGTGACGGTATTGCTGATCAGGAAAACAGATACGGCAAGAAGAATCAGGATGATCGCGATGGAAACGTAGCCAATGACACGGTTCATCGTCGTCAACGTTGTTGTTGCACCCTCGGCCTGTTTAACCTCACGGACACCGTCCAGCGAGCGGATATACTCAGCCAGTGCATCCTGCGTCTCTACCTGGTATACGTAAACCTCGTAGTGAGCAGAAGTTGCGAGCGGGTTGTCGTTTGGCTTAAAGCCGTCCTTGTATTCCTCTTTTCCTTCGAAATACTGTTTTGCAAAGTTTTCCCACGTCTCATCCGCGGAAACATACTTACATTCCTTGACCACATCGGTCTTGGCCTTGATCTCCGTTCCGATCTCATCGATCGTCGCCTGATCCACATCTTCGTTGAAGAAGACGGTCATGGATACGTCTGTCTCGGCATTTTTTACGATATAGTTAAAGTTGATGACAACCGCAAAGAAGATACCGAACAGAAAGATACAGGCTCCCATGGTTGCGATGGATGCCAGCGAGAACATCTTGTTTCTCCAGATGTTTTTGACACCCTGTTTGATGCTGTAGCCCAGTGTACTAAACCTCATGGTACTCGCCCTCCTTCTCATCGCTGACTACCACGCCTTTTCGCATGGTAATAACGCGTTTTTTCATGGAGTTGACGATCTCACGGTTGTGGGTTACCACAAGAACGGTCGTTCCTCTGTTGTTGATTTCCTCCAGGAGCTTCATAATCTCCATGGAGTTTCCCGGGTCCAGGTTTCCGGTCGGCTCGTCCGCCAGAAGAATGTCAGGCCGGTTGACAATGGCTCTTGCCACGGCAACTCGCTGCTGCTCTCCTCCGGAAAGCTCCTTCGGGAAGGATTTGTACTTCTCTGCCAGTCCGACCAGCGTCAGGACTTCCGGCACGCGCTTTTTGATGACGCGGTTCGGTTTCTCGATGACACGCTGTGCGAATGCTACGTTTTCATAGACATTCCGGTCTTTTAAAAGGCGGAAATCCTGGAATACGACGCCGACACCGCGGCGGTATTTCGGCACTCTCCAGCGTTTCATTTTATTTAAGATCTGTCCGTTTACCTTAATGGTACCGGATGTGGGCTCGAGTTCTTTCAAAAGGAGCTTGATCAGCGTCGATTTTCCAGAACCGCTGTTTCCCACGATAAAGACGAATTCCCCCTTCTCGATGTGTAAGGATACGTTGTTGACGGCCGGCTGGCCTTTCGCGTAACTCTTACTTACACTATCCAATGTTATCATGCAATTCCTCCTTCAAGGGTTCTCGCTTAATAATCGAGCGTTTCCATGTATTTCATGTACTGCACAACCATAAGCGCAATCTTGAATGTGATCGCATCTTCAAAAACTCTAAGATCGAGTCCCGTGCTCTTCTGCAGCTTATCCAGCCGATAGACAAGGGTATTTCGGTGTATATAAAGCTGTCTCGAGGTTTCCGAGACATTCAGAGAATTTTCAAAGAATTTATTGATCGTTGTCAGTGTCTCCTCATCAAAGTCATCCGGCGATTTGTTGCCGAAAATTTCTTTGATGAACATTTTGCACAGTGGGATCGGAAGCTGGTAAATCAGACGGCCGATGCCCAGTGAGCTGTATGCATAGATATCATTCTCAGCGGAGAAAATTTTTCCGACGTCCATCGCCATTCTGGCTTCTTTATAGGAACGCGATACTTCTTTGATCTCCTTGACAATGGTACCGTAAGCAACGTGGGTTTTCCCCTCCTCATCTCTTCCTGCTGCTTCCAGAATGGTGGCTGCCACTTTGTTCATCTGGGCATAATCCTCACCTGGAGCAAGTTCTTTTACGATGATGATGTTTTTCTCATCAACTGCAGTTATAAAGTCACCGGATTTGGTACCGAGCAGACTCTTGACGCTCTCGAGCGCCCCGCTGTTTTTATCCGGATTTGTCTCAAGAATAAATACAAGGCGGCGTGCTTCCACTTCAATATGTAACTTCTTCGCCCTGTTGTAGATGTCGACCAGCAGCAGGTTGTCGAGCAGCAGATTCTTGATAAAGTTGTCTTTATCGAAGCGCTCCTTGTAGGCGGTAAGGAGGCCCTGAATCTGGAAGGTAACCATTTTCCCGATCAGGTGAATGTCATCGTTTCCGCCTTTTACAACCAGAATGTACTCCAGCTGGTGTTCATCGTATACTTTAAAAAACTGATAATTTTTCATGGTCTGGGAATCTGCCTGAGACTGCGCAAACGTTACAATATCATTCTGGCTGATCTCAACCTCCGGAAACGTCGTTACCAGAACTTTTCCTTCTACATCAGTCACGCAGAGTTCGACACGCGAAATATTTTTGATTCCCTCAATGGTACTCTGTAAAATCTGATTTGAAATCATATTTTCTTCCCTCTTTCATCCTATAGTTTGTCTCCGGCTGCACCCGCTTTCATTTCCAGGCATATCCACACCCCTATGGTTCTGCGCCTGATGCAAAGTACCTCACAGATATACTTATTTTAATACAAAATAGACAAAAAAGGAAGAGAAAACACAACATTTATACCACAAATTACGTAAAAAGGTCAGGAGAAATCCGTCTGGAAGCCCTCTCCTAAGACCTCTCTTGCATCCGACACAACGACAAACGCGTCCGGATCGATCGTTCCTACGATCTGTTTGAGCTGCGGGATCTGTTTTTTGCCCACAACACAGAATACCATCATACGCTCTTCGCCCGTGTACATTCCCTTGATGTGGATGCCGGACGCGCCGCGGTCGAGTTCTTTCATGAGCTCATCGGCTACCTGCTCCGGATGCGCGGCAATGATAAACGCGGATTTCGCATAATTCATACCTTCCATCAGGGCATCCGTCATTTTCGTCGTCACGTAGATTGCCACGATCGCATAGAGCGAAGCGTGGATACCGAAGACAAAAATACCGGCGATGACGATGATTCCATCAAGCACCTGCATAACCTGTGCAACGGAATAGTGGCGCAGCTTTCTCTGGATCAGAGCCGCCATCATATCCGTTCCGCCCGTCGTACCGTTTCCGATGAAGACGAGGCCGATGCCTGCTCCCATCAGAACGCCGCCGAACAGTGCGGAAAGCATCCTGTCATCCGGCACCAGCTGCAGCACCGGGAGAACGGCAATCCAGAACGTATTCATCAGGGTTCCGAAGATGGTTTTCACCAGAAAATCGCGGCTCATGCGGATTCCGAACAGAAAGAGCGGAATGTTCAGCACAAGGTTCGTCACCCAGAGCGGAACTCCTTTTCCGAACAGCATCTGGCTCAGTTGTTTGATGACGATTGCAAGACCGGAAAATCCTCCGGTAACAAGCCCCGCCGGGTCGTAAATCGAGCTGGTCGCAACCGCCATGACCGCGGTTCCCAGCGTAATCAGCAGATAATCTCTCCACTGCTGTTTGTTCCGTATCCAGTTCATGAACTTCAACCGTCCTTTTCGCTGTTATATTTTGTTACCATCCACTTGAACGTATTCTTCTTTAGCAGAGTTCCCCACCAGCTCGTTTTTATACCGGCCTCGTTCTGCAGCGTCGAATGCTCGCCAAGGCTCAGCCAGATTTTTGCGCTGATTTTGCTGCTGTTTTCCAGAACGAAACGATCCTGCCGCGTTCCCGCAAGGCCGCTCACAATCACGTCCGTCGTCTGGCTGTTGATCTCGTTGACCAGGCTGTCAAACGCGGATTCCTCCAGCGTCTCGACGACAGCACCGCCTCCGATCTCAATGCCGGGATACGTTTCTGTCAGATATTTCTGCAGTGTCTGCAGTTCTTCCCCAGTGTCGCCCAGTACGAAAATCCGGCTTTTTTTCTGAATCAGTCCCCAGAAAAAGCGTGCGATGAACTCGTTCGTCTCCACTTCCTCATAGGACGGCGTCTCCGGGTCAATTCCTGCTGCCTCCAGCACCTCGGTTTCCCCGATGACCGTCAGATCCAGATCTTCGATATACTGTTTCCACGTCGGTTCCTTGCTCGCCTGCATCAGCATCTGCATCGTAACAATCCCGATGGTGTTCAGCTTATCGTTTGAGAGGTATTCCTCTGCAATCTCCATCGCCGCATCGACGCGGTAATGTTTCAGCTTCACACCTAAAATTTCCAGTTCTGCATTCATTGTTCTGTATACTTCTGTTTTCCTTCGAAATCCAGAAGCGTTTCCTCCATGTTTTCCTGCCGTTTCTTCCGGCAGCGCTGTCCGCCTTTTTCTTCTGGCAACAGCTAATCTTCATTATACTAAAAAAAGAGGCTGTTGTCAAAAACAGCCTCTTTTTCTGCCCTGTTTTCACAGAATTTTTACAATTTATCAGACCGTCTGCGGATTAAACCTCAAACATCAGATCGCCGTAAGACGGCATCGGCCACATCTCTTTGTCTACGATCATCTCCAGTTTGTCAACCGGTGCACGGAGTGCCTCCATAGCCGGAGTAACTTTCTCGTAGTAGTATTTTGCTTTTGCTTCACCGTCTTCCATCTCGCATCCTGCATTCTCGATTGCGATCAGCTCGTCAAGTGCTTTCTGGGTTTCCTCAAGCAGTGCACTTGTCTCGTTCAGCAGATTCTTCTGTACACCAACTGCTGCAACACCTGCTGCGGTGATGGTGTTGATAGATCCAGCCAGGGAAGTCGCATATTTGATGACTGCCGGGATGATCTGTTTGCTTGCCATGTCGATCATGGTCTTTGCTTCGATGTTGATGGTCTTTGCATAGTTCTCGAATTTAACTTCTGCACGGGATACCAGCTCTGCCTCGGTGAATACTTTGAAATCGCCGAACAGTTTGATTGCGGTATCAGTGGTCAGTGCCGGGATTGCATACACCATGGATTTGATGTTCGGAAGTCCTCTTCTCTCTGCCTCAGCTAACCACTCATCTGCATATCCGTCGCCATTGAAGATGATTCTCTGATGCTCACTTAAGTTCTTCTTGATCAGATCATGGACAGCGTCCTCGAAGTTTTCAGCGCCTTCCAGTACATCGCATGCATCGCGGAATGCTTCTGCAACGATGGTGTTCAGTACGATGTTCGGAGCTGCAACGGAATCACGGGAACCAACCATACGGAACTCGAATTTGTTTCCGGTGAAGGCGAACGGTGAGGTTCTGTTACGGTCGGTAGCATCTTTCTTGAGATCCGGAAGTGTCTTAACACCAGTCTCCAGAACGCCCTCTTTTTTGCTCTTTGTTGCATTTCCGGTGCTGATGAGCTGCTCTACAACATCCTCCAGCTGCTCTCCAAGGAATACAGAAATAATAGCTGGCGGCGCCTCGTTAGCTCCCAGTCTGTGATCGTTTCCCGGATCGGCTGCGGACTCACGAAGCAGATCTGCGTGAACATCAACGGCTTTCAGAACGCAGCTTAATACGAGCAGGAACTGAATGTTCTCGTGCGGTGTTTTGCCCGGCTCAAGAAGGTTGATGCCGTCATCTGTGGTGATGGACCAGTTGTCGTGTTTACCGGAACCGTTGACACCTGCGAACGGTTTCTCATGCAGCAGGCATTTCAGTCCGTGCTGGCATGCAACTCTCTTTAAAGTCTGCATAACGAGCTGGTTGTTGTCAACTGCTACGTTTGCCTCGGAATAAATGGAAGCCAGCTCGTGCTGTGCCGGTGCAACCTCATTGTGCTGTGTCTTTGCTGTAACACCCATCTTCCACAGCTCAATGTTGACATCTTTCATAAAGGAAGCAATTCTCTGACGGATGGTTCCGAAATAGTGATCGTCCATCTCCTGTCCTTTTGGAGGCATTGCGCCAAACAGGGTACGTCCGGTGTAGATCAGGTCTTTTCTCTGCAGGAATTTCTCTGCATCTACCAGGAAGTATTCCTGCTCCGGTCCTACGGAAGGAGTTACTTTCTTGGAAGTGGTGTTTCCGAACAGTTTTAACAGACGCAGGGACTGTACATTCAGAGCTTCCATGGAACGAAGAAGCGGTGTTTTCTGGTCAAGCGCCTCTCCTGTGTAGGAGCAGAATGCAGTCGGAATGCAGAGGGTTGCGCCTGCTGCGTCCTGACGAACGAAAGCCGGTGAGGTGCAGTCCCATGCTGTATATCCTCTTGCCTCAAAGGTAGCACGCAGTCCACCGGACGGGAAAGAAGATGCATCCGGCTCGCCTTTGATCAGCTCTTTACCGGAGAAGCTCATCAGTACTTTGCCGTTCGGCATCGGTGCTGTGATAAAAGAATCGTGCTTTTCTGCAGTTGCACCGGTCAGCGGCTGGAACCAGTGTGTATAGTGTGTTGCTCCTTTTTCAATTGCCCATTCTTTCATCTCATGTGCAATCGTATCTGCAGTAGCAAGATCCAGCTCACCGCCTTCTTCGATGATCTTTTTCAGCTTCTTGTAAACATTTTTTGGAAGACGTTCCTGCATTACAGTGTCATTGAATACATTTTCGCCAAAAATTTTGGCTGGATTTACATATTCTCCCATTTTCTTTCTTCCTTTCCATTTGTGAATTTTGCGATGCGACCTTCCCGCCGGATTCTAAAAAGATCCTAATACAAGAAAAAGGAGTTCTCAAAAAGGTAGCTAAAAAAGCTATATTTTTTGTAGAACGCCCTTGTTTTACATTCGCATATGGATTTGATTTCCAACTGATACTAAAATAACTCAAAAACCCCAAAAACGCAAGTGCTTTTTTGAACTCAGTCCCTTTTTCGTATTATTTTACAAAACTTTCCTAATTCAGGCGAAAAAATTAGCGGATTCGATGAAAGCTTTCGCGGCAGTCGTCAAGGTCTCGTACAAGCACGGACTTTGACTCGTTGCTCGCGAAAAAAAATACTGTGCGGACCCTGAGGGGGAAGTCCCCCAGGAATCCTGCACAGCATTTTCGTGCTTAAACTCAGGCTTTGTTTGCAGAACCGAACAGTTCGATTTTCTCTCTTACAGTAGCTTTGATAGCTTCTGCGCCCGGAGCAAGCAGTTTACGAGGATCAAATCCTTTACCCTGCTGATCTTTGCCCTCTTCGATGTATTTACGTGTAGCTGCTGCGAATGCAAGCTGGCACTCTGTATTTACATTGATTTTGGAAACGCCAAGGTCAATGGCTTTCTTGATCATGTCATCCGGGATACCTGTACCACCGTGAAGAACGAGCGGCATAGTTCCTGTCAGCTCCTGTACAGCTGCCAGAGTCTCAAAGCTCAGTCCCTGCCAGTTAGCCGGGTATACACCGTGGATATTGCCGATACCTGCTGCAAGCATATCTACACCGAGGTCTGCAATCATCTTGCACTCGTTCGGATCAGCGCATTCGCCCATACCTACAACACCATCTTCTTCTCCACCGATAGAACCAACTTCTGCTTCCAGAGACATTCCTTTCTCTTTGCAGACAGCTACCAGTTCTTTTGTTTTTGCAACGTTCTCTTCGATCGGATAATGAGATCCGTCAAACATGATGGATGAGAAACCTGCTTCGATGCATTTGTAGCATCCTTCGTAGGTTCCATGGTCCAGATGCAGAGCAACCGGAACAGTGATGTTCAGTTCTTCGATCATAGCCTTTACCATAGCAGCTACAGTTTTAAAACCTGTCATGTATTTTCCTGCACCCTCGGATACGCCAAGGATAACCGGAGAATTCATCTCCTGTGCGGTAAGAAGGATGGATTTTGTCCACTCCAGGTTGTTGATGTTAAACTGACCAACTGCATAGTGGCCAGCTTTTGCTTTGTCCAACATTTCTTTTGCTGATACTAACATAGCTCAAATGACCTCCTGTGTCTGTAATTGTGCCGCGTGCCCTTTTAGAACAGACCGCCGCATACTTGTTACTTTCATAACTAGTTTTATTATACAACATCTTTCTGCAAATGCCAAATGGTTTTCGTAGCGAAATCCATTTTTTTGCACTTTTTTGTGAAAAACTTATCAAAAAGCCGTGCCTACTTATTGTTCAGAACCAGTTCCATGGCATGTTTGCGCGCTTCGATGCAGACATAGCCGTGATCTCCGCCGTATTCGCCGTCCAGAGTCCAGGAAATCTCCTGGTTGGACTCGATGATGATGCGGTCGGTCTTGAACGAATCGATGAGGTCTGTGTGATCCTCCTGCATCAGCAGGGACGCAATGATCTCATTCAGTTCCAGCGGGTTTTTCGGGCGTTTGATCAGGGTTACCTCGAAGAGTCCGTCATCCAGGCGTACATCCTGTCCCGGCAGGTTTTTGAAGCCGCCGACGGACTTGGCATTCGTCACCATACCGTAGATATACTCTCCCTCAAAGGTTTCCCCGTTTGCCTCGACTTTAATCCAGTACGTCGGCACATTCCAGATCCGTTTGGATCCCTCCAGCAGGTATGCCAGATGGCCGAGAATGTTTTTCATGTGCTGGTCTGTCTCATAGGAAACATCCGTGAAAAGGCCGAATGCAGCGATGTAGACAAAGCTGTCGTTGTTGAACGCTCCCACATCACAGGAATACAGGTTTCCCTCGATGATATCCTTTGCCGCCTGTACCATATCTTTCGAAATAGAAAGACTGTTTGCAAAGTCATTGGTGCTTCCGGCCGGAATATAACCGATCGGAACGCGCTGATCCACTTCCATCAGACCGCTGACAACTTCATCCAGTGTTCCGTCGCCCCCGCTGCAGACAACGAGATCCACCTGCGGCGCAAGCTCCTTTGTCTTTTCGAAACCATCTCCGACTGCCTGCGTCGGGTGGACAATGACTTCATATCCGCCTTTTACAAAAACATCGATAATTTCAAACAGTTTACTTTTAATCTGTGCTTTTCCGGAAAACGGATTAAAAATAAACAACATTTTTTTCTTGCTCTCCATGCAAATGCTCTCCTTTGTATCCCATTTTAGCTGTTCTGTATTCTGTATTGTACCTTATTCGCAAAGCAGATGCAACCCCGTACATTGCCACAATTTCGCAATTGTGTCATATAAAATATGATATACAACAAAACAGGAGCCACCTACTAAGAGGCAGCCCCTGCGGATTTCAAAACTATTTACAGATTAAACCAGCTCGATTACAACTTCCATAGCTGCATCACCTTTACGCGGTCCGATCTTGATGATACGGGTATATCCGCCGTTACGGTCTGCATATTTCGGAGCGATCTCATCGAACATTTTCTGTGGCATATCGATGGACTTGGTGTTTTTCTTGCGTCCTGCTGCTTCGGTCGGAACCTCTGTTACAGGATAGAAGAAGCTTGCCATCTGACGTCTAGCGTGAAGTCTGGACGGAAGATCTTTTTTGATCTCTTTCTGAACTTCATCGTATACGGTAACTTTTTTGCCGTCTTTTACTTCTTTCACACGTTTGCCATCAGCATCTTTGCGAGCTACTTTAGCAGTAACGGTAACGGTCTCAAAGTTATCTTTCTCTTTTACAGCCAGTGCGATCATGCTTTCAGCGATCTTACGGATCTCTTTTGCTTTGGTCTCAGTGGTAACGATTTTTCCGTGATACAGAAGGTTGGTTACCTGGTTTCTTAATAATGCTTTTCTCTGGTCAGATGTTCTGCCAAGTTTTCTATATTTTGCCATTTTAAATTTTCCTCCATTTGTGGAACCCACAAGTCATGCTGCCTCGGACTTACTGACAGGGGGTTTTCGTCTACAAATCAAACGGAAAGATAAATCGCTGTGATTTATTCTCCGTCCCCAGGACTCAGTGACAGTCCCAGTTCTTTCAGCTTTGCAAGTACCTCTTCCAGAGACTTGCGGCCCAGGTTACGAACCTTCATCATGTCTTCGGAAGTTTTGTTGCACAGCTCTTCTACGGTATTGATACCGGCACGTTTCAAGCAGTTATAGGAACGCACGGAAAGCTCAAGCTCGTCGATGTTCATCTCCAGAACTTTCTCTTTCTCATTGTCCTCTTTCTCGATCATAACTTCTGCTGTCTTCGCATTCTCAGACAGATCGATGAAGAGTTTCAGATGCTCGCTTAAAACCTTAGCTGCCAGGCTGACTGCCTCGTCCGGATCCAGTGTTCCTCTGGTGTAAACATCCAGTGTCAGTTTATCGTAATCGGTAATCTGACCTACACGAGTGTTCTCCACTTTGAGGTTTACACGCTCAACCGGTGTATAGATAGCATCCACAGCGAGAACGCCGATCGGCATGTCATCGCTCTTGCCTTTGTCAGCACTGATATAACCGCGGCCTTTTGTGATCGTCAGCTCCATGTACAGCTTGCTGTCCGGGCCGCCGTTCAGGGTTGCGATTACCTGATCCGGATTCATGATCTCAATATCCTGATCTACCTGAATATCGGATGCTCTTACAACTCCCTCGCCCTCGAACTCAATATAAGCAACTTTTGCTTCGTTGGTTTCGCTGTTATTGCGGATTGCAAGGCTCTTCAGGTTCATGATGATTTCTGTAACGTCTTCTTTTACTCCAGGGATGGAGCTGAATTCATGAAGAACGCCCTCGATTTTAACCTGGCTTACTGCTGCTCCAGGGAGGGAAGAAAGCATAATTCTGCGAAGAGAATTACCTAATGTGATACCGTAGCCTCTTTCCAGAGGTTCAACCACAAATCTGCCGTACTTCTTGTCATCAGAAATCTCAGTAATTTCAATTTTCGGTTTGTTAAAATCAAACACTCGAAAGCCCCTCCTTTTAAATTGGTTGGCTCATTACTCATGGGAATAAAGCCTTCCGCGTATGGCGATTCTTTATTTAGAATACAGCTCGACGATCTGCACTTCGTCAACCGGAACATCGATCATTTCGCGGGTAGGACGCTCTTTTACAACACCTTTGAGTGCCTCAAGATCAGCCTCGATCCATTCTGGAGTCAGACGGCCGCCTGTAACCTCTACGATGTCTTTATATCTCTGAGAGGATTTTTTACCCTCTTTGATTTCGATGGTATCACCAGCGCTTACAAGGTAAGACGGGATATTTACCTGTTTGCCGTTAACCAGAACGTGTTTGTGGTCAACGATCTGACGTGCTTCTTTTCTGGTTCTAGCCATTCCCATACGGAACAGAACGTTGTCCAGACGGAGTTCAAGAAGGATCATCAGGTTCTCACCAGTCTGTCCTTCCATTCTGTCAGCCTTTTTGTAATAGTTAACAAAAGGTTTCTCCAGAACGCCGTAGATGAATTTTGCTTTCTGTTTTTCTCTTAACTGAAGACCATACTCAGACATTTTTCTGTTTGCTCTTTTCAGCTGTCTTGTGGACTTCTTATCAATTCCAAGATATACAGGATCCATTCCGAGGGATCTGCATCTTTTCAGGACTGGTACTCTATTTACTGCCATGTTCTTAACCTCCTAATCAGACTCTTCTACGTTTTGGTGGGCGGCATCCGTTGTGCGGAACCGGTGTTACGTCGCGGATGCTTGTAACTTCAAGACCGCATGCCTGAAGGGCACGGATTGCAGCTTCACGACCTGATCCTGGTCCTTTTACCATAACGTCAACAGTCTTTAAGCCATGAACCAGCGCTGCTTTGGTAGCAGTTTCTGCAGCCATCTGAGCTGCGTATGGAGTAGATTTTCTTGAACCTCTAAATCCCAGACCGCCGGCACTTGCCCATGAAAGAGCGTTTCCTTCTGCATCAGTCAGTGTTACGATTGTATTATTGAAGGAAGACTGGATATGTGCCTGTCCGTGTTCAACGTTTTTTCTGACACGACGTTTTGTCGTTTTCTTTGTCACTTTTGCCATTTTAAAACTAACCTACACTTTCTTAATCTTATATTGGACTACTGGTTAAATTATTTCTTCTTATTTGCAACAGTTCTCTTAGGACCTTTGCGGGTTCTTGCGTTGGTCTTTGTTTTCTGACCACGAACCGGAAGGCCTTTACGATGACGGATACCTCTGTAGCATCCGATCTCCTGCAGACGTTTGATGTTCATAGCGATTTCTCTACGAAGATCTCCCTCTACAACCTGAGTCTCATCGATAACTGCGCTGAGTCTCTTTACTTCATCGTCTGTCAAATCTCTGCAGCGTGTATCTGGATTTACTCCAGCCTCTTTTAAGATACGATCTGCACTTGTTCTACCGATTCCGTAGATATAGGTCAGACCAATCTCAACACGTTTGTCTCTTGGTAAGTCTACACCAGCTATACGAGCCATGTACTTTGTCCTCCATTTTTCTAAAACATTAATATTTTCCTAATTGGGATACAGGTATGCGTGTATCCAGCCGTGTTCGCACGACCTTTCTCCTTCTGCCACCTGACAGATGGGAGTATTAAGCAATATTATAAGGGATGTCTGCGCTCCGCGCGTCCATCCGCCGGAGGTGTCCTGGCTGCTTTGTCTGCCAGGTGTCTCACTTTATAATATTAACAGCAAAACAACGCACTCACGCGCATCTTTGCTGCAGCCGCACTTAAAATCTGCACAATTACGATCAAGCCTAATGACGGATTAGCCCTGGCGCTGTTTGTGCTTTGGATTCTCACAAATGATTCTGATGCTACCTTTTCTTTTGATAACTTTGCATTTCTCGCAGATCGGTTTTACAGAAGATCTAACCTTCATGATGAATCCTCCTTTCTTTGCTCCTTAGCGCCCCGTGTAGGGGAATTTTCTGTTGTAAACTTTTGGAATGCGTTTTCTTTTTGTGGGTTAGAAAAAAGTCCACGCGCAAAAGTTCGTTTTATAGTATAGCATTTTGTCCCCGGAAATGCAAGGAATTTTTTACATATTTTTTCACTTTTTTTTGCTCCTTTTCTGTGCATTTTTTCATTTCTCCCACCGGTAAGAAAAAAAACAGGCAGGACAGATTTTTTTCTCTGTCCCGTCTGTTTTTACAGGTAACATCTTTTTTTGCATCATGATCCTGAGTTCAGCGGTTTGTATTTGCTTGCGCATACGGATTCTGATTTTACTACATTTCCGCTTGCATCTTTGTAATCACGATACGTTACATTACTCATTTCATCGATCTGCTTTACCCTTGGCTCAATGGTATAGTCGTCTTCTTTTGTTCCGAGAATTTTTACGGTCAGTGTGTCACTGCTGTCCATATTCATCACAATTTTCACCGGGTACTTATGATTATTTTCAAATTTGAAATCCGGTGAATCCCAGAATACGGTTGCATCCATTCCAGACGGCACATAATGTACCGGCATCGAATGGTTGGCTCTTTCCACCACATCAAGGTCTGTGTACAAAATAGCGGAAAACAGTGTGGAGGACACCTGGCATTCGCCTCCTCCAAGTACCTGGACGACTTTGCCATCCTGATAGCCTGCTGCCTCCTGATATCCTTTTTCCGCCGTTGTATCACCTACGACACCATTAAAAGAGAAGGTTTCTCCCGGCAGAACAATCTGTCCGTTGCAGATAGATGCCGTAAGTCCGACGTTGTGAATTCTTCCGCTCGTTCCACCCGCTGCGCTGGAGCTGTAACTTCCAAGCGTGTCTTTAAACAGGTTTGCGTTCATCTTCTCGGTTGTAATCTCCGGCTCGGTAAATGTAAACGGAATCGTGATATCCGTATTTTCTTCTGCACTCTCATACTCGGCTTTCGCATTGTCCGCATTCATTGAGGTTCCGTTTTTCGATGCCACAACGGAATATCCGTTATCCGGATCCAGCGTCGCATTGACGGGATCGGTATAAATCTGGCTTGCAATTCCGGCAAAATCCGGTTCTGTCAGCTGATTTTCTGCCGTCGGGCAGGAAATTACATCCTGGAAATTCATTGCTGTCACATTCGTCTGGATCTGCTGTTTTAAGGCATCCACATCCGGTCTGGTTCCGGAAATGCCTTTATGCACGATCAGGCCGGTATCTGTTACTTCATATGTAGTATCCTGCATGGAGTTGTAATCCTGAATGCCGGATGCCTGTACAATTCCTTCCACCTCATCTGGATGGGTCGCAGTCGGCTGCACATCATAGGAAAGCTTCTCTGCCTTTCCCCATTTCATCTCGACCCACTCCAGACCGCGAACCAGAAGATTTCCATGGCCTTTTTCATATGCTTTTTCAATTTCTGCGGAAGCATCCATCCCCAGCATTGGAAATACGTTCATCGTATACTGCTGACCATCCAGCTCAACGGTAACAGCTGTATCTTTATAATCTTCTTCAAACTTCTGTTCTACTGTCTGCGCAGCTTCTTTTTTGCTCATTCCCTGAATGTTTACTCCGTTAATAGAAGCATCTGCCCAGATTTTGTCATCCTCGATGATCAGACAGAAGATTCCATATGCAGCGGCAAGTAAAACAATCACTGCAACTACGCTCAATGCTGCAACAAGGCCTTTTTTCTTTCCCCTTTTTGTCATTGCACATTTTCCTTTCCTGTTATCTGTAAGGAGCAGCGATGCCATTGCTGCAGATCCGAATTTTTTTCAGACTGCAGCCTGCTGTTTCATAAAATGTTTCCCTGATTTCTGCCGGTACATGGATTTTACCGCACCGCACAGGAGATCCTTCCCGGTAAAATTTCTCCGTAAAGTTTCTCTATTGCATTGTATCACATTATTTTGAGAATTCAACCAAATATTTCAACTTCACACAGAATTCACAAACATATATTCTTCTGTCGCTTTCGAGCCCTCATCTGTCATTTTCACGGTTTTCCGGCCGCTCTTTTCTCCTGTCTTTTCACTTTTTCTTTTTTTTCTGACGGTTTAAAAATTTTGTTTCAAAAGTGCACAAATTCTCCTGGTTTTTACAAAAAGTTTTCATAAAATTTTATACTTTTTTCATTGCTTTTTCTATTAAAATATTGCATAATACATCTGGAAGGTTTCAAAAGGGACTGAAAAGAAATTCAGATGCCCGCCGCCGCGGATGCTGCAGGGTTTGCAGACTGGTGCTTGCTTTGTGGCTGTCAGAAATCTGAAGGCCGGTGATCGAAATCTTTGTTCTGTAGAACGGTTACTGTTATTGGGGATGAATACAGAGAAACACATACAGAGAAAAAGCCATCCGGCATGCCGGATGGCTTTTTTTATCGTATTTCTTATTTATCTCTCCAGATAATACGTCCCTTGTCCAGATCGTATGGGGACAGCTCGATGGTTACTTTGTCTCCCGGAAGAATACGGATAAAGTTCATACGCAGCTTTCCGCTGATATGAGCCAGTACAACGTGTTTATTTTCCAGTTCTACTTTAAACATTGCGTTTGGTAATTTCTCGAGGACAGTTCCCTCTACTTCAATTACATCTGCCTTAGACATTGATTAATCCTCCTTCAACTCTTTGCAACTTTTTTCTTTTAATGCCTTACGGATATCTTCATCACGAACCGCATCCGTCATTTCGTAATCCGGCTGTACGTGAATCAGCTTCTTCTTTTTCGGCCGGTTGGCGGTACGGATTTTTCCGTCCACCAGGAATACGTATGGCTCCTGTACATCCGAAATCACATACAGCTTTCCTTTATCGTGGCCGGCCAGGCTTCTGGCAAACATTCCTTTCACAATCGGTTTCATAAATCCTCCTCCGTATGCGAAAGTGTCAGAATTTCCGGTTCTCCCTCCGTAATCAGAATCGTGTTCTCATAATGTGCGGCAAGAGAGCCGTCTTCTGTCACAACGGTCCAGTCATCATCCAGCCATCTGACTGCATAGCCTCCGGCTGTGATCATCGGCTCGATGGCGAGCGTCATGCCAGGCTGCAGACGGACGCCGCGGCTTGGCTGTGCGAAGTTCGGCACTGCCGGATCTTCGTGCAGGTGCGTTCCGATGCCGTGGCCTACCAGGTCGCGGACAACGCCGTAGCCGAAGCTCTCTGCGTATGCACCGATCGCCGCCGAAATCTCATGAAGATGATGGCCTGCTTTTGCGTATTTGATTCCTTCAAAAAAGGCCTGGCGTGTTACTTCCACCAGTTTTCTTGCCTCCGGCGAAATCTCACCGACCGCGTGTGTGCGGGCTGCGTCGGAATGGTATCCTTCATAGATAAGTCCCGCATCCAGGCTGACAATGTCGCCCTCTTTCAGAATCCGTTTTTTACTTGGGATTCCGTGAACCACTTCTTCGTTCACAGAAACGCAGATCGAAGCCGGATACCCATTATAGTTTAAAAAGTTGGGAGTGCATCCGAAGCTGCGGATCATCTCTTCTCCGAGCTTGTTGATTTCCCAGGTTGACATTCCCGGATGGATGGCGCGGCCTAATTCATCGTGTACCTTCTCCAGCAGTTCACCGGCACGGCGCATTTTTTCAATTTCCCGGGCAGTTTTAATTGATATGGACATCCTTTACGCTCCTAAAATCTTTACTATATCCTGAAATACCACGTTGATATCCTGGGTTCCGTCAACTTCCACCAGAACATTGGCTTTCTTATAGTAGTCAATCAGAGGCTGTGTCTGAGCATGGTATACAGACAGTCTCTTCTGTACGGTCTCAGGTTTATCGTCATCACGGAGAACCAGCTCGCCGCCGCAGGTATCGCATACATCTTCTACCTTTGGTGCGTTAAATTCTACATGATACGTTGCTCCGCATCCGATGCAGGCACGGCGTCCGCCCATACGGTGAACGATATTTTCATCCGGTACTTCTACATTGATTGCGTAGTCAATTTTCTCTCCGCGTGCTTCCAGGGCTTTGGTCAGTGCCTCTGCCTGCGGAATCGTTCTTGGGAAGCCATCCAGCACGTAGCCCTTTGCTGCGTCCGGTTTGGAAATACGGTCTACAACAAGATCGCAGGTCAGCTCGTCCGGAACGAGTTCTCCCTTGTCCATGAATGCTTTCGCTTTCTTTCCAAGCTCGGTTCCCTCTTTGATATTTGCGCGGAAGATATCGCCGGTTGAAATATGAGGAATCTCATATTTTGCAGCGATCTGTTTTGCCTGTGTACCTTTTCCGGCACCAGGTGCCCCCAACATAATAATTTTCATGCGCTTTTCCTCCCATGTTTGAATTTGCAGCAATCCACTGCGTGTAATTTACCCTATTATACCATAAAATAAACCACAATAGCAAAAATTTTCTCTGTTAAAGCCTCTTTAAAAGCGCTTTAAACAAAAGAAAGGGCCTGTCTTATCCAGACAGTCCCTCTTATGCCTTAATCGTTTAAGAATCCTTTGTAATTGCGTACCAGCATCATGGATTCAATCTGTTTTAAGGTTTCCAGAATTACGCTGGCAATAATGATCAGAGAAGTACCTCCAAAGGATACATTCGCTTTGAAAAATCCATTAAAGAAAAATGGAATCACTGCAACAATGGTAAGACCTGCTGCACCGATAAAAATAATATAGCTGAGCAGATTGTTCAGATAATCTACCGTGGATTTACCCGGGCGGATGCCTGGGATAAAGCCGCCCTGTTTTTTCATGTTATCTGCAACTTCCATCGGGTTGAAGGTGATGGAGGTATAGAAATAAGCGAAGAAAATAACAAGGACAATGTAGAGAATCAGGCCCAGCGAAGCAACTGGATTGGTTTTATCAAACCAGTTGTTGGAATTCAGCATCTTGATCAGCGTTCCGCCGATGCCTTTGATATCCGACTTTCCGACAAACGACAGGATAATCGATGGGAAAGACATGATGGATGATGCAAAGATGATCGGGATAACGCCCGCTGTATTTACCTTCAGCGGAATATTGGATGACTGTCCGCCAACCATTTTTCTTCCGGCCATTTTCTTGGAATACTGTACCGGAATTCTTCTCTCAGCGCCATTCAGGATCAGTACCAGCACAACGACAGCGATGATCACAACAGCGATGATAATCCACATCAGCAGACCACGCGCGATGGTTTTGCCTTTTACGAAGGTTTCGTAAAGGGTTACCATATCCTGCGGGATTCTGGAAAGGATGTTGATTAACAGGACCATAGAAATACCATTTCCAACGCCCTTGTCGTTGATCTGTTCTCCCACCCACATAAGGAAGGCAGAACCGGCTGTCAGAGCTGCCACTACAACAATCACATTAACTGCGTTAAAAGTGGTGAGGAGTCCCTGGCGTCCAAAGCCTACTGCCATGGCAACAGACTCAAACAATGCAAGACCTACTGTCACATAACGAGTAATCGCAGTCATTTTCTTTCTTCCCTCTTCGCCGTCACGCTGCATTTCCTCAAGTCGTGGAATTGCAATGGTGAGCAGCTGAATAATGATGGAAGAAGTAATGTACGGTGTAATACTCAGAGCAAAGATGGAGAAACGGTCGAAACCGCCGCCCGTGAATGCATTCAGGAAGCTGAATGCCTCATTCGTATTATTTGCAAAATAATTCGCAAAAAAGCTTGTATTGACACCCGGTACAGGCATCTGAGAGCCTAACCGGATGACAACAAGCATCATAAGCACATAAAATATTTTGCGACGAACATCTTTGACCTTAAATGCATTGATAAAGGTCTTAAACATTAGATCACCTCGACTGTTCCACCTGCCGCTTCAATTTTTGCCTTTGCGCTCTCGCTGAAAGCATTTGCTTTTACAGTGAGTTTTTTGGTGACTTCACCGTTTCCAAGGATTTTTACGCCATCTCTCGGATTGGAAACAAGACCAGTCTCAATCATAGTTTCTACGGTTACAACAGCTCCGTCCTCATAACGATTCAGAGCATCTACATTGATTCCAACGATTTCCTTGGAGTTTCTGTTTTTGAAACCTCTCTTCGGAAGACGTCTGTATAAAGGCATCTGACCACCTTCAAATCCCGGTCTCGGTGCTCCGGAACGTGCTTTCTGTCCTTTGTGGCCTTTACCTGCTGTTTTACCATTTCCTGAACCATGTCCACGGCCTCTGCGGAAGTTATCGTTCTGTCTGGAACCTTCAGCCGGCTGTAAATTAGATAAGTCCATTACGGTACCTCCTTATGCTTCTTCTACTTTAACCAGGTAAGAAACCTGATTAACCATGCCGCGAACTGCTGCGTTATCCGGCAGTTCTACCGTCTTGTTAACTTTTTTCAGACCCAGTGCTTCCACGGTTCTTCTGTGTTTCGGAACACATCCGATCGGGGATTTCACCAGTGTTACTTTTAATTTATCTGCCATTTTTCACATCCTCCTTAAGCAAAGATCTCGTTTGTAGATTTGCCGCGAAGTCTTGCTACTTCTTCTGGAGTCTTCAGCTCAGACAGACCAGCGATGGTAGCCAGAACTACGTTCTGCTTATTTCTGGATCCAAGGGATTTTGTACGGATGTTCTTAATACCAGCTAACTCGATTACGGCACGGGCTGGGCCACCAGCGATGACACCAGTACCTTCAGGAGCTTTCTTTAACAGAACCTCTGCGCTTCCGAATTTACCTACGTAGTCATGAGTGATACTTCCGTTCTCATTGATTGCTACGCTTACCAGTTTCTTCATAGCGTCTTCTTTACCTTTGCGGATAGCTTCCGGAATCTCGGCTGCTTTTCCAAGGCCTGCGCCTACGTGTCCATTGCCGTCGCCGACAACTACTAAAGCTGTGAAACGGAAGTTACGACCACCTTTAACAACTTTTGTAACACGCTTAATTGATACGACTTTTTCTTCCAGTTCGAACTGGCTTGCATCAATAATTGTATGCTTCATGTGTTCTTTTCCTTCCTTTCTTAGAATACCAGCCCAGCTTCTCTAGCTGCGTCTGCGAATGCCTGGATTTTTCCCTGGTAGATGAATCCGCCACGGTCAAATACAACTTCAGTAATACCTGCTTCTACAGCTTTCTTTCCAAGAACGGTTCCAAGATATGCTGCTGCATCTACATTGTTGGTTTTCTCAAGCTCTGCTTTAACATCTTTCTGAAGAGTAGAAGCAGAAACTAAAGTATTTCCAATCGTATCGTCGATAATCTGAGCATACATATGGTTATTGCTGCGGAATACACACAGACGCGGACGCTGTGCAGTACCTACGATATGATTACGTAATCTTCTATGCTTTTTCTGGCGCATCTGCGCTCTTGATACTTTACTAATCATGTTCACACTCTCCTTAATTATTTCTTACCAGTCTTACCAACTTTACGTCTGATCACTTCATCAGCATACTTGATTCCCTTGCCCTTGTATGGCTCAGGTCTTCTCTTGTCTCTGATTTCAGCGGCATACTGGCCAACTTTCTCTTTGCTGATACCGGAAACAATGATCTTGTTGCCGTCTACAGCGGAGGAGAGCCCTTCCGGATCGATCATCTCTACCGGATGAGAATATCCAAGAGACAGAACTAATTTGTTGCCCTGTTTTGCAGCTCTGTAACCTACACCGTTTACTTCCAGTGTTTTGGTATAGCCTTCGCTAACACCAATTACCATGTTGTGGATCAGAGTTCTGGTCAGACCATGAAGAGCTTTCATTTTCTTCAGATCGTTCGGTCTTGTAACTACTACGTGTCCGTCTTCCAGTTTGATGGTCATTTCAGACGGGAGAGTTCTCTCTAATGTTCCTTTTGGTCCTTTTACTACAACGTGGTTGTTTTCCTGGATGTCTACTGTTACACCTGCAGGAATTGCCACTGGCAGTCTTCCAATACGTGACATACCAATTTCCTCCTATTAACTTAGATTTTCGGAGAGAGCTTTAAGCTCTCTCTGTTTTCAGTTGCCTTGTTTCGTTTCTATTACCAAACGAATGCCAGAACCTCGCCGCCGACCTGCAGCTTACGAGCTTCTTTATCGGTGATAACACCCTGGTTTGTGGAAAGAATAGCGATTCCAAGTCCGCCAAGTACTCTCGGCAGCTCATCTTTGCCAACATAGATTCTCAGACCCGGTTTGGAGATTCTCTTCAGACCGGTGATGATCTTCTCGTTTTTGTCAGCGCCGTATTTCAGGGTGATGTGCATATTCTGGAATGCACCCTCATCGCTGAGTTCATATTTTGCAATGTATCCCTCGTTTACCAGGATATCAGCGATTGCGATTTTCATTTTGGATGCCGGAACATCTACTGTATCATGTTTTGCAGTGTTAGCGTTACGGATTCTTGTAAGCATATCTGCAATCGGATCACTCATACTCATTTGAATTTGCCTCCTTCTAAAATTTTACCAACTAGCTTTCTTAACGCCAGGAATCTGGCCTTTGTATGCTAATTCACGGAAGCAGATTCTGCAGATTCCGTATTTTCTTAAATATGCGTGTGGACGGCCACAAATTCTGCAACGATTGTATTCTCTTGTAGAGAATTTAGCTTTGCGCTGCTGTTTGATTTTCATTGCTGTTTTAGCCATGAATCAATTCCTCCTATTACTTTGCGAATGGCATGTTGAATAATGTCAGTAATTCACGAGCTTCTTCATCTGTGTTAGCAGTGGTAACGAAGATAATGTCCATACCTCTGACTTTATCAACTTTATCATACTCGATCTCTGGGAAAATCAGCTGCTCTTTGATACCAAGAGCATAGTTTCCTCTGCCATCGAAAGCGTTCGGATTTACGCCGCGGAAGTCACGTACACGAGGCAGTGCCAGGTTGATCAGGCGGTCTGCGAACTCGTACATTTTCTCGCCACGAAGGGTAACTTTGCATCCGATCGGCATACCCTCACGGATTTTAAAGTTTGCTACGGAATTTTTCGCTTTGGTGGTAACTGCTTTCTGTCCGGTGATAGCTTCCATATCACTGATTGCAGCGTCCAGAAGTTTAGCGTTCTCCTTAGCTTCACCAACACCCATGTTGATTACGATTTTGGAGAGCTTCGGCACTTCCATCACGTTTTTGTATCCAAATTTTTTGGTCATTGCATCAACGATCTGCTCGTTGTAAAGATCTTTCAGTCTACTCACGGTTTTGCCTCCTCTCTTCCTTAATCAATTACTGCGCCGTTCAGCTCTTTTGCTTTTGCAACGCGGGTTCTAACAGCTTTTGTTTTGCCGTTTTTCTCAACCATCTCAACTTTGATTCCAACGCGGGTCGGAACTCCTTTTACAACCAGCATTACGTTGGATGCATCGATAGGAGCTTCTTTGTTAACGATTCCGCCCTGCTGATTGCTCATAGACGGTTTCTCATGCTTTGTAATCATGTTTACGCCTTCAACAACAACACGGTTGTTCTTTACGTCAACGCTGACTACTTTGCCGGTTTTGTCTTTATCTTTGCCGGCGATTACCTTTACGGTATCGCCTTTTTTAATCTTCATTGACATAGCTGTCCTCCTATAATACTTCCGGAGCTAAGGAAACAATCTTCATGAACTGTTTCTCACGAAGCTCTCTGGCTACTGGTCCAAAAATACGGGTTCCTTTTGGAGTTTTGTCATCTTTGATAATAACTGCTGCGTTCTCATCAAATTTGATGTAAGAACCGTCTTTACGACGAGCGCCTTTTACGCTTCTTACAACAACAGCTTTTACTACGTCACCTTTTTTAACAACGCCGCCTGGTGTTGCATCTTTGACCGAAGCAACGATTACATCACCAATGTTGGCATATCTTCTTGTAGAACCGCCCATAACACGAATGCATAAGATTTCTTTTGCACCGGTGTTGTCAGCGACTTTCAGTCTAGTTTCCTGCTGAATCATGCTGGTATTCCTCCTTTAGCATTCTGATCTCTTATTTATTTCGCTTTCTCAACGATCTCCACAAGTCTCCATCTCTTATCTTTGGATAAAGGTCTTGTTTCCATAACTCGTACGGTATCACCTACATGGCACTCGTTGTTTGCATCGTGTGCTTTCAGCTTATATGTGCTTTTTACAATTTTCTTGTACAGAGGATGTTTTACATGGTCTTCGATGGCAACCACGATAGTCTTATCCATCTTATCGCTGACAACTTTGCCCACGCGAGTTTTTCTAAGATTTCTTTCTTCCACGATATTTTCCTCCTAATTACTCAGCTGCGTTTGCCTTCTGGGCAATAACAGTCTGGATTCTTGCAATATTTTTGCGAACCTCTTTGATTCGGCTTGTATTGTCAAGCTGGTTGGTTGCATTCTGGAATCTTAAATTGAAGAGTTCCTTTTTAGCAGCTACTAATTCGTCATTCAGCTCAGCTGCGCTCTTTGTATTTAAATCTTTTACAAATTCGTTAGTTTTCACTGTTATCACCGCCTTCTAAGTCTGCACGAGAAACAACTTTGCATTTACATGGTAACTTATGCATGGCAAGACGTAATGCCTCGCGGGCTGTTTCTTCCGGAACACCTGCGATTTCGAACATTACACGGCCTGGTTTTACTACTGCTACCCAGTACTCCAGAGAACCTTTTCCGGAACCCATTCGGGTTTCAGCCGGCTGTGCGGTTACTGGTTTGTCCGGGAAAATTTTGATCCAAACTTTACCACCACGTTTGATGTAACGTGTCATGGCGATACGGGCTGCCTCGATCTGGTTGGATTTGATCCAGCATGGCTCAAGGGCTACGAGACCAAATTCACCGTAGTTAATTTTGTTTCCTCTGAGGGCTTTACCCTTCATGGAACCACGGAACTGTTTACGACGTTTTACTCTCTTCGGCATTAACATAATTAATTCTCGCTCCCTTCCTTTTTAGTTCTGGTTGGAAGTACTTCGCCATTGTAGATCCATGCTTTTACGCCAACTTTACCGTAAGTGGTATCTGCTTCAGCGAATCCATAATCGATATCGGCACGCAGGGTCTGCAGCGGAATAGTTCCCTCGCTGTAGAACTCGGTACGAGCCATATCAGCTCCACCAAGACGTCCGGATACAGATGTTTTGATTCCCTTAGCGCCAGCTCTCATCGTACGCTGCATGGTAGACTTCATAGCACGACGGAAGGAAATACGGTTTTCCAGCTGTAATGCAATGTTCTCAGCAACGAGCTGTGCATCGCGGTCCGGTCTTTTTACTTCTTTGATATCTACGATAAGCTTTTTGTCAGTCAGTTTCTGAACTTCAGCTTTTACTTTCTCGATCTCTGCTCCGCCTTTACCGATAACAACGCCCGGTTTTGCGGTGTAGATGATAACTTTTACTCTGTCAGATGCTCTTTCGATTTCGATCTTGGAAACACCTGCGCTGTACAGTTTCTTCTTCAGGTATGTGCGGATGTTGTAGTCCTCTACGAGGTTATCTGCGAAATCACCCTCGGCATACCATTTGGAATCCCAGTCTTTAATAACACCGACTCTCAGGCCGTGTGGATTAACTTTCTGTCCCATGACATGTCCTCCTTATTTCTCGTCTAACACAATCGTGATGTGGCTGTTTCTCTTCAGGATTCTGTAAGCTCTGCCCTGTGCTCTCGGATGAATTCTCTTCATGGTCGGAGCCTTGTTAGCGAAGCACTCAGCTACATACAGGTTTTCTCTGGAAAGACCGTTGTTGTTCTCAGCGTTTGCGATTGCGGACTCCAGCAGTTTTTTCACTACGCTGGAGGCATATCTCGGGTTATAAGTTACAATACCAAGTGCGGTTGTTACGTCTTTACCGCGGATTGCATCTAAAACAAATCCAGCTTTCTGCGCAGACATTCTAGCGTAGGATAACTTTGCAGACGGTCTGGTATCTTTGTTAGCATTTCTTGCTCTTTTAATCTGACTTCTATGTCCTTTAGCCATTGCTAAAAAACCTCCTCTCTCAAATCATTCTACTTAGCGGACGCCGGATTTCTTCTCGTCCTTGCCGTGACCTCTGTAGGTTCTGGTTGCTACGAACTCACCGAGTTTGTGTCCAACCATATCCTCTGTAACGTATACCGGCACATGTTTTCTTCCGTCATGAACAGCGATTGTGTGTCCAACGAATGACGGGAAGATTGTAGAACGACGTGACCAGGTTTTAATGACTGTTTTATCTCCTGAAGCGTTTGCAGCGTCAACTTTCTTTAACAGGCTTTCATCTGCAAATGGTCCTTTTTTTAATGAACGAGACATCGTTTACCTCCTTATTTCGATAAAGCTTTTCCATCGCGTCTTCTTACGATGTACTTGTTAGACTGCTTGTTCTTTGCTCTGGTCTTCAGGCCAAGAGCCGGTTTTCCCCAAGGAGTAGACGGGCCCGGACGTCCGATACCGGTCTTTCCTTCTCCACCACCATGTGGATGGTCATTCGGGTTCATGACAGAACCACGTACAGTCGGGCGGATACCCATGTTACGTTTCCGTCCTGCTTTACCAATGTTGATCAGGCTGTGCTCGCCATTTCCAACAACACCGATGGATGCACGGCAGTTGATCGGAACCATTCTCATCTCTCCAGACGGAAGACGAAGGGTTGCGTATTTGCCTTCTTTAGCCATCAGCTGAGCGCCATTACCAGCTGCACGAACAAGCTGTCCGCCTTTGCCTGCATGAAGCTCTACGTTGTGAACCATGGTACCAACCGGAATCTCGGACAGCGGCAGGCAGTTTCCAGGTCTTACTTCGGCAGCAGCGCCGCTCATAACCTTCATGCCAACTTTCAGTCCTTCCGGAGCCAGGATGTATGCTTTCTCGCCGTCTGCATAGCAGATCAGAGCGATGTTTGCTGTTCTGTTCGGATCGTACTCGATCGATTTAACAGTTGCCGGAACATCATCTTTTCTTCTCTTAAAGTCGATGATTCTGTATTTTCTTCTGCTTCCGCCTCCGCGGTGTCTTACAGTGATTTTACCCTGGTTGTTACGTCCAGCGTTTTTCTTCAGGGACACTACCAGAGATTTCTCCGGTGTGCTCTTCGTGATTTCGTTGAAATCAGAGGAGGTCATGTGTCTTCTGGAAGGTGTATATGGGTTAAAGCTTTTGATTCCCATTACTTTGTTCTCCTTTCATTTCGTATCGCACTTATGTGTGCATATTTCGAACAGCTGCTAATTAAAGTCCTTCGAAGATCTCGATGTCTTTGCTGTCCTCGGTCAGAGCAACGATTGCTTTCTTGCTCTTTGCAGTTTTTCCAACTACCATTCCACGACGTTTGTTCTTTCCGTCCATGTTCATGGTGTTTACGCTTTTAACTTTTGTTCCTTCGAACATTTTCTCAACTGCTTCTTTGATCTGAGATTTGTTTGCTTCCGGGTGAACCATAAATGTGTATTTCTTCTCGCCCATAGCGTTCATGCTCTTCTCAGTTACGATTGGTTTCAGGATTACGTCGTAATATCTGATATCTGCCATTATGCGTACACCTCCTCGATAGATGCAACACTGCTCTTGGTTGCGATGATGGTGTTGTATTTCAGCATGTCGAATACGTTGATGGTATTAACAGATGCAGTCTGAACGCCAGCAATGTTTCTTGCGGAAAGTGCTACGTTTTCGCTGTCATCTCCGATGATTACCAGTGCGTTGTTTACTTTGAGGTTATCAAGCACTTTCTTCATCTCTTTTGTTTTAACTTCTGCAAGTTTCAGCTCATCAAGAACGATGAATTTGTTCTCCTGAACTTTGCTTGTCAGAACGGATTTTAATGCAGCTCTTTTCTCTTTCTTGTTCATTTTGAAAGAGTAATCTCTTGGTACTGGAGCGAATACAACTCCGCCGCCTGTCCACTGAGGAGCTCTTGTTGAACCCTGTCTTGCGTGACCTGTTCCTTTCTGTCTCCACGGTTTTCTTCCGCCACCGCTTACTTCGGAACGGGTTTTAGCTTTCTGAGTTCCCTGACGATTATTTGCAAGCTGAAGCACTACAGCCTGATGTACCAGATGCTCGTTGATTTCTACACCGAACACTGCATCATTAAGCTCCATGCTGCCAACTTCTTTGCCTTCCATATTTAATACAGATACGTTAGCCATTACGTGTGTTCCTCCTTTCAACGAACTTATTTACCGCATTTTACTGTCTCTTTGATGGTAACCATGGATTTTTTCGGTCCTGGTACAGCACCTTTGACTAACAGTAAATTGTTCTCTACGTCAACTTTTACGATTTCCAGGTTCTGTACGGTGATTTTCTTTCCACCCATCTGTCCTGGCATTCTTTTTCCTTTGAATACCTTACTCGGATCGGAGCAAGCACCATTGGAACCTGCGTGACGATGATATTTGGAACCATGAGCCATAGGTCCTCTGGACTGACCATGTCTCTTGATGGCACCCTGGAATCCTTTACCTTTGCTTGTTGCAGTAGCGTCGATTTTGTCGCCTGCGCCAAAGATATCGGCCTTGATTTCCTGTCCTAATGTATAGGTTTCGGCATCTTCAAATCTGAACTCTTTCAGATATCTCTTGCAGGAAACACCTGCTTTTGCGAACTGGCCTTTCATCGGTTTGTTCACACGGTTTTCTTTCTTCTCGCCGAAGCCTACCTGAATTGCACTGTACCCGTCGTTGTCTGCGGTTTTCACCTGTGTTACAACACACGGACCTGCCTGCAATACAGTTACCGGTACTAAAACACCGTTTTCGTCGAAGATCTGAGTCATTCCGACTTTTGTAGCTAAAATTGCTTTCTTCATTCCTTTTACCTCCTGTTTTATCTACAGCGGAACTTCCTATTATAAAGAAGTTCATTCTAGCGAACAGTTGATATAAGTGGAACACTATGACCCTTAGGGATGTTGATTCCTTCGAATGAGTGTTGCTTCTATATCATCTATTGCTTACTTAATTGATGGCCGGGGGCTGATCCCGGACTTTTTGCAGCTGATCTTATTTGTTTTTCATCTTGATGTCGATGTAAACACCAGCCGGCATTTCCAGTCTTGATAATGCATCCACTGTTTTCTGGGTAGGTGCGATGATATCAATCAGTCTCTTGTGGGTTCTCTGCTCGAACTGCTCACGGGAATCTTTGTACTTATGAACGGCACGAAGGATAGTTACTACCTCTTTCTTCGTTGGAAGCGGTACTGGTCCGCTCACCGTTGCTCCGTTCTTCTTTACAGTTTCGATAATTTTCTGTGCAGATGCATCTACTAACTGATGATCATACGCTTTCAGTGTAATTCTCATTACTTGACTTGCCATAAAAAAAGTCGCCTCCTTTTCGCACTTTTACGAGTACGACAAGCGGTGACTGTACACTTACCCGTGTGTGTCCTGATGTTTGCACACGGTCGTTTCCACTCTTACAGGTGGACTTAATTGTGGGTACAGTGACTTGTCGCCAGTTTCTTTAACTTGACATTCGCTCCACGGAAAACCCGCTGTTTCTCAGCGGCAACCTCGCGCTTCAACGCTATCAATGTCACAACAGTTGTTAGTATACAAGAAAGCACGCGAAAAATCAAGGTTTTTTTTTATTTTTTTCGATTTATCCGTTTTTATGCAAAAAGAGAAATACAGGGGGGCCGTGTTGTGCACTTTTCCTATATTTCTCTCTTTTTTGACGTTTTCCAACTATTCAGAGCCCCATCTCGATTCCGCTGCGATGCATCTCGATGTGGCTTCTTGCCATATGAACAAAAAGAAAAGAACGTTCATTCATGCAAGCATGATTCGCGTTCTTTTCTTTTCGTTCGCATGGCTCTGAATAGTTACAGAATGTCGGAATAATCTAAGATTGTGATGCCGGTTGCAGGATCTTCAATGACTTTCGGGTCATCTCCGGCTGCGTGGGCCTTCTGGAGGAGTTCTTCCGCCGTGTAAACCGGCATGGCAAGTTCGATCGGCTCGGACGGTTCCGGTTCCGGCTCTTCGATGGTTTCTTCAAACTCTTCGATTTCTTCCACAGTTTCCGGCTCTGTAGATTCCGTTTCTTCGGTTTCTTCTGTCACTTCTTCCGCTGTTTCTTCTGCGGCAGCTTCTTCGACGATTTCCGTTTCTTCCACGGCTTCCGGAATTTCTTCGGTTTCTTCTCCTCTTACAAGGTTCTGCAGATCGACGGTATGAAAGGACACCTGCTCCGTTCCTTCTTCTTCCAGATCCGGAATTTCAAATTCGTCCTGTTTCTCTTCTTCTGCCGTTTTCTGGTCGGCTGCTCTCAACTGTTCGGTCATTTCCTGTTCTTCCCGTTTCTTTTTTTCTACCAGGGCAGCTTTCTTTCTGCTGCGAAGCTCTTCGGACGCTTTCTCATCGTCCTCGTCCTCGTCTTCTTCCTCTTCTTCCTCATCCTCTTCTTCATCACGTTTCCATACCTCGGAAAGGATGAACAGAATGACCAGAAACAGAATGGCAAGTCCGATGATCATGATTCCCTCTCTGCTCTGCGCCGCCATCGACAGAAAGCCGATCACCGGAATCGTGACGATCACTTTGCTCACGGTTGCTCTCACGGTAATTTCCGTTGTGTCTCCACTGATCACATTTTTTACGGATGCGGTTCCGGCAGCGGTGTCGAGGGACTGTATCGTATAGATATACTTTCCGGAATTGTCATCAACCAGGATTTTGTCTCCCGTCGCAACCGATGACGTATCTGTCTTCTTTGCGTACGTGACAGCGCCGCGGGAAATGTTGGTATTTCCCATCCCGTCTGAGACAAGTGTCGTGATACCGGCAAACGGCGGAATCACCAGTGCGCCTGCTGACAGGATTGCAAGCAGAAGCAGCGTATTCACAATTACCTTCAGTAATTTTGACATATTCAATTCTCCTTGTATTCTCAGTCTTTGCCCCCTATTATAACCCCTTTTCTTCGATTATGCAAGAAAACGTTACGCATCGTGTCCCGGCCGCCCGGTTCCGCGTGTCGAATTTTTCGATTTTTTCTTGAAGATCTGTCCTGTTTCTTCTATACTATATGCATAACCAAAGGGGGAATACTTTCATATGAATACACTGATCAAAACCATCGAAGATCTTTCCCTGAACGCATGGCCGTCTCACCAGATCGAGCTGTACGACGGATGGATTCTTCGTTTTTCTTATTTTTATACACACCGGACCAACAGCGTCGAGCAGATCGGGCCGTCCACGATTCCGGTGGAGGAAAAAGTGCAGTACTGTGAGGAGATCTACCGTCGCTGGGGTACACCGGCAATTTTCAAGATCAGTCCGCTTGTCAATCCCGGCTTTGATGCAATGCTCGCCGACCGCGGCTATGTAGTCCAGCACACGACGCACGTCATGACAATGGATCTGGCGAACTTTGCCAAAAAGGATCCTGCCGTTGCCGTGACCGTCAGCAGCTTTATCCCGCCGAAATGGATTGACAGCCTCTTTGCTTTAAAGAGCACGACGAACGTGATGCACCGCATGGTCGTTCCTTCGATGTACCGCGCTATTCCAAAAGAAACCATCTGTACCTCCATCCAGGATGAAACCGGAACGATCGTTGCCACCGGCCTTGGCATCCGCGACCGCGATTACGTCGGTGTCTATGCCATCCATGTGCATCCTGCGTACCGCCACCGCCACTACGCTTCCTCGATCTGCCGCACAATCCTCTCCGAGGGAATCCGGCTCGGTGCAACGAAAGCATATCTTCAGGTTGTCGAGGGAAACACGCCTGCGATCACACTGTATGAATCGCTCGGTTTTTCCTATTTCTATACCTACTGGTTCCGCGCGAAGAACGTGGTCTGATTTTCGTCTGATTTCACATAAAAAAGCATAGCAAAACGGCATGTCAAAATTTTCTGACATGCCGTTTTGCTCTATGTTCATGCTATAAGTGCAGTAAGATTATTCAGCAAAAGGACTGCTTAAATATTTTTCAACGCCGTCCATGGCTTCGCTCTCGTCTTTTCCGTTTGCGGTCACGGTAACTTCCTCGCCATTGTCCAGACCAAGTGTCATCATACCCATAATGCTCTTCGCATTTACTTTTTTTCTGCCGCTCTCGACGTAGATTTCACTTTCGTACTGGCTCGCTACCTGTACCAGCATGGCAACTGGTCTCGCCTCCAGGCCGCTTGAAAGACGAATTGTGATTGGTTTCTTAATCATAATACTTCTCCTCCTTGTTTCCTTCGCAAATCTTCTGCAATCTCTTTTAGTTTCCTTAATCTATGATTAACTCCGGATTTACCAACAACCGGCGTTAACATCTTGCCCAGTTCCAGAAGCGATGCTTCCGGGTATTGTAAGCGGAGCCTTGCCATCTGCTCCAGCGGTTCCGGCAGAGAAGAAAAGCCTGTGGTTTCTTCGATATACCGGATATCTTCGATCTGGCGGATCGCCGCGCTGACCGTTTTGTTGATGTTGGCAGTTTCACAGTTCACCTTTCGGTTGACACTGCCGCGCATTTCTTTTAAGATCCGCACGTTTTCCAGATTCATAAGTGCGATGTTGGCTTCCATGATGCCAAGCATCTCCACAATCTGTGCGCCTTCTTTCATATAAACCACATGGTGGTTTTTCCGGAGAACGATCCGTGCATCAATTCCAAAGCTTTTCAGAAGTTCCTGCACCTGTTCTGCTCTCGGCGCATCGGGGCAGACAATTTCGAGATGGTAAAACCGGTTGGGATCGCTGATGGAACCGGACGCTAAAAATGCGCCCCGCAGAAATGCCCGTTTGCAGCACTGACGCTGTACCACAACAGCCGGAATCGGCATTGTTAACTGCCGGTCTGTCTCGTGTAACTTCACTGCCTGCAGAATCTGACAGGTTTCTTCCCTGTCATTTGCGCGGATCAGATACGTATTTTCCTTCTGATTCAGCTTAACTGCAAGCTCTGCCTCTATATTAAATGTTTTTTTCAATAAAGTAAAGTACTTTCTTGCCACATACGCATTCTCTGTCTGAATCCGTATCGTCCCGTCCTTCTCGGAAATCTGTCCGCAGAGTGACAGGATCGCCGCTGTTTCCGCAATCTGGCAGTGGCGTGCCGTCGGAAGATGTCTCGATAATTCCTCTTTTACCTCGCTTGAGAATGACATCCTTCCACCTCTAAATTCCTTTTCGGATGGCGTCTTTTTCCAGATCCCGGTGCTCAATCCGGATTCCATAGTCCTTCGCGTTGGAAAGACGCCGGTACAGCTCGTTGGCAAGGGTTACGGAACGGTGTTTTCCGCCGGTGCAGCCGATGCTGATAATGAGCTGATGCTTGCCCTCGGAAATATAATTCGGAATCAGAAAACGGATCATATCCTCTAATTTTTCCGCAAACACCTGCGCTGTCTCAAATCCCATCACATAATCCCGCACCGGAGCATCGTTGCCGGAGAGCGGGCGCATGCCTTCTACGTAGTAGGGATTCGGCAGGAACCGCACATCGAAAACAAGGTCCGAATCCGCCGGGATTCCGTATTTGAATCCAAATGAGAGCACAGTAATCATCAGATTTTTGAATTTCTGATCCTGCACGAAAATCTTATCGAGCTCCGCTTTCAGCTCTCTTGTGAGAAGCTGGCTCGTATCGAGAATGTAGTCCGCATCTTTTTTCAGGAACTCAAGTGCTTTGCGCTCTTTTCTAATTCCCTCATCCACCCGTCCAAGACCTGCCAGCGGGTGCGTTCTTCTCGTCTCTTTGTATCGTTTGACCAGCACGTCATCGGACGCGTCCAGAAACAGGATCTCATAGCAGATTCCGTTGATGCTCATCCACTCCAGAACATTCTGCAGGTCCGGGAGCGCCTGGCCGCTTCGGATATCGATTCCGACTGCCACTTTCTGGATTTCTCCGGAAGTACCGTCGGCGGTAAGCTGTGCAAATTTTTCAACCAGCGGGATCGGAAGGTTATCGACGCAGAAATATTCCGCGTCCTCCAGCATTTTCAACGCTGTACTTTTTCCCGCACCGGACATGCCGGTCACAATTACAAAACGCATGTTTTTTCTCCTTTGGTGGATAACGAAAATCAGAATTCCCCGAGGAACTGGATTTCCGGCTCAAGCTGTACGCCAAACTGTTCTTTTACTTTTGCCTGGATCTGACGGATCAGTTCCATCACATCCGATGCGGTTGCACCGCCTGCATTGATCAGAAAGCCGCAGTGTTTTTCCGATACTTTTGCACCGCCGACTGCGTAGCCGGAAAATCCGGCATCCATCACAAGCTTGCCTACAAAATAGCCTTCCGGCCGCTTGAATGCGCTGCCGGCGCTCGGATACTCGAGCGGCTGTTTCTCTACCCGCTTGTTTTTCAATTCCTGCATGCGGGCAAGAATTTCTTCTTTATCTCCCGGAACAAGCATAAGTTCTGCTCCAAGTACGACGTAGCCCCTGTCTTTGATGACGCTGGCACGGTAGCCGAAGCCGAGCTCTTCTTTTTCCAGTTCCCGGATCTCACCTTCTCTTGTGAGTACAGTGACATTCTGTACAATATCCTTCATCTCTCCGCCGTAGGCTCCCGCGTTCATACGGACGCCGCCGCCTAAAGTTCCAGGGATTCCGGAGGCAAACTCCATACCGGAAAGACCGGCTTCTCTTGCCGCCCGGCTGATGGATACGAGCATGCTTCCGGCTTTCGCCCGGATTCTGTTTCCTTCCACTTCGATTCCCTGAAAGTTTTTGTAAACCGAAAGAATCACACCGTGGTAGCCCTCGTCACTTACAACGAGATTGCTGCCGTTTCCGGTGACGAACCACGGGATCTCTTTTTCTTCGCAGAGAGCCACGATTTTTCTGATTTCTTCTTCTGTATGAGGAGCGACGAAATAATCTGCCGGACCGCCCACGCGGAAGGTCGTATGATTTTTCATCGGTTCTGCGGTCTGTACCGCATCTTCCCCTGCAATTGCATAAAGTTCTCTGACAATCTCTTCTTTGATCACGATTTTTACCCTTTGCCGCATCTGCGGCCGAACATTTCATTATGAATTACTACGAATTACAGATTATACTTTTTTTAGACGCGAAAGCAGCCGACATCCCTCACTTCTTCGTTCGTTCTGCCAGCCGCTGTTTTTCTTCTTCGTCTGCCCGCCTTTTTTGCAGGCTCACGGGCTATTCTACCACGAACCCTCAAAAAGTGCAACGAACTTTTTCGTTCCGGCTCTTTTTTCTATCAGATCTTCCGGATCAGTATCATTTCCTACATCAGACAGTCTTTTCCATGGATTCTCGACGGGGTGACAAGCACCATCTGATTCATGAGATTTTCTTCCGAAAGAACGGCAACGCGCAGATATTCTCTCGTATGTCCCGTCCAGTAACGGACGCCGTCGATCTCGACTTCTTCTTCCATGAGCACTTCCAGCTCTTTTCCGAAGAAGCCTTCCATATATTCCTGTCTCCGTCTCTCGTCCAGTTCCAGCAGAACATGGCTGCGCTTCGTCTTCTCCTGCTCCGGAATCTGGCCTGCCATCGCTGCGGCGCGGGTGCCTTCTCTTCTCGAATACTTGAAGATGTGAGTCTCGAAGAAATGAATGTCCTCGACAAAGGCGCGCGACTCTTCAAACTCCTCCTCACTCTCCTGCGGGAAACCGACAATCACATCGGTCGTCAGCGCCGGATTTCCATATACCTTACGCAGCAGATCGCATTTGTGTTTGTATTCTTCTGCGGTATATTTCCGGTTCATCCGCTTCAGTGTTCCATTGCTTCCGCTCTGCAGTGAAAGATGGAAATGCGGGCACACCTTCGGCATTGCGGCGATCGCCTCTGCAAACTCTTCGGTGATGATGCCCGGCTCCAGGGATCCGAGACGGATTCTTCTGATGCCGTCCACTGCATCAACAGCGCGGATCAGGTCGAGCAGCGTCTCTTTTTCGCCCTCCGGGAAATCGAGTCCGTAGGAGGAAAGGTGGATACCGGTCAGCACGACTTCCTGGTATCCGGCCTCCACCAGACGTTTTACTTCTTCTACCACATCACTCTGGCGGCGGCTTCTGACTCTGCCGCGCGCGTACGGGATAATACAATAAGTACAGAACTGATTGCATCCATCCTGTACTTTCAGGAATGCGCGGGTGTGCTCCGCCGTTTTGCTGATCGAGAGTGTCTCGTACTCACGGTTGTGTGTCATATCCACGAGGAAGCTCTTACACTCCGCGTCGGATGGTTTTCCACCATCCTCACGTTCTGCCAGAAAGTTTTCCAGAATATCCACAAGATCTTTCTTCTTATTATTTCCGATGATCAGATCAATCGCCGTATCCTCTTCGAGTTTTTCCCCAGCCGCCTGCACATAACAGCCGCAGGCCACAACAACCGCATCGGGATTCATCTTTTTCGCTTTGTGCAGCATCTGCCGCGATTTCCGGTCCGCAATGTTCGTCACGGTACACGTATTAATAATGTAAACATCCGCTCCCGGTGCAAAAGGCACGATCTCGTACCCTCTGTCTTCGAGGAGCTGCTGGATGGCTTCCAGCTCATATGCGTTCACTTTACACCCAAGATTATGCAAAGCTACCGTTTTTTTCATGCCATACTCCTTTCTTCTTCATCTTTATTATTAAAAATCACGAAGATTCCACTTTATCTTTGTATGTTTTCGCATTGACTTTTTCCCCTCCAGACGGTAAGATAAAGCTGTTAAATGAGGGTAATAAATAATGTTAACCAAATAACAGGGAGGATTACAAACATGAAAACAGTACAGATTTCTCTTAATTCTATCGACAAAGTAAAATCTTTCGTCAACGACATTTCCAAATTCGATTTTGATTTCGATCTGGTATCCGGAAGATACGTAATCGACGCAAAATCCATCATGGGAATCTTCAGCCTCGACCTTTCCAAACCGATCGACCTGAACGTCCATGCTGATGGAGATGCTCTTCAGACCGTACTTGATGTTCTTGCTCCGTACATTGTATAATTACGATAGAACATAAGGGCCGCGCACTCGCCGCGGCTCTTTTTTTGTCTTTGTTTATCATCAGGACCGGATCTTGTTTTTCAGAACCCCCAAAACAAGATCCGGCCTTTTTGTTCTTTAAAGCAAGTTTTCCTTAGCAGACCTCGATCGTCTCTGCGGTAGAAACTGCGCGTTCCATCATCTCGTCGATCACGTCGTCCAGATGGCGCTCGGAGCATTTGATGACATTCAGGTTCGGTTTTGTCACCGGATGCTTTGCAACGAAGATCGTGCAGCAGTCCTCATACGGCAGAACAGATGTCTCGTACGTACCGATTTTTTCGGAAATATCGACGATCTCCTGTTTGTCGAAACCGATCAGCGGACGGAAGACCGGCATGGTGCAGACTTCGTTGGTAACGGCGAGGGAATGCATCGTCTGGCTTGCCACCTGTCCGATACTCTCTCCGGTGATCAGGCCAAGGCATTTGTCCTGACGTGCAAACGCTTCTGCGATCTTCATCATATAACGGCGCATGATGATGGTCAGCTCGTCGTGCGGGCATTTTTCGTAGATTGCAAGCTGGATCTCGGTGAAGTTGACCACATGCAGACGGATCGGGCCGCTGTAGCGTGCAACGAGTTTTGCAAGATCCACAACCTTCTGTTTGGCTCTCTCGCTGGTGTACGGCGGAGCGTGGAAGTAAACGGCATCAATCTTAACACCGCGTTTTGCGATCATGTATCCGGCAACCGGACTGTCGATACCGCCGGAAAGCAGCAGCATGGCCTGTCCGTTTGTGCCGACCGGCATACCGCCAGGGCCTGCGATGCTCTCGCAGTACAGATAAATCTTCTGACGCAGCTCGACGTTCAGATAGATATCCGGCTCGTGAACGTCTACTTTGAGGTTCGGGCAGACATCGAGGATGCGGCCGCCCAGCTCGCAGTTGACTTCCATTGTGTGCATCGGATAGTTTTTGTTCGCACGGCGTGCGCATACCTTAAAGGTTTTCTCCTCGGTCGGGTACAGCTCTTTCACGTAGGAAACCACTGCCTCTGCCAGATCTTCAAAGCCGGTGTCCTCTAAAATGACAACCGGGCAGATCTCGGCGATACCGAAAACTCTTGTCAGCGCATCGACAGCGCCCTCGTAATCAAAGTCTCCTTCGGTGTTGACATAGATTCGTCCCATCTCACGGGTGACCTGGAAATTTCCGTCTACCGGGGCAAGCGCGTGCTCCATCTGTACGCAGAGCGCTTTCTCGAACAGATGACGGTTCTTTCCTTTAATGCCGATCTCGGCATATTTTACCAGAAATGCTTTGTACATCATCGTTTTTTATTCTCCTTTTTTCTCAGCCAGATCACGGAAGAACAGAGGATATTCCTCAGAAAATTTCTTCAGGATCAGGTCAGATACCTGACGCATCTGCGGATGTGCGGCGTTGGCGCTTCGAAGCCGGATAAAGTGGCGCCACTCTCTTAAGTTCATGGTCATGACGATCTCGGTTTTCAGGGAGTTCGGAAGAATGCTTCTTGCCTCCTCCGGCTTTGCTCCGAGTTCGAGCATCTGGAAGTAATACTGCTCTGCAGCTTCCATTGCTTTCTGCCATACCTCGTATTTTTTACTGTCGTTCTCGTCGTCCAGATCATAGGAAAATCCGGTTGCCAGATCGATACAGGTGATCTGGTTTCCAAATTTATCTTTCGAATAGTTGCAGTAGCGGGTGCTCTCCTGGCTGTAGCTTGCGATACGGTGGCGGACGATCTCATGGGTCACGCCGCGGTCGCACGTTACTTTTACGGTGATGGAGCCGTGCTCAATGACGGATTCATGGCCGCGTTTGATGATGCCTGCGATGAATTTCTCTGCAGTGCCTTCTCCAATGCGCTCCTCGCTCTTGTAGCAGACTCTTCCGATTTTCTCGATCCGGCGCAGCATATCCTCGTAGGATTCGGTGCTCAGGATTTCAATTTCCGGCTGTATTGTAATCATAATTTTCCTCTTTCTATTATTTCCTGGTAAATCTGCGCAGCATCGGCAGTACCTCGCGCAGCGTATCCAGGGTATAATCAATCTGTTCCAGTGTCGTAAATTCGCTGAAGCTGAACCGCACGGCAGACTCCATCTCGGCTTTCGATGCGCCGATGGCAGTCAGCGTCGGGCTTCCGGCTCTCTTGTGTGATGAGCAGGCGCTTCCGGCGGAAACGTAGATCTGGCGGTCCTCCAGCGTGTGCAGCAGCACTTCACTGCGCACATTTAAGAATGATGCATTGACAATCTGCGGCGCACCCTCTTCTTCCGGCATGCCATGGATGACCACATCGTCCAGCTCCCGTAAGCCTTCGATCAGACGGTGTTTGCAGGCACGCATCTGCGCGGTCTGCTCGTCAAAATGCTTGTAAACGATCTCAGCGGATTTCGCAAGGCCTGCGATGCCCGGCACATTGTCGGTTCCGGAACGCATGCCGTTCTGCTGGCCGCCGCCTAAGATCAGCGGACGGATTTTTACTTTCTCATCAATATATAAAAAGCCGCTTCCCTTCGGTCCGTGGATCTTGTGGCCGCTCACGGAGAGCATGTCGATGCCCATCCGTTTCGGATAAATCCGGTATTTGCCGAACGCCTGGATCGCATCGACATGAAAATACGTTTTCGGATTTTTCGCCTTGATTCTGCGTCCGATCTCCCCGATTGGCTCAACAGAACCGATCTCATTGTTGACATACATAATCGAAACGAGAATCGTCTCCGGCGTGATCGCTTCTTCGAGTTCGTTCACATCCACAAGGCCTTCTTTATTTACCGGCAGGCGCGTAATACGGAACCCCTGCTCCTCCAGAAATGCCAGCGGTGCCGACACGGCCGGGTGCTCGATCGCGCTTGTGATAATGTGGTTTCCCGTTCTCTTATTTGCCATTGCTGTTCCGACGAGCGCCCAGTTGTCGGACTCTGTGCCACCGGAGGTAAAGAAAATTTCTTTTTCTTTGACTTTCAGAATCTTTGCCAGCGTTTCCTGGGCGGTTCTGATATATTGTTCTGCTTCTACCCCTTTTTGATGCATCGCAGACGGATTTCCATAATGATTTACCATCAGATCACAGACGAGATCTGCGGTTTCCTGATAAACACAGGTGGTTGCGGAATTGTCCAGATATGCTTCCATTATCTTGTTCGTTCCCTTCCTTCTAAAAGATACACCAGAATGGAAAGCACGGTCATTCCGGCCGTTTCCGTGCGCAGAATGCGCTTTCCGAGCGTAATCGGCTCTACCTTTTCCTTCATGGCCATTTCCACTTCCGCTTCGTCGATACCGCCCTCCGGTCCGATCAGGATCGCAATAGATTCACCCGGTTCAATGGATTCCAGAATTCTTCTCGTTCCTTCCATCCCCTCTGCGTTCTCATACGGCATCAGGCGAACGTCTGATTCTGCTATCATTGCAAGCGCCTGCTGAAATGTAACAGGCATGTGTACCGTCGGAATCTGCATCCGTTTGGACTGCTTTGCCGCACCAAGCGCGATCGTCTGCCAACGCTCTGCTTTCTTTTCCGCCTTTTTCCGGTCCAGCTTCACAACGCAGCGTTTCATCTCCACCGGAACAATTTCCGTCGCACCAAGTTCCACTGCTTTTTGGATGATCAATTCCATTTTGTCACCTTTTGGCAGACCCTGAAACAGTACAATTCCGGACGGGAGTTCTCTGTCTGCTGCTGTGACTTCTTCTACTGCGGCAAGAACCTCCCCTTCCGGAAAATCCGAAACGGCACAATGATATTCCTTTTCGCCTCCGGTACTGACCAGTATTTTTTCGCCCGGCCGCATGCGGAGCACATTTTTGATGTGATTAACGTCACTGCCCGTGATGTGGACAGTGCCGTCATAAATCTGACTTTCTTCTACAAAAAAACGGTACATGAATCTGTTCTCTTTCTCTTCTGGTGTTTCGCTTTTCTTAATTTACATCGGTTTTCTTGCTGTAACGGAAACCCATTCGCCCTGATGTGTAACTTCAACCACTTCAAGTCCCGCTGCAACGACTGCCTCTTTGACAACTTCCTCTTTCACATCGAGAATGCCGGATGTGATATAAACAGCGCCCGGCTTCATCTGGTGTACGATTACCGGCGTCAGCGGAACGAGAACATCTGCAAGAATATTGGCGGTAACGATATCGTATTTCTCGTATCCGACTCTGTCCTGTACTTCTTTGTCATCAATGATATTTCCGATCATCATATCAAAAGCTTCTACCGGAATTCCATTGACTTCTTTGTTTTCCTCAACCGCAGGAACCGCACACGGATCGAGGTCTGTTCCGACCGCATGACGCGCACCAAGCTTCAGTGCAATAATCGAAAGAATACCGCTTCCGGTTCCGACATCAAGCAGCTCGGTATCCTTTGTCACATATTTCTTTAACTGACGGATGCAAAGCTGTGTTGTCTCATGCATACCCGTTCCAAAGGCTGTGCCCGGATCGATATGGATGATCATTTTATCCCGGTCTTCCGGCTTTACTTCCTCCCAGGACGGGATGATCAGAATGTCGTCCACATAGAACTGTTTGAAATACTGTTTCCAGTTGTTGATCCAGTCCTTGTCCTCTGTCTCAGACTCTGTGATGGTGCACTCTCCAAGGTCCAGGAACTCCTGCATTTCTGCAAGTGCCGCGCGGACATCTGCAAGAACCTTCTCCTTGTCCTCATCCACATCGAGGTAAAAATTCAGGTAGGCAATGCCGTCGTCATCCGGAATATCCGGCATGATATCCACGAACATCTGCTGTTTGTCGCTCTCGGTCAAAGGCTGTTTGTCCTGAATTTCCACGCCTTCGATTCCCACATCGGCCAGAGTGGAGATCACAATGTCTTCCACTTCCGATCTTGTTTTTAATGTAAATTTATTCCATTTCATTGTTTAAACTCCTTTTTGCGCTTCTCTTTTCCATACGTGCAAAGAAAACCACATTTATCATACACGATATCGTTCCTGTTGTAAATGTTATTTTCGGCTTTTACGGCCCGTCTCAATCCGAAATCTTTGTCAGAAAGCCATCTTTTTTCGCCTTCTGATAACGCCATATCAGCCCGAGTGTGGATAAAATGCGAACCCCAAGATCTATCAGGTTGAACCGGTACAGTGCCGTAAGATCTGCCCCAAGTGCCGTATACAGACGGACACCAAGCAACGGCAGAACACTGTTGGTCAGCGTCGTCATCATCGTAAAGAGGCTGATCAAAAGCGAACGGTTCTTTTCCGGTGCGGCATTTAAAAGAATCTGTACCGTGCAGAGTGCAACGGCACACTGTGGAGCGTTCAGAACCGTCATCAGAACAATAAAAGTAACCCCGCGGTACGCCAACGGTAAATGTGGAACCAAAATCATAATAACCGGGCAGAAGCAAAGACCGATCCCGGCGAAAATCAGTGCAAAATCCGGCGATTTTTTCCGGACAACCTTCGCGATCATTCCAACTGCCGCAAGCTGACCGATATTGAAAACACCGTTGCAGATGGAAAGTGTCATCTCCGACATTTTGCAGTATTTGACCTGTCCTAAATACCACATGCTCCAGTCAAGCTGCCAGGTGATATAGAAAAAGACCACCGGCACGAAGAACCAGCGCAATGCTTTATTTTTCCCACACTTGTGATCGCCTCCAGCAGGTCAGAAACAGAAAAACGTGAGGATGCATTTCCCGCTTCTGCCGGAGCTTTGCCCTCCTCCTGCTGTTTCACCGGAATTTTTTTGATTGCAGCGGCCTGCAACAAAACGCAGACAGCACACAGATAAAAGAAGCTTCGGAGTACCAGAAGTTTTCCATCGGCCGTGTGGCATCTTCCCATCAGAATCCCGCAGATCACCGGTGCAAGAATGCCAATCACAAACATGAACTGATTCCGAAAGGCATAGACATCGTTTCGCTGCCGCAGTGAAACCGCAGCACCGAACATTGCCTGCCACTGCGCATTGTAAATAGCAAGTGCCCCCGCAGTAAATGCCAGTGATACAAAAAACAGCTCCATACGTCTCTCGCCGAGTGCCGGTACACTTCCAAGAAATGCATAGCCGGCACACATCACAAGAAGCGTAAGCATCGGTATCGTCTTTGTCGACTTCAGACGATCCGCCAGAATTCCAAGCGGCAGCAATGCTGCACACGCTACAATGTTCGGCACCATCTGGATAATGCCGATCTGACTGTCGGTTGCACCCATGTTTGTCGCATACAGATTCAGACCGAAACCGTTAATCGATGTGATATATTGCAGAAATACACCCTCGACGGCAAACAGCAGCATGATCTGCGCAGATGGCGGCATCTTTTTTGCCCGGTAAAACAGACTCTTTTTCATTGCTTCATCCCCCATGCCTTCTTTTGTCATCTTCACGTTCCTGCCCCCTGCCGGATACGTAAAGATTCTGCTTTCATAATGGCAATTGCATGTTCAAATGTCAACAGAAATACCCGGATCCGATGTGAGAATTTTAACGGCATTTTCTGTCAATATTCACAAAAGAAAAAAGGGCATTCTTCCTGTTGAATGCATGGGTTTGGCATAAGAAAAAGGAGCCCCCGTTTTACCTGGGGCTCCGCCTATTGGAAATGTTTATAGCAATCTCAGAAACTTGCGTTATTTTCGGGGTTTGCTATCAGAATTCGATCTCGCGCAGATATCTGTGCAGCGCATCCTGCCAGGTCGGCAGTTTTTCGAATCCGTTCTCGGTCAGTTTCTCTTTGCTCATGCGGCTGTTGGACGGACGTTTTGCTTTTGCCGGGTACTGGTCAGAGCTTACCGGTGATACACTTACTTTTCCGTAAGCCGGATCGATCTCAGCGGCCTGTTTGAAAATCTCGCAGGCGAACTCATACCAGGAGCAGAGTCCCTCGTTTGTTGCATGGTAGCGGCCGTAGTTCTCTTTCTCTGCCATGTCGACAAGCAGGCGGGACAGGTCGTAGGTGTAGGTCGGGCTTCCTACCTGATCATCTACAACAGTCAGATGATCGTGTGTCTTTCCAAGGTTCAGCATGGTCTTGATGAAGTTCTTTCCGTTCACGCCGAATACCCATGCGATGCGGACGATGTAGAATTTTTTCACCCATTTCTCTACCGCGAGCTCTCCCTCGTATTTCGTCTGGCCGTATACGTTCAGCGGATGACGCTCATCATCCGGCTCCCACGGGCGGGTACCCTGGCCGTCGAATACGTAGTCGGTGGAGATGTAGATCATTTTGCAGTCAAGGTCATGGCAGACTTTTGCGATGTTCTCGGTTCCGACTGCATTGACCTGATGTACTTTTTCTTTTTTGTCATCATCCTCAGCAAGGTCTACAGCGGTCCATGCTGCACAGTGGATTACGACATCCGGGTTTGCTTCGGTAATGACTTTTCTTACGCTTTCTGCATCGGTGATATCCATTTCTTCAATATCAACGCCGATTCCTTCATGACCGCGTTTTGCAAGTTCATTCATGACGTCATGGCCGAGCTGGCCTTTTACACCTGTTACAAATACTCTCATAATGGTTCTCCTTTTTTCTGATTTTGTTATCGTTATGTTTTGTCTGTCTCTTGTTTTTCAGTCTGATTTTCTGTTTGTACCATGAGTATAAAGGATGACGTTATGTCATGGTCAAGCACTTTTTTTCAAAAACTGCCCCGGATTTTTCTTCCGGGGCAGTTTTCTTCAACGCTGTTCGCTTTTATTTGTCGATATATTTTCCGTTCATCACGTCCATCAGGTACTGGCCGTACTGGTTTTTCTTCAGCGGCTCGATGTCGGTCAGAAGCTGGTCTTTGCCGATCCAGCCGTTCAGGTAACCGATCTCCTCGAGGCACGCGATCTTGCGGTGCTGATGGGTCTCGATGGTTTTTACGAAGTTGGTTGCCTCTACCAGACTCTCATGTGTACCGGTATCCAGCCAGGTGAAGCCCTGTCCGAGAAGCTCAACGTTCAGGCTGCCGTCTTCCAGATAGATCCGGTTCAGGTCGGTGATCTCAAGTTCTCCGCGCGGTGACGGTTTCAGGTTCTTTGCATACTCTACGACTTTGTTGTCATAGAAGTACAGACCTGTAACACAATAGTTTGATTTCGGTTTCTCCGGTTTCTCTTCGATGGAGATGGCTTTTCCCTCGGAGTCAAATTCTACGATCCCGAAACGCTCCGGATCATCTACATAATAGCCGAATACGGTTGCGCCTTTTCCGGTCTCAGCGTTTTCTACTGCTGCTTTCAGGCGTTTGTTCAGACCGTGTCCGAAGAAGATGTTGTCGCCGAGCACCATGGCAACGGAATCATCCCCGATGAACTCCTCGCCGATGATGAAGGCCTGTGCCAGTCCGTCCGGGCTTGGCTGTACCTTGTAGGAAAGCTGTACACCGAACTGATGGCCGTCACCGAGCAGTGCCTCGAAACGCGGGGTGTCCTGCGGGGTGGAGATGATCAGGATGTCGCGGATGCCTGCATTCATAAGAACAGACAGCGGATAATAGATCATCGGCTTGTCATAGATCGGGAGAAGCTGTTTCGATGTTACCATAGTTAACGGATAAAGACGTGTGCCGGAACCTCCGGCAAGTACGATACCTTTCATAATTCGTTACTCCTTTTTCGTATATGATACCTCTAGTATAACCTCATTCCCGGAAACGCGTCAACCCGTATCGTAACGTAACCGTTACTGTTCACCCAGCAGTGAAACACTTGCTGTTTCGCTGCGTAAGAACATGTTTCAGGTGTGAGCAACCCTCCTTTTGCGAAGCAAAACTTTAAATGAGGGTTGCGAATGTTACAGTTCGCTGGGCACCAGTGAACTGTAACACGTAACGGTGTGTGATAACTTTGTGACGTTTCTGTTATCAGCAGCTGTATTTCGTCAGTTTCTGGCGGGAATAGATCGAGCTGTTGCGGTTGAATACGTAGGCCGCGGTGCAGACAATAAAGAAATATGGCAGATAATCGTAGCCAAAAATCTCGCCGCCAATGAAAATAGCCGCCAGTAAGGTGTTGGTTCCGCCGCCAAAAACCGCCGCATAGCCAAGCGCCGCGGAAAGCTCCACCGGAATACCGAACAGATTGCCAAGGACTGCTCCCAGGGTTGCTCCGATGGTAAACAGCGGTGTTACCTCGCCGCCCTGAAACCCGGCGGACAGCGTCAGAATTGTCAGGATAAATTTCAGCGCCCAGTCATATGCATATACCTTTTCCCCATGAAATACCGCTTCCACCAGATTCGTTCCAAAGCCGCAATACCGTCCGCGGTACAGAAGCAGGAACAGAATGCTAAGGATAACACCGATGGAGAAAACACGCACCAGCGGATTTTTGATTTTTTCGCCGAGATATTTTTTCGTGTGCTTTAAGCACCAGGCGAAGAGGCCGCCTGTGATTCCAAAAATAATACCAAGTGTAATCAGACGCACCAGCAGGAACGGTGTCAGGCTTTCGCTGATGTGGACAGCCAGATTTTCTTTGCGGATTCCAAGCAGGGAAGCTACAGCGCTCGCAGAGAAAGATGCGGTAAACGCCGGAAGCAGTGCCTCGTACCGCATTTCACCCGCAGCGAGCACCTCTACCGCAAAGATCACAGCTGCAATCGGCGTTCCGAACATGCCCGCAAAGCCGGCGGCCATACCGGTTACCAGAAAGATACCGGGCGCGTTTTTAAACGGTAATTTTTTGCCGGCAAAATAGGAAAACACAGCACCGATCTGAACGGCAACGCCCTCGCGGCCGGCACTTCCACCGAACAGATGCGTCAACGCCGTTGAGAGCATTGCCAGCGGAATCATGCGAAGCGGAAGCTCTGTCTCCTCTTCATACGCTACATCAAAAATCAGACTCATGCCTCCTTTTCCCCTGCCACCGAATTTCTGATTGACTGCCACGATCACAAGACCTGCCATAGCGAGAAACGGCAGACACCAGAAAAGATGTGCCACGCGAACAGCCGTGACTTTCAAAAGCAGACGGCAGAACAGCGCCTCAATCAGACCGACTGCCGCACCGAGCGGAACGCCGGTCACACCGAGCAGCAGCAGGGCGCCGTAGGTGCGAAGGGATTTCTTCAGTTCTTCTTTCATTCTCTTTCTCTCCTTTTCGAATTCTGCTGTTATCATATCACGAAGCGGACAGATTGTGAACTATGGATACCTTTTCCTCCATACTCTTTGCCAGTGCGTCGGCAAATTTTTCCTGCATCCGGATTGCTTCTGTCATCTCCTGCTCCGTAAACTGCGCCGCAGCTTCCTCCTCGGACTGAAACAGCGGAAGAACCAGCTCTCTCGCATACTGTTTTCCCGTTTCAGTCAGACTGATGATTTTTTCCCGCCGGTTTGCCGGATTGACTTCCATTTCGATATATCCTGTTTTCGTTTTTAGTCCGTTTTCGTACTTTTTGTTTTAGTGTTTTTTTCTTCCTTTGTCAAGATTTCCAAAAGCCTCTTTTTTCCGTATATTTTCCGGCATTTTTCAAATACTAGCAACTGTCCAGACACTGTTAGGGAAAGGAGATTTTGAAGATGAGAAAAATCAGAAGAGTGTATATGACGCTGGCATTGGCGGTATTACTGGCCGGGATGACGGCCTGTGGAAACAACACCACGAACGACACCGGAAATGGCAATACCAACACGGAGAGCGACATGGGACAGACGGATAACAGAAACGATGTCAATACGACAGAGATGCCGTCAAACGACAATGTAAATGATGTGACGGAGGGCACCGATGGGAATGCCAACGGTACGAACGGTACAAATACCGGGGATGGAAATACCCTTGGGGATGATGTCGGCGACGCCGCTGAAGATGTGACCCGTGGTGTCGGTGAGGGCGTTGAGGATGTCGGCCGCGCGGTGGACGATGTGGTAAGCGGCGGCGACAATGAGACGCAGAATCCGCAGGAAAACGGAGCAACTACACAGAATGGAGCGGGGATGGCACAGTAAATATGCACTTCTGCTGCTCCCGTATCTAAAAAACTTCCCTTGGCGAACGATATATGCAGGTTCGCCGGGAAGTTTTTTTACTGCCAGGCACATCAGCACCTGGTTTGATCCGTCGCTTTTGATTTTTTCTTTTACAGACCGCATCTGAATTTTCTGCCCTTCGCGCCAAGAATGCTGGCCATCTGATCGCTCCACGCTGCACGCTCTGCATAAATATCAACCCGTTCCAGATCTCCGCTCCGGTCCACAAAGGCAGGGAACAGAAATCCACAGATAGGATTTCCCGGCTCGTATTCTCCAACCAACGGGCAGACAGCGCAGATCAGATAGGGGAACATCTCCTCGGATTCCCCCAGGCGCTCTTTATCGGAGGCCTTTGCAGGAATATCATACCGGTCATAAAACATGTAAATGGCATAAGCCCCGTGAATCTGCAATCCTTCGATCAGGATATCATAGAACGTTTCCAACAGCGCATCGTTCTTCAGTCCGCATTCCCGCAGCGCCATCAGCATCTGCCAGATACTGCCCGGCCCCTGGGATGTTTCCGGAAAACGGTATTCCCGCAGCTTCTCATTCGATTCCGCAAACGGAATTTTCTTGGCAATCGCCAGATTCCTGGCCTTTTCCGAACCGGACAGTTTCAGAAAATGAATGTTGAAACTGCCGTCATACTCCCCATCCGAATCCGTATAGCAACCCGCCATCCGCACAAACGAAGTCCGCGCCGGCGTCATCCTCCTCGTCAGCTCCAGCATGTCTTCCCGATTAATCATACATTCCCTCCGACAGTAAATATATTCGAAACTCTCTGCCTTTGATCTTATCATAACATGCTTTTTCTGTCAGCAAGTTTTTCGGAATCAGATGGGATACTTATTGACCAGCTTCTTAAATTCCGCCACAGACACTGCCATACAGTCGGCGGCATCCTGAATGCTGATCGTTCCTTTTTTTAATAAATTTGATAACACCTCAAGTTTGCCTTTTTCAATGCCTTCCGTTTTGCTGTCTTCCATCATTTCATCAATTGCCTGGCTTATATTTTTATAAATTGCGTTCCTTCTCACCATTTGATAAAATCAAGACAGTATCTCGCATTTTATGATTTTGACATAGAAAGGAAAACACATGAAATTAGCAGTAATCAGTGATCTTCATGGGAATTATTATGCACTCTCGGAGGTGATGGAGTTTCTTCGCAGGCAGCAAATTGACGGTATCATCGGGCTGGGGGATTTTGTGACGGATGGGCCGTTTCCGCAGAGGATGATGGGGGTGCTCCGCGAAATGCAGGAGGAGTTTCCGTGCTATCTGGTGCGCGGCAACCGGGAGGAATATCTGCTTGAGAATCTCTGGCAGCCGCAGAACTGGAAGGCGGGTTCTTCGACGAGCGGGCTTCTGGATTACACGTTTCGGAATCTTACCGAGCAGGATCTAAAATTTTTTGAGCAGCTGCCGACAGACGGTGTTCTGATTGGAAAGCTGGATGAAGCCGGGAAACTGGTTCCCGTTTTTGTGCCGCAGGAAGAAGTTACACCGGACACCTGCCGTGAATCCCTTTTCCCGGCACTTCGGCTCTGCCACGGCGCACCTGGTGAAATCCGAGGGAATTTCGGGCTGCATCCGGAGCTCCTGCTTTCTCATCTGGAAAATCTCGATGCCTCCATCCTGCTTGGCGGCCACAGCCACAAGCAGGAACAGAAAGAATACGCAGGAAAAACGTATCTGAATCCAGGATCCCTTGGGCTTGCGCTTGATGATGTCGGCGGCCATGCGCACTTCGCAATTCTGACGTTGGAAAACAGCACATGGCAGATCGAATGTTTTCAGATCCCCTATGATCTCGAGGGCTATCTCGCCGAGTTCGACCGTGCCGAACTGGAAACCCACGGCAGTGTACTTGCCCGCTCCTTAAAGCGGACGCTGACCTGCGGTATCAATTACTTTTATCTCACGGTAAAACGGGTGCGGGAACTTGCGGATGCACTGGCGCTGACTGATCTTGACGAAGAGCTCTGGGAAAAAGCGGAACGGGAGCTGAAATAGATTTTTTGACAGAGGAACGTATTCCTATTACACTGCATAAGTGAAAAAACTCATTGGCTAAAACAGAAAAGCAGCTCGAAAGAAAGCAGGCTGTGCAACTGCACACAGCCTGCCTTCTTTTTTATCTTTTCTATTTCCTGCTTCTGCCTTACTTCGCAGCAATCACATCCTGCATATCATACATACCGGCTGGCTTTCCAGCCAGGAATTTTGCGGCCTCTACTGCACCTTTTCCAAAAACTCCCTTGGAATATGCTCTGTGGGACAGGGTAACAACCTCGTCCGGGCCTGCGAAGATGACGTCGTGATCTCCGACGATGGTGCCGCCGCGTACAGCAGAGATTCCGATTTCTTTCGGGTCACGCTGCTCGTGGCGCTGGCTTCTGTCGTATACGTAGTGGTACTGGTTGTCCATTGCCGCGTTCAGGCTGTCTGCCAGGGCGATGGCGGTTCCGCTTGGAGCGTCGCATTTCAGTTTGTGGTGTTTCTCCACGATCTCCATATCAAAGCCTGCTTCGGCAAGCACTTTTGCAGCTGCCTGTACCAGTTTCATCAGCGTATTCACACCAAGGGACATATTTGCAGAGCGGAGAACCGGGATTTCTTTGCTGGTCTCCTGCACTTTTTTGAGCTGATCCTCGGTGAGGCCTGTGGTGCAGAGGACGAGTGGAAGTTTTTTCTCCTTGCAGGCATCGAGCAGTGCGTCGGCTGCCTTGTAGGAAGAAAAGTCAACGACTACGTCTGCCGGAACATCGCATTCTGCCAGGCTTTTGAATACCGGATAATCGTTCTGGCCGTTGTCGTTCATATCGATTCCGGCTATGATTTCTGCATTTGCATCTTCTTTTACCAGGCCGGTGATGACCTGTCCCATATGGCCGTTGCAGCCATGCATAATAATTTTAACCATTGTCTTTTTCCTTCTTTACTTCGTGTATTCTTAACTTAAGCCAGTTTGATTCCAAAATCTTTCATAGCCTTTGCCAGGCGCTCCTGGTTCTGCGGCTCCATCTCGGTCAGCGGCAGACGAAGCGGTCCAACCTCTTTGCCCATCAGGTTCAGCGCTGCTTTTACCGGAATCGGGTTTACTTCGCAGAACAGCGCATCGATGAGCGGCAGTGCTCTCAGCTGGATTTCTCTGGATCCGGCCACATCGCCGTCGAGGAATTTCTGTACCATGTCGTGGGTCTCACGCGGTGCTACGTTAGAAAGAACGGAGATTACACCGCTTCCGCCAAGGGAAAGGATCGGCACAACCTGATCGTCGTTTCCGGAGTACAGATCGATCTTTCCATCGGTGAGCTGCATAATTTTTGCGACCTGGGAAATGTTTCCGGAAGCCTCTTTGACTGCAACGATATTCTCAACGTTGTTGAACAGATAGACGATCGTTTCCGGTGCAATGTTTACGCCGGTTCTGCCCTGAATGTTGTAAAGGATGACCGGCACTTTGACGCTGTCTGCGATTGCGGTAAAGTGTGCAATCAGGCCCTTCTGTGTTGCTTTATTGTAATACGGAGAAACGAGAAGAAGTCCGTCCACGCCGTATTTTTCTGCTTCCTGAGACAGATAAATTGCTGTCTCCGTGCTGTTGGAGCCGGTTCCTGCAATTACCGGGATTCTGTGATTTACTTTTTCCACGGTATATTTGATGGCATCCAGATGCTCCTCATGGGACAGGGTCGAAGCCTCACCGGTGGTTCCGCAGATAACGATGGCGTCGGTTCCGCCGGCGATCTGCTCCTCAATCAGTTCTCCGAGTTTTTCGTAATTCACTTCCTGTGTTTCGGTCATCGGTGTGATAATTGCAACAGCTGCACCTTTAAAAATAGACATTCTCTTTTCCTCCTGTATGTTGTGTCAGATAAAACCATAAGAAATCAGTCGCCGGAGCTTATCTCCCACGGAAAATTTCACTTTCCGTTAAAAAAAGAGGCGCCTCATCCCAGATAAGATCGCCTCCAAATTCACACATACGCAGTATCTATGATCAGATAGCTCTCCATCTCTCGATGACAGTCGCAGATTTTTTCAACCTGCGCCCAGGAGCATACCGGTTCAGCGCCGGATGTCCTTCGGCATTCTTCCCTTTTCCTCTTCTTCTTTTGCTGCTGAGGCATCCGAAAAGGTACTCTTGAAGTAATGCGACCTCTATCCACTTCAGTTCTGCTTTTACTATAGCATCATTAAATTTTCTTGTCAACAGCGGATCGCGCTTTAACTCTCACTATATTCCAGCTTGCTCACCGAAACCTCATATGCGGTCCGCTTTTCCATTTCCGTCTCGCTCAGCCGCTTCATATATTCCCGGCTCTGGATCCGTCCCCAGATGAGAACGTGGCCGCCCACGGCAAACGCAGAGGCATACCGCGCATTCCGTCCCCAGCAGATGCACGGGATATAATCTGATTTTCCATACGGACGGTTGACCGCGATCAGAAGGTCGGCGATCTCTCTTCCCAGAGGTGTTTTCCGGTAGACCGGCGGTTTACATATGTATCCATCGAGGTAAATCTGGTTGGATTTGACGGAATCGTCCTCTTCCTCCACGAAGCTTAATTCCCGCGCAAATACGGAGAGTACCAGACGGTTCTTCTTCTCCTCGTGGCGGTTGTAGGACCGGAACTGACCGCTGATGCAGATCCACTCACCCTGGTAATCCTGTGATACATCCACCAGCCGCTCGGAGACCATCACCGGAATGATGTCCTGCGATTCACTCAACCGCTTGACCATCACATCGACGAGGTAAAAGCCCTCTCCGAATACCTGATGGCTGAATGTAAACGGGGAGACAATCTCTCCCATGATAACCACCTGATTGTTTTCAATCATCTTGTCTGCCATAATGAAAATCCCCTTCCTTTGTCTTTTCTTTCTGAATATTGATTTCTGATCGGTACTTTGCTGATCTATAATCCTAATGTATGAACCACATTTCTTTTTCAGAACCACTTTTTTCCAGATTTTTTTATTTCTATTCAAATCAGCATTCTGCCCAATTTTTTGTATATGTTTCTGTAAAAACCGCACCACATGCTTCGTATTTTCTACCATTGCAATACAAAAAATGTCACATCTTCCCTGTTTTTTTTCTCTGTTCTGTGCTATAATAGTTCAGATAGGCAGGCATCCAGCAGAGACAAAACGGCAAGGCACCTGCCTTTGTGCTGTGATAAACATTCCCGGCCGGCTTGAAATTTTGAAAAATTGAACCCGGCAGGGTCAACCCATAGGAAGAGGAATGAAGAAATGAAAACAACGAGAGAAGATGTAAGAAACGTTGCCATCATCGCCCATGTCGATCATGGTAAAACTACACTGGTAGACGAGCTTCTGAAACAGAGCGGCGTTTTCCGTGTCAATCAGGAGGTTCAGGAACGTGTCATGGACTCGAACGATATCGAGCGTGAGCGTGGAATCACCATTCTTTCCAAAAATACAGCAGTTTACTACAAAGGAACGAAAATCAACATCATCGACACCCCAGGCCATGCGGACTTCGGCGGCGAGGTTGAGCGAGTTCTGAAAATGGTAGACGGCGTTATTCTGGTTGTAGACGCATTCGAGGGCGCTATGCCGCAGACCAAATTCGTGCTGAAAAAAGCACTCGAGCTGGATCTGTCCGTTATCGTCTGCATCAACAAGATCGACCGCCCGGAAGCACGCCCGGATGAAGTTATCGACGAAGTGCTCGAGCTTCTGATGGACCTCGATGCATCTGACGAACAGCTTGACTGTCCGTTTCTGTACGCATCCGCAAAGATGGGTCATGCGGTACTCGATCTGAACGATACCCCGAAGGATATGACTCCTCTGTTCGAGACCATCCTGAAATACATCCCGGCTCCGACCGGCGATCCGGAAGCTGGCACACAGCTTCTGATCAGTACCATCGACTACAACGAATACGTTGGACGTATCGGTGTCGGCAAAGTTGAAAACGGAACGATCCGCGTGAACCAGGACGTTATGCTGGTCAACCACCACGATCTGACCAAGAAGAAAAAAGTAAAGGTCAGCAAACTGTATGAATTTGACGGACTGAAAAAAGTAGAGGTTACTGAGGCAGGCATCGGTTCTATCGTTGCTGTTTCCGGTATCCCGGATATCCACATCGGAGATACTCTCTGCGGCGATCTGGACAACCCGGTTTCCATCCCGTTCCAGAAAATCTCCGAGCCGACTATTTCCATGAACTTCATCGTAAACGACAGCCCGCTGGCCGGTAAAGAAGGTAAATACGTAACTTCCCGCCACCTGCGTGACCGTCTGATGCGTGAGCTGAACACTGACGTTTCTCTCCGCGTCGAGGAGACTGATTCCGCAGACTGCTTCAAGGTTTCCGGCCGTGGTGAGCTGCATCTGTCCGTCCTGATCGAAAACATGCGCCGTGAGGGATATGAGTTCGCAGTAAGTAAGGCAGAGGTTATCTACAAAGAGGACGAGCGCGGACGCAAACTCGAGCCAATGGAAATCGCATACGTTGACGTTCCGGACGAGTTCTCCGGTACTGTCATCCAGCTCCTCAGCGAGCGTAAAGGCGAGCTTCACGGCATGAGCCGCGCAAGCGATGGTTCCACCCGTCTGGAGTTCGAAATCCCGGCACGAGGCCTGATTGGTTTCCGTGGAATCTTCATGACCTCCACCAAAGGAACTGGTATCCTGAACACCGAGTTTGAAGATTACGCACCGTACAAGGGCGACATTGAATACCGCAAACAGGGTTCCCTGATCGCTTTCGAGGCAGGCGAGTCCGTTACCTACGGTCTGTACTCCGCACAGGAGCGCGGTACTCTGTTCATCGGACCTGGCGAGAAGGTTTACGCCGGTATGGTTATCGGACAGAACGGTAAGGCCGAGGATATCGAGCTGAACGTCTGCAAGACGAAACACCTGACCAACACCCGTACTTCTTCCTCCGACGAGGCACTGCGTCTGACTCCGCCGAGAATCCTTTCCCTGGAGCAGGCTCTGGACTTCATCGACAAGGACGAGCTTCTTGAGGTTACTCCGGTTTCCTTACGTATCCGTAAGAAAGAGCTGGATTCCAGACTTCGTAAGAGAGCGGCAATGAAATAAATTTTCATAAAATGACATAAGAACCGCCGGTTCACTCTTGATTTGAGAGTAAACCGGCGGTTCTTTGTCGTTTTTCTATTCTGTTTTCTATTCGTTTGTCGTTCCGCCATGGAAGCCGTAATACGTCTCTCCCGCTGCAAGATCCACGCCGTTTGCCGCTGCAAGAGTATGAATCGTGACAAGCTCATACCCGCGGTTGATCAGCTCCGGCACGATCGTTGCACACGATTCTACGGTCGTCTCGTGGATATCATGCATCAGGATAATGTCTCCCGGGCTTACACTGTCGAGAACGGCGCTGATGTTTGCCTGTACATTTTTTGTCTGCCAGTCCAGGGTATCGACATCCCACATGATGCTCGGGCGGCCGATAGATGCGAGCAGTTCATCGGTGCTGTTTCCATACGGGAAACGGATGACAGTTGCACCCTGTCCGTTGTTGTACTGGGCGATCAGATCATCCGTCATCTGGAACTGGGCAAGGCCGTCGTCGGTGCTCAGTTCTTTCATATTCGGATGCGCATAGGAGTGGTTTCCAAGCTCACAGCCGATCGCCGCCATGCGCGGGATCACATCTGCACCGTATTTTTCCACATTGCTGCCGAGCATAAAGAACGTCGCCTGTGCCCCGTACTGCTCCAGCGTATCGAGAAGCGTGCTGGTATAGACGCCTGGGCCGTCATCAAAGGTCAGGGCTACCATCATCGAGCCGTTGCGGTCTGGCTGGTAAACACCCTGGTCATCAAAGTAACAGCCTTTTCCGCCGATCGCTTTCCAGCCGGTCGCCATGTAACCATTGGAATCAAAATGGTACTGGTTTCCGTCGATATCTGCCCAGCCGTTGACGTAGTACGTTGTGGCATCCGTTGCGTACCACCAGCCCGACGAGCTGTACTGCCATCCCGGCGTCTCATTCGGCGGCGTGGTCTCCGCAAGCTTCTTAATTCCCGCATTTCCCGATCCGTCCTCCGCCTCCGGCGCCGTCTCGCTCACCGTCTTTGCGGCTGTGTCATTACTCAGTACAATTCCTTTTTTCGCAAGCTGCGCTCCCGCAAATTTCCAGATAAGCGCAAGAAAAAGAAGGCCGATTACCACACACAGGGAAATCCGTGATACTTTCTGCATCATCTGTCTGCGGCGCATCTGCTTTCTTCTCTGTTTCAATGATTTTCTTTCCATATGATCTGTTTATACTCCATCGTCCCGCCCCTTTGCGGAACTTTCTTCCATCGTAACACAAACGTTTTTCGACATTTTTCTACTTACTATCATAACGTGATCTGACCTAAGATGCAAGGCACAAATTCTTACATTTTTCCACTTCTGGTAAATTAATGTTTATCGTTTCTTAACATCTTGTCACAAAAAAAGAGTGACTCTGCACCCATGGTAAAAGCGGATACAAAATCACTCTTTGTCACTCTCTTTTAAAAAACCTGGTTTCTTTCTGGTGCTTTGCCACCAAATCACAGGTCTTCCACCTGTCCAGCCTGATTATCCTCTCTGCTTAAGAGTAACTGCAAAATTTTAACGTTGCCAGAACAACAGAAGCAAACACCTTATGCCTCATGTCCTATTTTAGTCAGGAAATCGCTGCCCATCACCCATTTTTCGTTTTCCAGCGTCACAACGGACTCGAGTTTCCAGGTGACGGTCTCTATTTTGGTTTTGCGGAAGAAATGGAGGAAACGGGTTCGTCGCTCGATCGCAGCGGTCACGTTGGTTTCGATCTTCATCTGGTTGGATTCGTTGGTTACGGTTGTGGAGACGCTGCTCACGGTGATGCTGGTGATTCCGGTGTTGGTGTCGCTGTTCAGGTAGGCATCGCAGAGCTGCTGGTACTGTTCTTTGGCGGTTTTCTGTACGGCGGTGTCGGCGGAAAATTCATTTTTGATGGTGCTGAAGGATTTTCCGGCGGCTGCGGCTGTGAATACCTTGTCCAGGGACTCTTCTGCGCGGTCGGCGATGGTTTTGCCGGTGGAATCGTTGAGTTTTAAATCCGGCAGGAATTCCATGCTGCTGTTGTCCTGCACGAGGACGATCTCGCGGTATGGGTCTTTCTGTTTTTCGGTCAGTTCAATGGTGTGGCCGCCGAGGAAGAGATACGGGATTTTGTAGATGCTGACGTTATCTGCCGTCTCTTTTAAATACTTTTTCCCGACCTGCACGCCGTCCAGATAGAACGAGGCATCCGCCGGGACGGTGATTTCGACATCCGTCACGCAGCTGTCTTTCGGCACAACGTACCACTCTTTGAAGTTCCATTTTACGGTATCCCCGGCGGCGATCTCCAATGTTTCTTCCTGCGAGTCGCTCATGCCTTTTAACGTGTACCGCACAGTATAAATCCTGTTTTCCCCGGTCTCAAGATTCTGTTTTCTGCGCATGAAAAAGCTCTTGATCTCCGGTGTTCCCTGCCCGTCAGTGCCGTCCTGTTTTGCTTTCCAGGTCATTGCATTGACGTAGTTCTTCCGCGACAGAAACGTGCTGTCCGGGAACTGGCATACATCGTATGCACTGTTCCAGTCTCCTGCCAGGCATGCTTCCACGTAATTCCGTCCTGCCGCCTGCGGCGCATACAGATACGCGCCTGCCATAAAAAATACGGCGCACAGAATCAGAAACAGACTGAGATTCACGATCAGAATCCGCAGACTCATCGGCAGATCACGAAATTTTGCCGCCCGTATTTTCACAGAAAGCTCCGTCGTCTCTTCTCCATCTTTTTCCACATGGCGGAATTTTTTTCCTTTTCTTTTCCACTCTTGGAGCATAGTTTTCCTCATCTTTTCCTCTTTATTTGGTAATTATTCAGAGCCATGCGAAATGGAAGAAAAAATTGCGAATCATGCTTGCATGAATGAGCAGTTTTTTCTGGAATTTCATATGGCGACAAGCCACATCGAGATGCAGCGTAAGCGGAATCGAGATGGGGCTCTGAATAATTACCTTGTTTCTTCCACCGAATACGTATGCACCCGGTCACTCGTCTGGCTGTATGCCTCGCCTTCCGCATAATACTCCTGCGACGTCGTGGAAAAACGCGTAATCGTCTCTTTCACACGCTCCCCCGTCGTTCCCTGATGAAGAAACAGCCCCACGATCATCAGAATCGCAAACACATTCAGAATCAGTACCGCCGCATTTGCCACGATGCCAGGTAATTTTTTTATCCACATAGGCTTCCCTCTTTTCTGTCTCCATTGTAACAAAATGCTCCCGAAAATACAAGGAAAGCAGAGACCCCGGCGAACCGGAAATTCTCTGCTTTCCACAAATGACATATTTATTTTTTAACCTGAAAGGGTTTACTCCTCGGTATCATCCTTTGACGGAATCATTTCCTCAAAGTCGAAGTCAAGCATCGGCTCTTCCTCTTCAGCTGACGGTTCTTCAACCGGAGCTTCTGCTGCCGGAGCATCGTCCTCAAGATCTTCGGTCAGAATCAGATCCTCGTCCTCTTCTTCCTCGATCATGCTGTCGGTATTCAGATGAATGTTGCTGTAACACTTCATACCGGTACCGGCCGGGATCGGTTTACCGATGATAACGTTCTCTTTCAGGCCTACCAGATGGTCAACCTTACCCTTGATAGCAGCGTCGGTCAGAACCTTGGTGGTCTCCTGGAAGGATGCTGCGGACAGGAAGGAATCGGATGCCAGGGATGCTTTGGTGATACCAAGCAGTACCTGTTTTCCTTCTGCCGGCTCTTTGCCTTCTGCGATCAGAGCTTTGTTGGTCTCGTCGTAATCCAGGAAGTCTACCATGTCGCCCGGAAGGAATTCGGTATCTCCGTTTTCCTCGATGCGGATCTTCTTCAGCATCTGGCGAACGATAACCTCGATATGCTTATCGTTGATTTCTACACCCTGCAGACGGTAAACTCGCTGTACCTCGCGGATCATGTAATCCTGAACGGCACGTACACCTTTGATCTTCAGGATATCATGCGGGTTGACAGAACCCTCGGTCAGCTCGTCTCCGGCTTCCAGAACTGTTCCGTCTGCGATCTTAATACGGGATCCGTAAGGGATCAGGTATGTCTTGGATACGCCGTCTTCCGGATTGGTAACAACGATTTCGCGTTTCTTCTTGGTGTCTTTGATCTGTGCAACACCGGCGATTTCGGTGATGATGGCAAGTCCTTTCGGCTTTCTTGCCTCGAAAAGCTCCTCGACACGAGGAAGACCCTGTGTGATATCTCCACCGGCAACACCACCGGTATGGAAGGTACGCATGGTCAGCTGTGTACCAGGCTCACCGATCGACTGTGCTGCGATAATTCCGACAGACTCACCAACCTGTACTGCCTCGCCGGTTGCCATGTTGGCACCATAGCATTTTGCGCAGATTCCGTTACCGGAACGGCAGGTAAGAATGGTACGGATTTTTACTTTTGTATAATGCTCACCGTTCTCGTTGATGCCGTCTTTGATGACACGGGCAGCACGTTTCGGGGTGATCATATGGTTTGCTTTTACAATGACGTTGCCGTCCTTGTCTTTGATCGTCTCGCAGGAGAAACGGCCTGTGATACGATCCTGCAGACTCTCGATCTGCTCTTTTCCGTCTGTGAACTCGCTGACCCACATACCCGGAATTTCGTCCTTGCCCTCGGCACAGTCGATTTCACGGATGATCAGGTCCTGAGAAACGTCTACCAGACGACGGGTCAGGTAACCAGAGTCGGCGGTACGAAGCGCGGTATCGGACATACCTTTTCGTGCTCCATGTGCGGACATGAAGTATTCCAGTACCTGAAGACCTTCACGGAAGTTTGACTTGATCGGCAGCTCGATGGTGTGTCCGGTTGTATCGGCCATCAGTCCTCGCATACCGGCCAGCTGTTTGATCTGCTTATCGGAACCACGGGCTCCGGAGTCAGCCATCATGAAGATGTTATTGTATTTATCCAGTCCGTCGAGCAATGCTTTTGTCAGCGCATCGTCGGTCTTCTTCCAGGTATCTACAACCTCTTTGTAACGCTCTTCGTCTGTAATCAGACCACGTTTGAAGTTTCTTGTAATCTTGTCTACCGTTGCCTGTGCTTCGGCGAGCATCTCCGGCTTCTGCGGCGGCACGGTCATATCGGAAATGGATACGGTCATGGCTGCACGGGTGGAGTATTTATATCCGGTTGCCTTGATATAGTCCAGAACCTCTGCGGTTTTGGTAGCTCCGTGTGTATTGATGACTTTTTCCAGAATCTGTTTCAGCTGTTTCTTTGCAACGAGGAAATCAACCTCAAGCGCAAGCTCGTTACCCGGAACCGTACGGTCTACGTATCCCAGATCCTGCGGCAGAATCTCATTGAAGAGGAATCTTCCGAGTGTGGAGCTTACGTTCTGCTGCATTACAGTACCATCTTCCATCTCTTTTTCGCAGCGGATGGTAATCTTGGTCTGCAGGGTAATGTATCCGTTCTCGTATGCCAGGATGGCTTCGTTCATATCGCGGAAGAAGCTTCCTTCGCCCTTCTCGCCCGGACGCTCCTGTGTCAGATAGTAGATACCAAGAACCATATCCTGGGAAGGAACGGCTACCGGACCACCATCGGACGGTTTCAGCAGGTTGTTCGGAGAAAGAAGCATGAAACGGCACTCTGCCTGTGCTTCTACGGACAGCGGCAGATGGACAGCCATCTGGTCACCGTCGAAGTCGGCGTTGAATGCGGTACAAACCAGCGGGTGAAGCTTAATTGCTTTACCTTCTACCAGAATCGGCTCGAACGCCTGGATACCCAGACGATGCAGTGTAGGGGCACGGTTCAGCATAACCGGATGCTCTTTGATGACGTCCTCGAGAACGTCCCATACCTGCGGCTCGAGTTTCTCGACCATTTTCTTTGCGTTTTTGATGTTGTGTGCAGTACCGTTGGAAACCAGCTCTTTCATAACGAACGGTTTGAACAGCTCGATTGCCATTTCTTTCGGCAGACCGCACTGGTAAATCTTCAGTTCCGGTCCTACGACGATAACGGAACGGCCGGAATAGTCAACACGTTTACCAAGAAGGTTCTGACGGAAACGGCCGGATTTACCCTTCAGCATGTCAGACAGAGATTTCAGCGGACGGTTTCCAGGACCGGTAACCGGACGGCCACGGCGTCCGTTGTCGATCAGGGCATCAACTGCCTCCTGAAGCATACGTTTCTCGTTGCGCACGATGATATCCGGTGCACCGAGCTCCAGCAGTCTCTTCAGACGGTTGTTACGGTTGATGATACGGCGGTACAGGTCATTCAGGTCAGATGTTGCAAAACGTCCTCCGTCAAGCTGTACCATAGGACGCAGATCCGGCGGAATAACCGGAACCGCATCAAGAATCATCCACTCCGGACGGTTTCCGGACTCACGGAATGCCTCAACAACCTCAAGTCTCTTGATGATGCGGGCTCTCTTCTGTCCGGTAGAATCTTTAAGACCTGCCTTTAATTCAGCAGACTCTTTTTCCAGATCGATTGCCATCAGAAGCTCTTTGATGGATTCCGCACCCATACCTGCACGGAAGCTGTTTCCGAACTCCTCTCTGGCATCCTGGTATTCTTTCTCGGTCAGAACCTGTTTGTACTGTAATTTGGTATCGCCTGCATCAAGAACGATGTAGTTTGCGAAATACAGAACCTTTTCCAGAGTTCTCGGAGACAGATCCAGGATCAGTCCCATACGGGACGGAATTCCTTTGAAATACCAGATGTGGGATACCGGAGCTGCCAGCTCAATGTGTCCCATACGCTCACGGCGCACACTGGATTTTGTTACTTCTACGCCGCATCGGTCGCAGATTACGCCTTTGTAGCGAATTTTCTTATATTTACCGCAATGGCACTCCCAGTCTTTGCTTGGTCCGAAGATTCTTTCACAGAACAGACCGTCTTTTTCCGGTTTCAGCGTTCTGTAGTTGATGGTCTCCGGTTTTTTTACCTCGCCATGGGACCACTCCCGGATTTTCTCCGGGGAGGCAAGTCCTATTTTGATGGCATCAAAGCTCATCTGGTAATTTTCTTTTTTTGCTGTTTCTGGCATTTGATTACCCCTTTCCTCGCAAAGCGAAGATCTACAAGTTACATGTCATCATCTGAACTTTCATCCAGATCAAGATAAGAGTCTTCTTCTTCATCCTCTTCCACATCTACCATTTCTTCTCCGTCAAATTCTTTCTTGGAGAATCCATAGTCACCAAATCTCTCGTCCTCTCTGTCAGAGTAACGGTCTCCCTCGATGATGTGGTTCAGGTTGGTATCACCGTAATCAACTGATTCCATAATTTTAACTTCGGTATTGTCATCACGCAGTACGCGGACATCGAGTGCCAGGGACTGCAGCTCTTTCAACAATACTTTGAAGGATTCCGGAATACCAGGCTCCGGAATATTGTCGCCCTTGATGATGGCTTCGTATGTCTTCACACGGCCAACCACATCGTCAGACTTCACAGTCAGGATCTCCTGCAGCGTGTAGGATGCACCGTACGCCTCAAGAGCCCAAACCTCCATCTCTCCGAAACGCTGTCCACCGAACTGAGCTTTACCACCCAGAGGCTGCTGTGTAACGAGGGAGTATGGGCCGGTAGAACGGGCATGAATCTTATCGTCTACCAGGTGATGCAGTTTCAGGTAATGCATGTGTCCGATTGTCGTTCTTCCATCGAACGGCTCACCGGTACGTCCGTCGCGAAGCTGTACCTTACCGTCTCTTGCGATATCAACACCCTTCCACAGTTCTCTGTGATCCAGATGCTCTTCCAGATACTGATATACTTCCGGAAGCAGAATATCTTTATATTTCTCGGAGAATGCATCCCATTCCATGTTTACATAATCGTTTGCCAGTTCCAGGGTATCCTGAATATCTTTCTCGTTTGCGCCGTCGAAAATCGGGGTGGATACGTTAAATCCAAGCGCTGCTGCTGCAAGGCTCAGGTGGATCTCCAGCACCTGTCCGATGTTCATACGGGACGGCACACCCAGAGGATTCAGCACGATGTCCAGCGGACGTCCGTTCGGCAGGAACGGCATATCCTCTACCGGAAGTACACGGGAAACGACACCCTTGTTTCCGTGACGACCAGCCATCTTATCGCCGACAGAGATTTTTCTCTTCTGTGCGATGTAGATGCGGACTGCCTGGTTTACTCCAGGAGAAAGTTCGTCGCCGTTTTCACGGGTAAATACTTTGGCGTCCACGATGATACCATACTCACCGTGCGGTACTTTCAGGGAAGTATCACGTACTTCTCTTGCTTTCTCGCCAAAGATGGCACGGAGCAGACGCTCCTCTGCGGTCAGCTCGGTTTCTCCCTTCGGAGTTACTTTTCCGACCAGAATATCACCGGCACGTACCTCTGCACCGATGCGGATGATTCCACGCTCGTCCAGGTCTTTTAAGGCTTCATCGCCGACGCCCGGAACGTCTTTTGTGATCTCTTCCGGTCCAAGCTTGGTGTCACGGGCCTCTGCCTCGTACTCCTCGATGTGGATGGAAGTGTAAACATCATCCTGTACCAGACGCTCGCTAAGAAGAACGGCGTCCTCGTAGTTATATCCTTCCCAGGTCATAAATCCGATCAGCGGGTTTTTACCAAGAGCAAGCTCGCCCTGGTAGGTAGACGGACCGTCTGCGATTACTTCGCCGGCCTCTACATGGTCACCTTTAAATACGATCGGTTTCTGGTTGTAGCAGTTGCTCTGGTTGCTTCGCATGAATTTGGTCAGATGGTAAACATCTTTTGTTCCGTCATCATTGTTCATGCGGATCTCGTTGGAGCAAGAGTAGGAAATGGTTCCTGCTTTCTTTGCAACGACGCAGACACCGGAGTCTACGGCTGCTTTTGCTTCGATACCGGTTCCTACTACAGGAGCATCGGTGATCATCAGCGGTACGGCCTGACGCTGCATGTTGGATCCCATCAGCGCACGGTTCGCATCGTCGTTCTGAAGGAACGGGATCAGCGCCGTAGCAACGGAGAATACCATCTTCGGAGACACGTCCATGTAATCAAACATGTGCGGCTCGTAGGACTGGGTCTCATCCAGATAACGTCCGGAAACGTTCTTGTTGAGGAAGTGTCCTTCTGCATCCAGCGGCTCATTTGCCTGTGCTACATGGTAATTATCCTCTTCATCTGCGGTCATGTAGACTACTTCGTCTGTAACACGCGGATTTTTCGGATCTGATTTGTCAATTCTTCTGTATGGAGCCTCAACGAAGCCATACTCGTTGATGCGCGCATACGATGCCAGAGAGTTGATAAGACCGATGTTCGGTCCCTCAGGAGTCTCGATCGGGCACATTCTTCCGTAATGGGAGTAGTGTACGTCTCGAACCTCGAATCCGGCACGGTCACGGGACAGACCGCCAGGTCCAAGGGCGGAAAGACGTCTCTTGTGCGTCAGCTCTCCAAGCGGGTTATTCTGATCCATGAACTGGGACAGCTGGGAAGATCCGAAGAACTCTTTGATTGCAGCTGTAACCGGTTTGATATTGATCAGGGACTGCGGAGAAATTCCGTCGATGTCCTGTGTTGTCATACGCTCACGTACCACACGCTCCATACGGGACAGACCGATGCGGTACTGGTTCTGAAGCAGCTCACCTACGGCACGGATTCTACGGTTGCCCAGGTGGTCGATATCATCGGCATTTCCTGCGCCGTATTCCAGATGCATGTTGTAGTTGATGGAAGCGAAAATATCTTCCTTTGTGATATGTTTCGGAATCAGGTCGTGAATGTCACGTTTGATCGCCTGTTTGATCTCTTCGATATCGGTATTTTCCTCCAGGATCTTTTCCAGAACCGGATAGTATACTTTCTCGTTGATGCCAAGTTCTTCCTCGTCAACATCTACCCATGCTTTCAGATCTACCATTAAGTTGGAAAGAACTTTTACGTTTCTCTCCTCTGTCTGAATCCATACATACGGTACTGCTGCGTTCTGAATCTTGTCTGCGAGTTCCAGAGTAACGGTGGTGCCTTTTTCTGCAAGGATTTCACCGGTGGACGGATCTACAACATCCTCAGCGAGGATCTGGTTGCGGATACGGCTGCGCAGTGCAAGTTTCTTGTTGAATTTATAACGGCCTACCTTTGCCAGGTCATAGCGACGCGGGTCAAAGAACATGCTCATGATGAGGCTCTCTGCATTTTCTACTGCGAGAGGCTCGCCCGGACGAATTTTCTTGTACAGCTCGAGAAGACCTTCCTGATAGTTGGTGGAAGTATCTTTGGTGAAGCTTGCAAGAATCTTCGGCTCTTCACCGAACAGCTCTACGATCTCTGCATTGGAGCTTACTCCAAGTGCACGGATGAGGACTGTGATCGGAACTTTTCTGGTACGGTCTACGCGGACATAGAAGACGTCGTTGGAATCGGTCTCGTACTCCAGCCATGCTCCACGGTTCGGGATTACGGTACAGGAGAACAGTCTCTTTCCGAGCTTATCATGTGCGATGCCGTAATAAATACCAGGGGAACGTACCAGCTGGCTGACGATTACTCGCTCTGCACCATTGATAACGAATGTTCCTGTTGCTGTCATCAACGGCAGATCACCCATGAAAATTTCGTGCTCTGTGATCTCGTCTTTTTCCTTATTATATAATCTTACTTTTACCTTTAACGGTGCCGCATAAGTAGCGTCACGCTGTTTACACTCTTCGATTGAGTATTTTACGTCATCTTCACACAGTGTAAAGTCTACGAATTCAAGGCTCAGCCGTCCGCCGTAGTCGGAGATTGGTGAAATGTCATCAAAGACTTCCTTGAGTCCGCTTCTCAGGAACCAGTCATAGGAATCCTTCTGGACTTCAATCAAGTTGGGCATTTCCAATACTTCTTTTTGTCTCTGGTAACTCATTCGCATACTTTTTCCGGTAGGTATCGGACGTATTCTGTTTTTCTCCATTGACGTTGTCACCCCTTGTGTTATAATATATTTATTACCGCTCATGCCTGAACAAAAGGTTTTAGGCATATCTTGCCATAATAGTGCATTTTCTAGATTATCATGTTTTTTCAAGTGTGTCAACAAAACAGATTGTATTTTTTTCAGTACAATCTGTTTTTTACTGGTTTTTCTTCCGTGACCCTGTTAGAATAATACTTTAGATGTGATTGAAAGCACCGAATTTTCAGAAAAAACCGCCTGTTTGATTTTTTTATTTTTCAAATCAAACAGGCGGTTTTTTTATTCTAATTTTTTAATATTTCAGAGCTCCATCCCGATTTCGCTTATGCCGCGTCGAATCGTTCTTTTTAATGCTGAATATTGTCAGCCATCATGTCCATAAAGCTCCATGGTTTCAGAACTTTGTTGATCTCTGCAAACACTTTATCATCGTAGTTGTGTTTTACTTCCGTTTTGCGGTCAAACACCATGGTATCCGCATCCTCTGCTTCTACTTCCGGCCAGTGCGGGAGTCCGGCATGATCCGGGGTGCCGTTCTTTGCGAAGGCAAGAAGTGCTCCGAAGATTTCGCTTTCCAGTTTATCGCTGACATCCGGGATGCCACAAATTTCTACGAGATCTGCGTTTCCGAAGAAATATGGGATATCGGAGCAGTGCCATGCCGGCTTGCCGTGCTGGAACGGGAATTCCAGAGCGAAGTTGTAGAGATATGCTTTGCCGCCGCCTTTTGCGAACAGTTTGGCAAGTTTTACGGTCGGCTCACGCATTGCACGGTCGATGGCAAGAACATCTACGCCGTTCTTCTCCGGATATGCTTCTTTGAAAGCGTCCAGAACCTTTTCGGCATTGTCTCCATAAACCTTTTTGAGGATTTCCAGAATCTCTTCCGCTGTCAGTTTGTTCTTATCATAAGCTGCCGGTGCAAACGTTGCGAACTCGCCGTATACGGTTCCGATCATCATCGGAATCTGATGTGCATGCTCACGGAAGCCTGCGTCGAATGGATTTCCATAGAAGTAATCGCCCTTTTTCGGGCCGCCGCCGATGTAGCCGCCACTCTGTGCAATCGCCGGAGCCACTTTTGCATATGCAGCAGCAAGCTGCGGATACGGTACAGTTTCCAGCTGAGCCACATCGTCAAAGCCGAGCGCTTTCATCATTGCCGTAATAATCTCCGTGCCGTCTTTCTCTCCTGCGCCGAGCGGATCGTCCTCCATAACACCGCTCATGACAAGGCCTTTCTGGAACAGGCCGTCTGCTGATGGAATCTGCATCAGGTCAATCACCTTCATTCCGCCGCCGGACTGGCCGAAAATGGTTACATTCTCCGGATCGCCGCCGAACAGGGCAATATTGTCATGTACCCACTGCAGGGCTGCCACCATATCGGCGTGGCCTGCGTTTGCGGAGTTTTTGTATTTTTCCCCAAACGGAGACAGATCCAGATATCCTAAAATATTCAGTCTGTGGTTGACAGAAACAAGAATCGAATCACCTTTCTTTGCGATGCTGACGCCGTCATACGCAACCTGCTCGATGGAAGATCCCGCTGCGTATCCACCGCCGTGGAACCATACGAGAACCGGTTTTTTGGCTTCCGGATCAAGTTTGTTTGTCCAGATATTTAAGGACTGGCAGTGCTCATCCTGCGGCCAGTAGCGGTGCGGAACCATAAGCTCGCCGTTCGGTGTATCTTGGTTCTGAAGCGGGCATACAAAGCCGTAGTTTGTCGCATCCTTCACGCCATCCCATTTGGACGGAACCGGCATCTGGAAACGGTCTGCGTATGCATACGGAATTCCTTTGTAAATGTAAACACCGTCATAAAAATAACCTTTTAAATCGCCGGATGTGGTATGCAGCACCGGCACGCCATCGTAATCAAATATTTTCCCCATTTTGAAATACCTCTTTTCTGTAGAATTTAGCATTTATGTTGTTTTCAGTATAAACAATATTTTCGTCCTTTTCTACTCGAATTGTCGCAAGATCTTCTTATATTGTTGCTTTTTTTCCACTCTTTCTCTGTATTCTCCCACCGCGAGTGCAATTTTTTGAAGATTTTACAGAATCTGCTCCACCTCAATCAGCGCCGTCTCGTGCGGCTCCAGGCGTTCCTGCACCGTGAGGCTGCCTTCCGGGTCGGTTTCCTGCTCCCAGACACGGTATTCCGGGTCCGCACTGTGGCACAGCATCGCGCGCTCCATCCGGTTCATCCGCTCCGGAGCTCCCATCCGCACCCACGCATCGTAGCTGCTGCCGTGCTCTTTTGTCACTTTATACAGCCGCAGGCAATATTTTCCCGGTTCCAGTCCGGTCAGTTTCACTGAAAAGGTCCGGATTTCCCCCATATTGAATACGCGGTAACGGTCCGTGCGGGAAATATTCACGGCATGGCGGTAGCGGTACAGCATATCGTAGTGAACATAGTTGTACAGGTAAATCTGGCTTTGGTTTTTCTCCGGCTCCGTGCTGATAAAATAGCCGTCCCCACGCTTCACCAGACGAGATCCCATTCTGCCGAGCAGCCGCAGCGCAGTGCAGACCGCCTTTGGAATGCCGTTCATCGTGAACAGCCCAAAACCTCCATGATACGTTTCCCGCGCCGGAAATACTTCATCCAAACGGTCATTGACCGAGAAATACGCAATTCCCTGCAGCGCCTCTTCATTTTCCAGAAGATTTTTAAACAGCCATGCCGCTTTATAACAGGTATCGTTGCACAGATCCCTCTGCCAGATGTTGCTGCTGCACTCATCCACCAGAACCGGCAGTGCACCAAGCCCAGCCTTCTGCAGCAGACCTTTTACCTTCTCCCCGCGGTTCCGCAGAAAATCCGGGTCGCGGCTCACAATCATATTGACGCTCTCGTTGTTCTGGATCAGATTCATTTTCTCCTCTTCCTCTCCATAGATCACCGTGCCAAACGAGCGGAATGCAAAAATTTCCGGCACACATTCCTTTTCCTTCATAGTTTCGATAAAGGCTTTGAGATGTTCCTCCGGTCCAAGACCAAAGGAAAGACATGTTACAAGATCCGGGCTCACACGTTTCATCTCCTCGTACGATGCTTTCCACGTCTCAAAGAACTCATCTCCTCCATCAATCGTGATCACGTCTCCGCTGATCCACGGGTTGAAAATCCAGCGCCGCATCTGGTTGATTCCATACCGTTCCCTTAGATGTTCCATCAGGTTTTTGATCAGCATGCGCCACTCAGCCAGATCTCGCGGAGAGCTGCTTAGCGCCGGACGCATCGTTCTTCCCGGGTCTGTTTTTGCCAGCAGCAACGGCATATGGCCGAATTCCAGCAACGGCTTCGCTCCCGTGGAAAGGATGAAATCGATCACCTCATCAATATAGTTCCAGCAGAACTGAATCTCGCCCCACATATTCCGCCGAAGTACGCACATATCATCATCAAGAATTCCTTTTACGCGGATCAGCTCATAGCCGAGCTCCTGCACCAGCTGTTCCAGCTCATCCTGCACCTCGCGGTTCAGCACACTTGCCGCATAGCCAGCATTGATCACGCGCTTCCAGTGGCCTGCCACTCTTGGTTTCCGTCCGTTTACTGCCGCTGTCACGGAAACGGCACTCTCATTTATCGTCTCAATCTCCTGCTCCGTGACCGCTGCATACTGCAGGAGACTCTGGAAAATATCATGGTCTCCCGCCGCCTCTTCCCGCTCTTTTCCTTTCTTTTCACGCTGTTTTACTGTATATTCCATCTGCTTCCGGTATTCGCTCGGTGTCATACCGCGGTATTTGCGGAATGCGCGGATCATCGCCGTCTCATTGACAAATCCATTGTGATAGGCAATCTCCGTCAGCGTTGCGCCGCTGTGCATTTCCTGTACGGCATGCGCCAGGCGCACCTGCGTCACGTACTCCCGAAATGATACACCGAAATACTGCGGAAAGCTCCGTGAAATATAGGCACGGCTCAGATAAAGATGATCCGCCAGATCCTCCAGCGTAATCTCTTCCCGGCAATGCTGCAGAATATAGTCTGATGCCCGCTGAATGCGTTCCCTTCCGCCCCGGCCCTGTTCCACCTTTTCCCCGGATGTAAAGTAAAAAAGCAGATCCTCCAGAAGCGCCGTCACACGGCTTTTCATATAGATCGGTTGTTCCTCATTATTCTTGTACATCTCAAGAAAGATCCGTGCCATATCCCGCCGGATCAAATCAAATTTTTCCTGCTGATCTTCCATATAAAAAAACGACTGACATTTGACTTCACATTTCAGCAGCTTAATGTGAAATGAATCAATCGTCTCCGCTGAAACGCAGAGCGACAGAGCAAGTCCGTCTTCGTCCAGATCCAGGTCACAGATCTGAAACCGGTTGATCGCAAAGATAGATCCCATCGGGAGATTGTGAACTTCCCCGTCCTCGTAGCTGACTCTTCCACTCCCACGAAGCAGAAATAAAAGTTCAAAATCCGGATTCCACAGTTCCCGTTTCTTCTCCGGCCGGAGTAGCCGAAAACGGAATCCCGGCATTTCCTGTTTTGTTCCTTTCAGCATCATGTCTTCGTCTCTGTTGTCTCTTTCCATTTCACACCTCATGATAGATTTTTTTGTTGTATTGTACCACAAAAAAGGTCCCGCAAAAAGATCTTCTCCTTTTGTGGGACCAATTTTTCGGTTTTTGTTTTAGTTTTTGCAATTATTCCTTCACCTTCAGCACCAGACACTGATACGGTTGCAGACGGATCGTTTCCTCGCCTGCCTCGCAGGTGTCATAGTTATTCAGAAGTACTTCTTCGATTGTGTCTGTAAATGGCAATGTAATGCCATCCGCAAGAGAAGTAGTAAGGATCAGAATATTATTCTTCTCATCCTTCCTGCGGTACGCCAGAACGCCGCTTACCGTCTCGTATTCCGGAATCAGCGTTCCGTAGAGGAAGGTTTCTTCCAGATCTTCACGTCGTCTTACTGCCACCATTTTGCGGTAAAACCACAGCAGGGAATCAGGATCTTTTTCCTCGGCCTCATAGTTCAGTTCCGTATAGTTTTTATTCACCGGGAACCACGGCGTACCTGTTGTGAATCCCGCCTCGGCAGATGCATCCCACTGCATCGGAGTTCTGCTGTGCTCGCGGCTCTCGCGGTTGATCTGCTCGAGCGCTTCCGCATCCGTTTTTCCTTCTGCAATCAGACGGTCGTAAATAGCAAAGGTCGGTTTGTCGACGAATCCCTGAATAGACTGTTTCGGGTTGTCGCGCATGCCAATCTCCTGTCCCTGATACAGAAATACAATACCCGGCAGGAAGAAATTGGTGACCGGAAGCATCTTTTCGCTGTAGCGGTTCTGGTCCTCCGGCATCAGGAACCGGTCGATGATGCGCGTTTTGTCATGGTTTTCGAGAAAGTTGCAGAGCATGCCGCGGCCATCCACGATTTTCTGCGCCGCAAAAAGCTGATCGCGATAATCGTCAAACAGCGCCACGGTATTGCCCCATTTCGGGTTACGCACATTGTCGAGGGTGTGACAAAAATCGAAAACGGACGAGAAACTGCCGTTTTCCCCAATCACATCCTCCACATCCTCCGGTCCCATGTGATCGTACTCTCCGATCGTCAGCGCATCGGTCGGCGCAAAGGTGCGCTCCTTCATTTCACGCAGAATGTCGGCAAGACCGTCTACGTTGTTAAAATACTCGAACGCCATATTGTACTCGTCCGGTCCATCCGGCGGAAGGTTGGTGTACTGATAATTCTTTTTCAGATGGCTGATCGCATCAAGACGGAATCCGCCAAGTCCCAGATCCATCCATTTTAAAATCATCTCATAAATTTCTTCCCGCAATTTGGGATTCTCCCAATTGAGATCCGGCTGCTCTTTTGTGAAGATGTGGAGGTAATACAGTTTATCATATCCCGGTACTTTCTCCCACGCGCTGCCGCCAAAAATCGACCGCCAGTTGTTCGGCTCTTTGCCGTCTTTTCCTTCCCGGAACACATAATACTTTCCGTACTTTCCAAACGGATCTTTGAGTGCCGCCTGAAACCACGCATGCCGGTCAGAGGAATGATTCACGACAAGGTCCATCAGAATGCGGATGCCGCGTTTTTTTGCCTCCGCAATCAGCTCCTTCATGTCCTCCATCGTTCCAAACGACGGGTCGATATCCATGTAATCGGAAATATCGTATCCGTTATCCACCATCGGGGATGCAAACACCGGACAGAGCCAGATGACATTGGCTCCCAGCTTTTCTATTTTGTCAAGATGACGGATCACGCCTTTCAGATCTCCTATGCCGTCTCCATTGGTATCCTGAAAACTCTTCGGGTAAATCTGATATCCGACCGTTTTGTGCCACCACTTTTTCTCCATTACTCTTCTCCTGTTCATTTTGTTTTTATAATGCGGGCCGTTCTTTAGGTTTACCGCAAAACCTATAGTGTTTCCACTATATCACAAAAGAATGGATTATGCTACTTTTTCTTTTTGATTTTTCCCGATGTCCGCTTTACCGTTACGGTTCACTGTTTTTTCATCAGCGGCAAAATCACGCAGGAAGCAGCTTTTCTGCCCATATGAATGGTCTGATGTGCAATTTTATTTTCCGTTTTTTCCGACCACAGCCCTTTCTGATTGCTGTGGACATGGTACTGCGGGAAGTCGGAGGAGGAAACATCTACACGAATGCGGGAACCCTTTGGAATCGTGTATACAATATTCCACATAGTAATCTGTACCTCTGCCACGCTGCCCGGTTCATAGGCTCCGGCCCCCGTTTTTCCCTGCTCCAATGTTGCAATCGAGGAACGAATGTTGTACGCTTTTCCTTCCGGCGTTACCTCCATGATTTTAGCGGTAAATGCCGTATCCTCGCAATCACTTTCCACGAACAGACGGACGGAAGCTTTTCCGTTCAGCGTGAAAGTTTCTTCCAGCGGTTCTGATACAAAGCTCAGGACATCCTCACGATAATCCGGTTCCGGCTGAAGATGGCTGCCGATCTGCGGCATCGTATGCAGAAGGGCTTCTCCGCCGATGCTCTCGACGGGAGTGGCCGGGTCAAACGTGTAGTTTCTCGTTTTTTCCCGTTCCGGCGCGTCTTCCCGCAGTGTTTTCTCATCCAGATACAGCGTCATGCTTCCCGCAGTTTCTTCTTCTCCCAGTCCGTCGGACACGCTATCAATCCAACGGTCTGAGCCGATCTCATAGGCACGGATCCGCTGTGTTGGGATTTCTTTTTGTTTCAGCGTCAGCTCAAACCATTCCAGCATCTTTGGAATTTCTTCATTCTGCGGGTGCAGCACCTCTTTGCCCTCGAGGCAGATCTGGAAAAAGTGGTTCCAGGCGCCGATTTCGAGCCAGCTGTGCTGTTTTGTTTCCGCGTTCAGCCGCTCCCACGTTTTCATACTGCTGCCGTGGTGATGATCGTACCAGCCGCTTAAAAGATAAATCGGAACCTTCGTTTTTGATGGAATTTCCCGTAACTGTTTCCACCAGCCCGTCTGCCAGAGTGCCGCATCCGGGCTCGGGCTTGTGATGTATTCGCGGTAGGACGGAACACGCTGTCCCCACAGCGCCTCGTCCACTTCAATCTGCGGCAGATAACGGCAGCTTTCGCGATAGTCAGCATTCACTGGTTTTTCCGCATTTTCCATCGACCATGCGGTCAGGATATCGTGGCGGAAGCAGCCCTTCTCGTAGGCTGATACAAAACGATCCGTTCCATAGTCCTCCAGAAACATTGTGGCAACTTTCCCCTCCGCGGCATCAGCGAACGCCCAGCCGGTCATGCTTGTGTAGGAATGGCCCCAGTAGCCTAAGATTTCGCACCATGGCTGCTCCACAAGGTAATCCATGGTGTCAATGCCATCGTTCCGCTCATTAATGTTTGGCTCCCATTTTCCTTCCGACTGCTCTCTGCCGCGGCAATACTGGTAGACATACACATAACCCCTGCGCGCCAGTCCCTCGCCGTAGGCACGGTGAATACGGTCGTTGCCCGGATAGCAGGTACGAGTCAGGATGACGGGATATTTCTTGTTTTCTCCTGATCCGCCTTCCCTTGGAAAATAATAGATTGTATGCAGCTTCACACCATCGCGCATCTCGATCTGGCTGTCTTTTCTTTCAAATGCTGCACAGCTTTCGGAAACGCCGCTTTTCGCAAATTGTGCTTCTACGCGTTTTACCGCAGCCGTCATAAAATCTTCTGCCATTGCCCTAAACCTCCATTTCCAGCAGTGCCATACCGAGTGTCTTTCCATGTTTGTCCAGCGCCAGCGATCTTGTGACACCGCCGCCGAGTGTCTTGTCGAGGACAAAGTTCAGCGCATGGATTCCGTCCAGTTCGTAGCGGGTTACTTTTCCGTGACAGATTTCGCGGAAGTATTCTGCTACGCGTGCTTCTGTTACTTTTTCTTTCAGCATTTCATAATTGTTCTCATCATATGGGATCACCGAAATATTGGAGATCTCGCCTTTATCGCCTGTTCTTGCATGTGCAATCTCTTTTAATTTCATCGCCTTATACCTCCCGGAATGTAACTTTTGCTTCTACTGCATCGCGCGGCACAAAAATTGAGCAGACCGAGACAATCTCGGACACCCGTTTCACTGCTCCGCCGCCTCCTGCGGGACCGTTGGTATAGAGAGCCTCCACCTCGTTTGCCAGCAGAACGGCATTTTTCCGGTCTTTCGTTCTGCCTGCGGCGCGGAGACGCACTTCACACGGAGTTCCACTTCCGATCTCCTTGGAAATTGCATCACGATACAGGGAATTGCATCCGATAAAATCAGTACGGTACTCTTCCAGCTCGATGCCTGTCAGTTCAATCCGCTTCTCCAGAATCTCCGCCGCCAGCTCCGCCCGTGCCATACAGTTGCTTCCGCCATAGGAAATTTCACCCTCACCGATGAAGCAGTCCTTGTAGCCGACACTCACTTTCAAAGTTTCCGGTCTTCCATGCGTTGTCGCATGCTCGGCGCAAACCTGGTTTTCCCCGATCTGCCGGAACGTCACCTTTGAAAAGTCCGCTGTTGCATCCGGGGTCAGGTAAGCCTTGGGGTTGTGGATTTCGTAGATCATCTGCTCTTTACAGGTATCCACACTCACCAGTCCGCCACTTCCCTCGACTTTTGTCACGGTAAATGCGCCTGTCTCGTCGATCTCAATGAGCGGGAATCCAAGTTTCCACAGATCCGGCACATCCTTGTAGCCCGGATCCGCAAAATAGCCGCCTGTCACCTGTCCGGCACACTCCAGCAGATGGCCTGCCAGAACCGCCTGTCCCATCTGATCCGGGTTGTCGTCAATGTTCCATCCAAATTCATATACCAGCGGTCCGATCGTCAGTGCAGGATCGGAAACGCGACCGGTAATGACAAGATTGGCACCCTCTTCCAACGCTTTTGTGATGCCCTCCGCACCCATATAGACATTCGCAGAAATCAGAACATCTTTTTTCTCTTTTAACAGCGTGCCATCCTCCAGCACTGTTTCATTTTCATACTTGTCCAGCTCGTCTGTAATATCATCGCCGGTCACACAGGCAATCTTCAATCCACTGACACCCAGTTTTCTGGCAATTTCACACGTCCGTTCTGCAGCAGATACCGGGTTGGCAGCTCCCATATTGGTAATAACTTTTACTTTGTTTTTCGCCATCAGCGGGAGAATTTTTTCCATTCGATAGTCGAGCAGCTGGTTGTATCCCTTCGACGGATCTTTCTCTTTGTCCTGCTGCCCGATCGCAACGGTGCGTTCCGCCAGACACTCGAAAATAATGTAGTCCAGATTTCCTTTTTCCATCAGTTCCACTGCCGGCTCAATGCGGTCTCCCGCATAGCCTGCGCCGCTTCCGATTCTGATTTTTTTCATGTTCTATGGCCTCGCTTTCTTTGATCTGAGATCATTGTAATGCGATATCCGGGCAGATACTACAAAAGGGATCGTAATTTCTAAAATTTTAGAAATCATGATCCCTCTTTTATGTGAGTTCTGTTACAGCAAAGACAGAAAATACCACAAAGCTCCAAAGCTGCAGAAATTCCGGCATTTCATTCTCCTTCTGTCTTATTCTTTGATTTTATTGTATAACGTTGCCAGCGAAATTCCGAGTTCCTTTGCCGCTTTTTGCTTCCCTTCCATATCCCGTCCGTACAGCAACAACGTATTTTTGATCTCCTGCCGTTCAAAGCGGCGCACCCGCTCTTCCAGCGTCATGTGAGCCTCTGATTCCCGTTTTTCAAACTGTACGAGACTCGTCACAATTGAGATGCTTCCGCGGATCTGATGCTCTTCCCAGATCGGATAAACACTTGCAAAGTATTCCTGTGTTCCCTCTCTCCGCACCATTCCCTCGACCGGGATGCCGCTCCAAATAACTTCCGGAGCAATGGCAGATTTTCGGTACTCCGTGATTTTATGACCTTTCGCGGTTTCAAGCGGAACGCCGATGAAATCGCTGTAGACTTGATTGAAGAACACAATCCTGCTGTGCTGATCGCAGATCAGGATTCCCTGCTGTAAAGATTCCAGAACGGAATGTACCTGCATTTTTCGTTCCTCCCGTTTTCTCTTTCTGTACTCTCGGAGTCTTTCTGTCATGAGGATATTTAGCCCTTATACTCCTCCGTAAATGTCTTGTATGAATAGATCACATTCTCAATTTCATCTCCACGGTCGCAATTACATTTTGATACCACATGGCATCACCATACCTTCCGGCAATTTTTAACTTTATTGCCACAAAGTATGGACTCAGTTCAAAAAAACGCACGGCAGGAAATCCCGCCGTGCGTCCATAGATTCTGATTTACGCTTAAATTATTTAAGAGTAACTTTAGCGCCTTCAGCCTCAAGTTTAGTTTTGAGCTCTTCAGCTTCTGCTTTGGAAGCACCCTCTTTGAGGACTTTCGGAGCACCGTCAACTACTTCTTTAGCTTCTTTCAGGCCAAGTCCTGTAGCTTCACGTACAACTTTGATAACTTTAACTTTGTTCGGGCCAACCTCTGTCAGCTCTACGTCGAACTCGTCTTTCTCCTCAGCTGCTGCTGCATCGCCTGCTGCTGCTGCAACTACAACGCCTGCTGCTGCGGATACGCCGAACTCTTCCTCACATGCTTTTACAAGATCGTTTAACTCTAATACAGATAACTCTTTGATAGCGTCAATAAACTCTGCGGTTGTTAACTTTGCCATTTTATTTTCCTCCTTGGATATTTTCTGAATAATGTTCTCAGGCTGCGTATTTCACGCTGCCCGCTTGAGGCTTAGGCCTCTGCTGCGCCGCCTTTGGACTCTGCGATCTGGTTGAGGACGCGAGCCAGGTTTGCGATCGGGGACTGGATGCTTCCAAGCAGTTTGCCAAGAAGTTCTTCTCTTGACGGAACGTTTGCCAGTGCTTCCATTCCAGCTTTGTCGTAGTAGTTTCCTTCTACAACACCAGAAACCATCTCCAGCTTCGGAGCGGTTTTTGCAAATTTAGCGATGATTCTTGCCGGAGCTGTTGCATCGTCCTTGCTGATTGCGATAGCGTTTGTGCCATCCAGGTCTTTGGTAAGAGACTCGAAAGCAGTACCAGCGAATGCACGTTTCATCATTGTATTTTTGTATACTTTGTAATGAACGCCTGCTTCTCTTAACTCTTTACGCAGCTGAGTATCCTGAGCAACGGTTAATCCGCTGTAGTTTACCAGCAGCACGCACTGTGCGCCTTCTACCTGTGCGCTGATCTCTTCCAGGACCGGCTTCTTCAGATCGATTTTTGCATTGATTGCCATGATTGCACCTCCTTGTAGTATTTCGTACCTACGCTTTGGAAGTATAAAAAAAGCTCTTCGCGAAGATTGGCGAAGAGATCTCAAAATTCCATAACATGAACCTTGTGTAACTTCTCCTCGGCAGGCGTTTGAAACTTACGCCTTGCGGCACCTGCTGTCTTCGGCGTGATACAGGTGGTATGATATCATATGTGAGGAGGGTTGTCAAGATCAAAATAGACTTTTTTCATATTTGTGCAACTTCATCAAAATATGCGTTCTATTTTTTCAAACCGTTTCTTCCTATACCATGTTATACTTACGTTGTTGTCGCCTCCCAAACTGGCAACAGGAAGGGGGTGAGCGCATGTCTATACTTATTTCTCTTATCGTTTCCGTTGTAGCAGGTGTAATCAGCTACTATATCTGCAAGTGGCTAGACGGAAAACATGGTGACAATTAGCACAGGCGGATGCCCTTCCGTAAAATAGGGAAGAACCCCCAGCAGTTGCCGCTGCTGGGGGTTCGCTTTGTGAACACATGTCACTTATTTCTCTTATTAGCTACATATACTATATCATATGCCGAATCGAATTTCAAGATTCCTCTCCCACATTTTTATTTCACTTTCACCAGTCGCACAGCCATATACGGTCTTGACGGCATGTCGATCGTGAATTCTCCGCTGTGGCGGCCTGCCGGGGTGATGGTCATGTTCCAGGTGTCGATGATTTCCGATGAAGATATTCTGAAGCTCAAAGATCTGCCGATCTGGTTTACACACGCAAAAACCGACCCGGTTGTCGTTCCGGATGACTTTGTCGTTCCGACCTATGAGCGTCTGGCAAAGGTCAATCCGAATGCACACTTCACCTACTGGGACAAGGTACTCGATCACACCGGAACCCAGAAAAATGCAGACGGCACCCCATTCGAATACATCGGCCACTGGTCCTGGATCCCGATGCTGAACGATGAGTGTGTCCTCGATTATGACGGCAAACCGGTTATGACGGACGGAAAAGAAACTCCGATTCTGGAGTGGATGGCTGCACAGAAAAAAGCATAACACAGCACTTGCCGGATTCTCCGCCTACGGCGGATTGTTGCAGTGAAAAAAACAGATGGTATGAAATCGGACTTCAAAGCTGATTTCATATCATCTGTTTTTGTCTGTTCTTGTCTTTTTTTCTCTGTTCCGTTTGATATCGTCAACCGTGCAAGTCGGCTGATCTTTTCGAAAAGCTCTTGCCCCTACTGTTCTTTTCTTTTCAGCTCTTCATAAAATTTCTGCAGCACATAAAATGCCGGTTTGCGGTACTTTTTGTCCTCAGAGAGCAGCCCCTTTCGGTTATAATATTTCTGGATCAGGCTTGTTCTGCGCGGGCAGCGGAAGTCGTAGAGAATCCAGGGGGTCATGCCCTTGATGTAGTCAATGTTCCGCAGCGTTGCAATCTGTTTTTCGTACACATCCGCCTGGCACTCCTCGGTTCCTTTGTCCGAGATGGTTCCATGGTGATGCGGCAGCGCGTCTGCGCCGAACTCCGTTACGATAACCGGCTTGTCCGGCTGGCTGTTTTCCATCAGTGCCGGCAGCATCGCAAAATCCGGGGTGTACCAGCCGCAGTACTCGTTGATGCCGATGATGTCAAGGTATTCCATCAGACGGTCCTCAATCTTATTTTTCGCAGCATTAACCAGGCAGGCCGCAGACACCATTCGCGTCTCATCTTCCCGATGCGCGCATTCTGCCAGTGCGCTCATGAATTTCAGCCGTTCATCCGTATCGGCATTCTCATTTCCGACAGACCAGATGATCACGCTCGCGCGGTTCCAGTCACGGTTGATGAGTTCGCGGAGCTGATTCTGGGCATCCTCATATGTTTTTTCACGTTCAAAACGAATTGCCCAGTAAACCGGAATTTCCTCCCACAAAAGAAGCCCAAACTCGTCGGCGAGTTTTGCCATTTCTTCGTTATGCGGGTAATGTGCAAGGCGCATGAAGTTGCATCCCAGTTCTTTCGCAATGCGGATATTTTCGATCCGTTCCTCTCTTGTCAGGCCTTTTCCGTTTTCCACGCTGTCTTCGTGGCAACTGATACCACGCAGGAAAACGGGCTCTCCGTTCAGCAGAATGTCTCTGCCGTTCACGCGAATTTCACGAAAGCCGACCCGATCGCTGACGGTATCGGTTCCACAGGTTACTTTTACATCATACAGCTTCGGTTTTTCCGGTGTCCAAAGCTCCGGTTTTGCATCAAAAACAACTTCTCCGGCTCCGTTTTCCAGCTGGATTTTCCGGCTCACGCCAAGCTCCTCGATGACAAGCTCTGCCTTGGCTGTGATTTTTTCCGACAGTGTCACTTTCGCCATAACATGTCCAAATGTTCCGTCCGGCACAAGCGCAATTTTAAAAGTTTTGATATGGCATTTCGGAACACGGATCAGTGCGATATCGCGGTATACGCCGCAGTAGTTGAACCAGTCGGTATTCTCGGTCGGCACCTGCTCCGGCCGTCTCGTTCCGTCAACAGCAAGCACGATGCGGTTCTCCGCTTTCAGGTATTCTGTGATATTCCAGAACGCCGGTGTCGATCCGCCGCGATGCATACCGACGTATTTTCCGTTTAAGAAAACGCGGCACAGATAATTGGCTGCGCCCACCTTCAGAAAAACTGTTTCCTCTCTTTCTGCGATATAGGAAATTTTTCTCGTAAAGATCATGCTTCCCTCATACAGGAGATACATCGGATCGATGGTATTCCAGCTGCACGGAAGCTGCATCACCGGCCACTCGTCAAAGGAATAGTCGATTGGCACAGTGAAGCCTTTTTCGTCGCGGTATCTCTCTTTGTACCATTTCTGGCGCAGACAGGTATCGTACTGATCGACTGCATAATGCCAGCCGCCGTTCAGCAGCTCCTCTCTTCTTCCCCCTTCAAATATCATCGTGTCCACTGTGGCAAATCCCGTTTCGTACTGTTCGGTATAATCCTCGAGATGGATATCCGACATATACTTTTTCTCTTTTTTTGCTTCCATAAACTTTTCCCTCACTTCTCCAAACGATCCGAAACACGCTCTGCGAGTTTCTCAGGGTATCGCGGCAGTCGCCGGGTCTCGTGCAGACACGGACTTTGGCGCGGCACCACCCATTCCTTGTTTTTATTATAACGCTTTCACAGGAAAAATCTATGGTCAAAACTGTTGAGGATATTGCAAAAATTGCGGTACCGCTTATTTTTCTCAATGTCATTAACTTAAAAGCAGAAGATATTTATTCCGAAATGGATTAGATATCTTCTGCTTTTTTTGATATGCTTATATTGTAAAAAGAAGCCATGAACCTGCTCAAAAAAGGATGTGATTATGCATGAAGCATTCTCAGAAACGTATATTCATGGATATAGAAAAAATGACTTCTGATGAATTTAAGGCATTTTGCCGATCAGGTAATAAAAATTATTTTACCAGAATTCGAAAAATGCCTCTTCAGGATCTTCTTTTCACGATGATAAACAGAAAGGGGTTGACGTTGGCATTGGAACTGAGAAATTATATGAAACTTGCTCATCCTGGTGTGTCTATTTCAAAACCAGGATATCTGAAACAGCGTATGAAACTTAATCCAGATGCTTTTTTAGAATTATATAAATATCATAACCGTAACTTTTATGCAGATTCCACCTTTTCAACTTACAAAGATCATTTAATATTAGCCGCTGACGGCTCAGATATTAATATTCCTACCACTGCTGAAACACTGAAACTATATGGTTCTGCAAGCCGGAAAAACACAAAGCCCCAAGCTCAAATAGGATTAGGCTGTATTTATGATGTAATGAATCGTATGATACTGGAAAGTGACTGTAATAAGGTGAAATTTAATGAAATGCGCCTGGCCGAAAAACAGATGGAGCGAATACCGGAAACAATAGGCAGCATTCCCTATGTTATTATCATGGACAGAGGCTATCCTTCTACGCCAGCGTTTATACATATGATGGATAAGGATATTAAATTTATCGTACGTTTAAAAAGCAGTGATTACAAAAAAGAGCAAAACAGTTTAATAGAAAAGGATCAGCTAGTTAAAATAAAACTTGATAAGTCAAGAATCAGACATTACGAGGGAACGCCAGATGGAGAACGTATGAAAGAATTAGGTGAAATTTCATTGCGTATGGTAAAAATCCTATTAGAAAACGGAAGTTTAGAAGTTTTGGCTACAAATCTTTCACAAACTGAATTTCATACAGAAGAAATAAAAGAATTATATCATATGAGGTGGGGGATAGAGACTGCGTATGAAACGCTAAAGAGTCGGTTACAGTTAGAGAATTTTACAGGAACAAAACCTATTCTGTTATTACAAGATATATACAGCACTATATATCTGAGCAATTTAGTTGAAGATATCATATTAGATGCAGAGCGTGAACTGGATCAGAAAGAAGCGAACAGAAAACATAAAATGATGATCAATCAGACTGTTAGTATTGGAATCTTAAAAAATGATCTGATTTATATACTTCTTGAAACGGATGGTCAAAAGAAAAATATGTTATTTCAGCAAATATATGAAGATATCAGTAAAAATCTTGTTCCCATTCGTCCTGATCGGCATTATACCAGAACGAAAGGGCAATTAGCAGGAAAATATTCGAATACCCATAAAAGAGCGTACTGAGCTAAAAAATACGAGTACAAAGAGAAGGGGATAAGTATGCCCATATACAAACAAAAAGCAGGAATCATAGTTTTATAAATGCTTACGATTTCTGCTCTTTGCTAAAGTTAATGACATTGTTATTTTTCTTCGTTTTCGTTCTTTCCTTCCGCCGCCATCTGCCGCTTCCTCCGTGTCACAAGGCCACCGATCCGTCCCGTTTCTTTTGCCGTGAGTGATCGCCAGCCGTCATTCAGCACGCGTTCTAAAAGCCCCAGCTCACCTGCGATTTCGTATTTCATTTTCTCCTTCTCCGTCATATGTTCCAGATCAATTTTCTTCTGCCTTGCCATTTTTTCTACACTCCTTTTCTCTGCATTTTTGCTTTATCCAGAGTGTAGACACTTTTTTCCGGCCTTATACCTCCTGTTGTCAAACGGCTATGAGCAATCCGCTTCGCTGCTTGCTCATAGCCGAAGAGCTGCTTCGCAGCTTATCTTTTCATCCCTGCTTTCGAAATCCCCCCCGAAGGCAGGAATCTTTTATCTGCCGCCACAAAAAAAACCTCGCTTTTTGAAATACGGTCCGGTTTCCCATTCCGTTTTTTCAAAAAGCGAGGTCCTTTTCTTTATTTCTATTCTATGTTCCTATCTCCTCACTCCGGCGTCTCTCCGAGCCCGCTTTTAATTGCGGCAACAGCCGCCCGAAGTGCCTCCTCTTCATCCTCCCCGCTGCTGCAGATCTCAATGGTTTCTCCCTGCCTGATTCCTGCGGCAACGATACTCAAAATACTCTTTAAATTAACCGTTCCCTGCATCCCGTTGTTTTCATAGGTAAACGACATGGAAGATTTGTACCGGCTTACACTGTTTGACAAATTTACCGCGTTTAAAAGATGCAGACCTGACGGATTGACAATCGTTACTTTTTCACTTACCATCTTACGTTCCACCTGTCTTTCCTTTGTAATCCGCTCATTTTTCTTTGAAAAATGGCTACTTACTCATTTTTTGCCGTGTCCCGAGTTCAAAAATCCTCCTGCAAGCTTTGCCTGCATCGGTTTTTTGACCTTTTGACACTGATATTTTCATGATAGCACAGTTTTGTTAATACAGTTTGAACATTCTGTTAGATACTCCTCAATTCTTTCCTCTTACTCAGCTGACTGAAGAACAGGTAATAAATAAAGTATGCAATCGTTGTGATCACCCACGACAGCGGATAGCAGAAGGCTGCTCCTTTTAAGGAGTGGAAATGCGGCAGAACCGCCGTCATCCACACGATACGTACTCCGCAGATTCCTATTCCGGTGATAAACATCGGAATCCATGCATCTCCGACACCGCGGAGTGCACCGGAAAGGATTTCGATGGAAATGTAGGTAAAGAAGGTCGGAACCAGGAAATGGATCAGTCCGTGACAGATTTCACGCACCGCCGTATCTGTGGTAAACAGAGAAATCAGTGTATCACCGATAAACCACATAAACACAACCATCAGACCCGTCATCAGGAATGCCATGATCATGCTGGTGCGCACACCGCGGTGTACACGATCCATCTTTTTCGCACCGTAGTTCTGACCGACAAAGGTTGTCGCCGCAATACCGAGCGCATTGATCATCATCCAGAAAAGACCGTCCACCTTTCCGTAAGCCGCCCACGCGGCCACATTGTTGGTTCCCAGCGAATTGACGGCAGACTGAATGATTACATTCGATACCGAGTACAGAATTGACTGTACGCCTGCCGGAAAACCAATGCGGACAATTCGTTTCAGCATAATCCAGTCGATGCTGATTTTCCGCAGATGAAGCCGGTAAATGTCTTTGGTCCGCATCAGAGAGCCCATAACAAGAACCGCACTGATGATTTGAGACAGAATGGTTGCAAGTGCCGCGCCCATAACACCCATTTGCAAACCGACAACAAATAAAAAGTCAAGCGCGATATTGGTCATACAGCAGATGATCAGATACAGCAGCGGACGTTTCGAATCGCCGACCGCACGCAGAATACCGGAACCCATGTTGTAAATCAGGTTTCCGATGGTTCCAAGGAAATAAACACGCATATAAATCAGCGCATGATTTACAACATCATCCGGCGTGTTCATCAAATCGAGCATCCATCTCGAACAGCCAATGCCGACTACTGTCAGCACAATACCTCCGAGAATGGAAAAGGCAATGGAAGTGTGCACTGCCCACTGCACCTTGTCCTCTTTATTGGCTCCGTAATGCTGTGAAATAACAACCGTCGCACCACTCGAAAGGCCGACAAAAAATCCGACCAGCAGATTGATCAGCGTACCTGTCGTTCCGCCGACCGCCGCAAGTGCCTGTTTTCCGAGAAAGTGTCCGACAATCATGGCATCTGCCGTGTTGTAAAGCTGTTGGAAAAACGTTCCGAACAGAATCGGCAGGAAAAAGATCAGAATCTGCTGCCAGATAACACCTTCCGTAATCTGATTTACCTTTACTACTTCTTTCTTCTCTTTGTTCATACCCAAATACCTTCTAAAACTGCCGCCGGATCTCATGGCTGATTCCGACGGCAGTCCCCCTTTAAAATTTTCTTCTGCTCCTCTGCAGATACTCTTCTTCTGTTTTATATTTTCAGCTGCTTCATCCCTCTTGGCAAGCGGATATTTGCAATCCGCTTCGCTACTTGCTTGATTCGGTTAAGTAATCTTTCAAAAAATCAAACAGCGTCTGCATTTCTTCCCGCGTGCCAATCGTAATACGCAAATAATTGTCAATGCGGGGTTTCTCAAAATACCGCACATAAATATGGCGTTCCCGGAGTGCCTGAAAAATCTTCCCGGCCGGTACGCTTTTGTGCGTTGCGAAAATAAAGTTCGATTTCGAATCTTCGAAAGAAAATCCCAGCTTTTTCAGCTCCTCCTTCGACCACTCTCTCGTTTCCATCACTTTTTTCACCGTCTTGCGGAAATATTCCACATCGCGGATCGCTGCGGCTCCGGCTGCGATCGTGGTCTGATTCATGGTATACGAATTGAAAGAATATTTCACATCATTCAGATACGAAATCATCTTCTCATTTCCGATTGCATAGCCGATGCGCATGCCGGCAAGCGAACGAGATTTTGATGTTGTCTGCACAACCAGCAGGTTTTCATATTTTTCCAGCAGCGGCTGCGCAGTGGCTGCTCCGAAATCCACATATGCCTCATCCACAATTACAACCACATCCGGGTTGTTCTGTAATATCGATTCGATCGCAGAAAGCGAAAGCTCCACACCCGTCGGTGCATTCGGGTTCGGGAACACGATTCCGCCATTTGGATGATTCTCTGCAAAATACTGCTCCGGCACAATGCAGAAATTTTCATCGAGCGGGATCTGCTCGTACGGAATGCGGAATTCCTCCGCCCAGACATCGTAGAAGGAATACGTAATGTCCGGGAAAAGAATCGGTTTGTCAGAGTTAAAATACGTCATAAACGCCATCGCCAGAACATCATCCGAACCAACGCCGACAAAAACCTGCTTTGTGCTTACGTGGTAGACATCCGCGATCGCCTGCACCAGTTCTGCCGCGGTCGGATCCGGATAGAGACGGAGGGTATCCTCTTCTGCTACCCGTCTGATCGCCTCTGCGGCTTTTGGTGACGGCGGATACGGATTCTCATTCGTATTCAGCTTGATCATGTCAGCCTCATGCGGCTGCTCGCCCGGTACATACGGCACAACTTTTCTTACATTCTTTTCCCAGTTACTCATAAGTTCCTTCCTTTCTGCCTGTGGTCAGGAAATGCACCCTGACTTTATTCCGTCTTTCTGTTTTTTTGGAAACCCCTGTGAATCGTAACCATTTTTTCTTTTCCTTCTGCTCCCGGCAGTTTCCCGCCGACGCAAAGTCCCTTTTCTTCCCGGTGAACCGCTTTATCCTCTCTTCTTCCAGGTAGACGGATAGAAAAGAATCAGCATCGGAAACAGTTCCAGACGGCCTGCCAGCATATCAAAAATCAGAATCAGCTTGGAAACCGGACCGTATCCAAAGAAGTTACTGGTCGGTCCTACCTGGTCAAGACCCGGTCCGATGTTGTTCAGTGTTGCGGCAACTGCCGTGAAGTTTGTCTCGAAGGAAAATCCATCCACACTGATGATCAGCATGGAAAAGCTGTAGATCACCAGATAAACAATCAAAAATACGTTGATCGCCCGCAGAACCTCATGCTCTACCGGGTGATCGTCGAAACGGATGCGTTTGATACTGCGCGGATGTACGATCGAACCAAGCTCTTTTTTCACGGTTTTTAAGAGGATCAGGATTCGCGAAACCTTGATTCCGCCTCCCGTTGAACCGGCACAGGCTCCGATGAACATCAGCATCACCAGAATACATTTTGACAGCTCCGGCCAGAGGTCAAAGTCCGTCGTGGAATAACCCGTTGTCGTGATAATCGATCCGACCTGGAAAAAGGCAGTCCGCACCGCTTCACCGATGGAATGGTACATCGGATAGGTATTCCAGGAAATCACGCCTCCTGCCAGAAGGATAATCAGGAAATACGCTCTTACCTCCTGGGACGAAATGGCGGCCTTTCCCTTTTTGCAAAGCATCAGATAATAAAAGTTAAAATTCACACCGAACGCAATCATGGCGATTGTCAGAATCCACTGCTGCAGTGGTGTGTACACTGCACAACCGCTGTTCAACACGGCAAAACCTCCTGTTCCGGCAGCTCCCATGGCGAGTGTGACAGAATCAAATGTCTTCATGCCGGAAAGCAGCAGGGCAGCAATGGTAAAAAGTGTCATGCCAAGATAAATCTGATACAGAATTTTAGCAGTTCCGCGCACTCTCGGAACAAATTTGGAAACGGTCGGTCCCGGGCTCTCTGCCTTCATCAGGTTCATGACGGAACCGCCCTTCATCGGAAGCAATGCAAGAATGAACACAAGAACGCCCATACCGCCAATCCAGTGGGAAAAGCTTCTCCAGAACAGGCTGGCGTGTGAAAGTGCTTCCACATCGCTCAAAATGCTGGCTCCTGTCGTTGTAAAACCGGAAACGATCTCAAACAGCGCATTGATATAAAACGGAATTTCCCCCGTAATTACAAACGGCACCGCTCCGAAAACACCAAGGACAACCCAGCTTAACGAAACGCAGACAAATCCGTCGCGGGAATAGATTTCCATATTGGACGGTTTTCTGAAGCAGAGGATCAGACCGGCCGCAATGCAGAGCAGTCCCCAGATAAGATACGCAAAGCCTGTCTTTTCCTGATACATGGCTCCGACCAGCGCCGGAAACAGCATCAGCATACCTTCCACTTTCAGCACCCAGCTGATGACAAAACGAATCATTTTATAGTTCATAATCCGCTTCCCCCGTTACTCTGCCAGAATCTCATGGATATCCTGAAGACCGGTTTCCGTTGTTACGATAATGACGGAATCTCCTGCCTCAAAGGAATCCTGTCCACCCGGAATGATGACCTTTCCCCGTCTGTTAATCGCTGCTACCAGAAGGTTTGGCCGTGTTTTCATATCCTGCAGACGGATGCCGATCATACGGCAATTCTGGTTCACGATAAACTCAAGAGCCTCCACACGGTCTTCCATCAGCTTATACAGCGTCTCAACGTTGCTTCCGATGGAGTTTTTCATTGCCCGGACATACTGCAGAATGTACTCTGCGGTGATGTGTTTCGGGTAGATCAGGCTGTCCAGGTTCAGGCTGTGGATAACATCATTAAATTCCAGATGGTTGATTTTCGTTACAACCTTTGAGGATACCTTCTCTTTCGCATACAGCGACAGAATGATGTTTTCCTCATCCACATCGGTGCAGGCCACAAAGGAATCCATATTCTGGATGCGCTCCTCTTTTAAGAGCTCCTGGTCACTTCCGTCACCGTAAATAACGGTTGCATCTGGCAGTGCTTCGCTTAAAACCTCACAGCGATCCTTATTTTTCTCGATAATCTTGACATCGACGTTCATATTTGCCAGTGATTTTGCGAGATAATACGTAATTTCACCGCCGCCGACGATCATCGTACTGTGTACCTTGTTTGTATGAACACCGATTTTCTTAAACAGGCTCTCTGCGTTCTGCGGTGTGGTAATGATGGAAAGGCTGTCTTTTGCCTGGATCACAAAATTTCCATCCGGTATGTAAACCTCGCCGTTTCGCTCAACAGCACAGACCAGCAGACTGTACTGAAGCGCTCCGGCCAGCTCACGCAGCGACATATGGACAATTTTCGATGTTTCCGGCACTTTAAAGCGCAGCATTTCGATTCTTCCGCGGGAAAAGCTGTCGATCTCAATCGCAGATGGGAACCGCAGCAGTCTTGCCATTTCCATGGCGGCCGCGTGCTCCGGGTTGATGATCATGGACAGACCCAGCTTTTTACGGATAAATTCTCTCTCCTCCCGATACATCGGATTTCGAACTCTGGCGATGGTGTGACAGTCTGCTGCCTGTTTGGCGATGACACAACAAAGCAGGTTCATTTCATCACTTTTGGTTACGGCAATCATCAGATCCGCATGCTCAATATCCGCCTCCTGAAGCACCTGATAGCTTGCTCCGTTTCCTACAATTCCCATAACGTCATAGGTGTTGGAGACGTTGCGGACGACAATACTGTCTGTGTCGATGACCGTCACAAGGTTGTCCTCGCGGCTCAGCTGGGCGGTCAGTGCGGCTCCGACTTTTCCGCAGCCCACAATGATAATTTTCATGTTCTCTCCCTTCAATGCAAAAGCATTTCGCGTAAAATAGTAAAGACCCGCCAGGCGGCATCGTAAAACCATTTTTCGATGCACTCCAAAAAGCAGATCTGTACCCCTATTGTACGATGGCGATTATATCATATTTCCAGGAAAAGCGGAATAGATTTTAACAACATTTTGGACGGAGTTTTTGTAATGATTGATCAAAAAAGGGAAAACCTGTTGAACCTTGCGCTGGCCGCAACGGAAGTCGAACGGCGGCGTGTGCCGGAGCTTTCGGCAGGTTATAACTCTTACAGCAAAACATGGGAAGTAATTGTACAGTATCAGGGAGACCTGGCTTTTCTGGAGGAGCAGGGAGTTCGTGTGACGCTGCTGCTGTTTTCGTATGCCATTCTTCTGGTTCCGGAGTCCCTGATGGATTACGTGACAGGACTGCCGCAGATTACCTATCTGGAGAAACCGAAATTACTTTATTTCGCAGATGCATTTGTGCGGAGCATATCCTGTATTACGCCTGTGCAGGAGGGGGTTATGGGTCTGTCTGGGAATGGGGTGCTGCTTGCATGCATTGATTCAGGCGTGGACTATGCGCATCCTGATTTCTGCGCACCGGACGGGACAAGCCGAATTGCAATTTTATGGGATCAGACGATTCCGGGGAATCCTCCGATGGGGTATGCTCTTGGGTCGGTATATACACGGCAGCAGATCAATGAGGCACTTGCATCTTCTACGCCGGAAGAACGGTTTGCCCTCGTGCCGTCCCGCGATGTGACGGGGCATGGGACAGCGGTGCTCGGAATCGCAGCGGGAAATGGGAGATCCTCGGCAGATGCGGCCATGCGGGGCGTGGCACCGGAAGCAACACTCGTGGTCGTAAAGCTTGGGAATCCTGATCCGGCGGATCTGCCGCGGACATCGCAATTGCTGCAGGCGGTGGATTTCTGCGTAAGATATGCACTTCTGGTGGAGCGGCCGCTTGTGATTAATTTGAGCTTCGGGAATAATTACGGTTCGCACAGCGGGGATTCCTTACTTGAAACGTATTTGAATGCAGTGTCAAATTTAGGGCAGAACGTGATCTGTATCGGGGCAGGAAATGAAGGGGATACCGGACGCCATTATACCGGGAACCTAAAGTCGGACCGCAAGTCGTCCGGTCAGACGCAAACAGTCCGTCCGACATCTGATCCGGCTGCGACGTCTGCGGTCTCGGCAACGGCTGACCGCGCTGTCTCCGTTGAATTTCAGGTCGGTGCTTATGAATCCTCGTTCAGTCTCCAGATCTGGAAGGTTTATGGGGATGAAATCTCGATCGAACTGATTTCCCCCGGCGGCATCCGCTCCGGCACGCTCTCTCCTGTCCTCGGCACGGCGCGTCTGACGCTTGGTCCGACAGAACTTCTCCTGTTTTATGGCATGCCATCCCCCTACAGCCAGGCGCAGGAAATTTACCTGACCTTTCAGGGCGCAGGAAACCATCTGTCCGTCGAAAACGGCATCTGGACCTTGCGTCTCACCCCCGGCCGCCTGATCTCCGGTTCCTTTGACCTCTGGCTTCCCGGCGGAAACGCCGTCGGTTCACAGACACGCTTCTTCTCCCCCACTGCCGACACCACACTCACCATCCCTTCCACCGCCCGCTCCGCCATCACGGTCGGTGCCTACGATCCCCGCCTTTCCTCCTATGCCAGCTTCTCCGGCCGCGGCTATACCCGTATTCTCCACGAAATTAAACCTGATCTCGCCGCCCCGGGTGTCAATATCCCAGCTCCCCGTTCCGGCGGCGGCTATGCTTCCTTCACCGGCACCTCGTTTGCCACGCCTTTTGTATCGGGAAGCGCCGCTCTTATGATGGAATGGGGTATTCTGCGCGGAAATGACCCGTTTTTATATGGTGAAAAGCTGAAAGCTTATCTCATCGCAGGCACAAAACCCATCGCATCCGAGAGCGAATACCCGAACAGGCGGGTGGGATGGGGACGACTTTGTTTAGAAAGTAGCCTGCCAGATTAAAGTTATTGAAGGATTCGATAGAAGAAATAAAAGCGCAATGTAAAGAGTTAAACGACAAATGAGACATATTTTTATCTCTGTACTATCTTGTACTTTGCTACGAAAATAAAACTCGTAGCAAGGTACTTATAGTGTTCATTTGTCTGGCAACTCTTTTTTATTTAACTGTTAATAACTTGCTGTTTAAAATTTTTTGAATGCAAAGAGAATCACTTACCCAAAAGATATTCTTCCAACATTTCCTTTACTTTTTTCTCAATTTCGTCTATGATCTCTTCACACCTTGTCTTTTTCATCCCTGCACCAGTTCCTACCGCCAGTAACTCTTTTCTGCCTGGATTTCTTCCATTTCCATCTACTGACGTAGTATGTTCGCCATAATACGTATTACTGTAAGTAAGATCATATGCCGGACTTAAATGCCATTTATCTTCGTCTGCTTCGTACAAATACGTGAAGTTCTTCGAATGATCATCTCTGTTATGTGCAAAAACATTGAAACACATTCGGCGGAACATATTTTCAACATCTTCATCGCAATTGCGTGTCATGATTTTTGTCAGTTTCATTAATCCATGATAGTCCAGACTTGGCTGCTCAAAATCCAATTCCAGAATTGCAGCTGTCGTCAACATGTGCACTTTCTTTTTCCCTTTCAAACAGTTTCTCCTGTCAAACCTTTTAGTTCCAAAATATCCTTTACATTTTTCTGATGGAAACAATCTCGTTTCACTCATCATAATTCCGCAGGCCTTGGCACAGCAGGAATAGTCATATTCCATTTTTCCTGCATCTTTTCCGTCCACATGCGCTGGAAATTTGATAATCCATTCTTCATTATCAATGGTTGTCATGATTTTAGGTCTTGCTCCGCCGCTGGTACCTCCCAGCAGATACAATTCGTCCAGTTTATCCGAATACTCTGTATTCAGTATCTTTTGACACTCTTCCGCCAGTTTGTCCAGATCTGCACTGCTCTGCTCCTCTGGAAAATTCTTTTCCGGGTGATATGTCAACGCTCCCATCCCCGATGTGCCCACAATCGCCAGACGATCCAGTACGGTCAGTTCATCCGGATTTTGTTTATGTGCCCGTAACAGGCGATCCAACAGTAATCTGCCCCAATGATCTGGAAGACTGTCCGCAAAAACCCCAAATAATCCTTCAAAATGATCCTTAACTGGAACAAATACCTGTTTTTGCAAAGGCAATGAAAATGGGTTGATCGAAAATCCGGTTTCCAGCCATTCATCACTGTACTGAAATGCCACTTTGTGGTCTGCCGTCATAGCTAATGTTCCCACCGTTTGATCCTCATAACACACCTGCAGTACTTTATCTTGTTTCATTGATAACCTCCTGAATATCTTTATACGGTACCTGCGTGAAAATATTTCTGAGCTCATCTGCAAGATCCAGTGCGATTGCAATTTTCGTTAAAGATAACAGGGAAATTTGTCCTGTCGTTTCGAATCTTTTGATTGAGCCGTAACTCACTCCGCTTATAGATGCTAATTTTTCCTGCGTAATTGAACGTCTCTTTCTGATTTTTCTCACTCGCTGCGCAAGTTTTTGATCCAGTTCTTCCGGAGTTTCCCATATAAATTGTTCCATTTTTTCCCCTTCTTGTTACAGATTATATGTTATCTAAAATATCCTGTTTTTATTCAAAACAGATTATATATTATCTATTCTATTTTACCACTCACGTGCAGAAAGCACAATGATTTCCTGCCCTGTTTCCATAAAAACTCCACCCCGTTTTTGTAACTGCAGATAAATTTTGCATCTCCTTTACTCTATAGGGATAATTTGCGCTTTTTTGACTATCCGGTAGTATTTGTTTCAGAGTAAGTAAAAAAGCCTCTGCCGGGCAAAAATTTTGCTTTCCGGCAGAGGCTTTGCTGGTCAAACGGATATTCATGCAAGCATGATTCGCGATTTTTCTTCCATTTCGCATGGCTTGGAATCGTTACAAATACTGGCTGAATTCCACTTTTTCTTTATTTGGTCCTTCGATCGTGAAGAAACGGACGCCATTTTCCCAGAACGGAAGGAAATGTACTTCATCCTGCGTCGTATTCAGACCGGCCCCGGTAATCATTTCGTGAACCTTTTCAATATTCTTTACGTCAATCGCCACATGGTCGATTGCTCCGGGTTTCAGTGCTGCAGCTTTGTTTTCGTACGTTTCGATCACAAGTGTTCCAAGCTTTAAGAATGCCACTTTCTCATCCGCCGCCTCATTTACGGTGCGGAATGCAATTTCAAATCCAAGCTTTTCATAAAACGCAATCGTCATCTCAATATCGTTGGTCGGAATAGAGCGTGTCTGAAAAAGGCTTTTCGTGAGCTGCGAGTCCCAGTTCGTGGGAGATTTTATCCGAATAAGGGCGGCGTAGCGGGCTACGGCAACCGAATGAGGGTAAAATATACCGCAAAGTGGAGCTTGCAGATTGCGGAAATGATTTTTCAGACACGCTCTAGCACCTTTTTTCTCCACACAAAGGCTTGCAACGGCGTTTCCAAACCGGGCAAACGCTGCCAGTTCTTCCTGCGGCTGTAAAGATATGCTCCATTCCACCAAGTGTCACTACAACTATTTTTACACTCTGATGATATAATATTTCCGCTGTTTTTGCAACATTTTGCTCTCTCCTGCCCGTTCGCTGCCGTTTTGCTGTTTCTTTTTTTCACAGATCACAAGGATGAGTGCCAGCATTCCTCCCATCAGGCTGCACCAACTGCCAGCCGTCCGTCCGGGCGCATGGTACACAAGAACAATTTTGTGCTCGCCTGATGGGATTTTTGCGCCGAGAAATGCCGTGTTTGCGCGGAACAGCAGTGTTTCTTTCCCATCCACTTTCAGCACAAAATTTTCATCGTATGGAATGCTGGTGATGAGGTATCCGTCTCTTTCCGCGGAAACCACGCCTGTGATGCCGTCGCCGCCGTATGTTGCTGTTGTTCCGCCAATCAGGGTAACCGCCTGACTGTACAGCTGCTCCGTTTTTTCCAACGGCTGTGCCATACCAGTCCATGTCTCAAAATTTTTCAGGATATAATGGCCTTTTCCCATCCGAATGAATACGGTTCCATCTTCTTTCATCGTTACAAGATAGTTAAACTGTGTATTCCCATTGGCATACGTATGGTTGATGCCGGTCAGGCGGTTGGTCTGGCCGTTGATGCGGATAAACATATCATGACTCGCTTTCTGATTCTCCACCTCGAAAGAAACGGCGAGCAGCGTTGCTCCCTCTGCGGCACCCGGCAGCGTTGCTGAGACGGTCACGGATTTTTTCGTCTCAATCTCATATCCGTCCGCTGTCTTCTGAATGCGCAGATCTTCCTGATCGGTCTCTGGAATTTCAAGGTTTACTTTCTGAAAACAACTGTGAAACAGGGGTCCTACAGAACCATTCTTTGTATCTGAATCTGCAGCGGCTCTGAAATTATCCACAGATTCCGCCGATTTTTCCTGATCCGTGATTGCCGCTGTTGTCTTCCGCATTTCCTGATCCGGGATCACGGCTGCCGTCTCCAGTATTTCCTGGTTCTGCGGATAAGGTAACGATTTGTATTCCGTCTCGGAAACCACCTGGTCTGTCACGTAGGCAACCGGCGCTGCGGATATGGCACGATAAACCTGAAAGTCCCCGTAATCCCGGTACAGTTCATACCCTTCCGGCCGTGTTTCTGCCAGAATGTACTTCACGCCCATGAGCTGCCAGAACAGCGGATCATCGGAAACCGTCTGCATCATGCGGTTGCGGAAGGCTTCATTAATCCCATACGTCTCGTCCCGGAATTTCTTATATTCTGCATTGTATGCCGAGGAATAAATCGTCGAAACATTCTGCCCAATATCCCATATCCGGTTGACGTTCGCAAGGTTCTGTCCGCCGTCTCCATACTGCTCCATACGGTACCAGCCGGGATCCTCCGCACGGATCTCGCGGATTGCCGCTGCAATCTTGCTGTCCGTCAGAGCTTCATACGTTTTGCGCGGGATCATCACATGCTTTTCCTGATTGATTGCTTTTCCGGCAAATGCAAGAATCACAGCACTAAAGACGAGCGGTAGAAACGGAAGCTCTCTGCCCCGCAGCTGTTTTTTTGCCGGAAACCACCGCCATGCCAGATAGCACGCAGTCACACAGATCACATCCAGTATGCCGAGATGCCAGTATGGTTCAAAGTATGTCTCTTGCTTTGCATTCCACATCAGAATCAGAACTATGAGGTACGGAAACAATTCTCGCAGCTCTGTCATGACTTTGCGCTTAAAATTCCCGGTGCTTCGATTTTTTCCACACTCCCGCTTCCGGACAAGCTGGTTTTCCACATAAAGCCCGACTTCTGCACAGAGGACCGGAAGAAACGGGATGAATACTTTATCTTTGCTGTACAGGCCACCGTTCAGCAGATAGCCGAACAGGGGAATACAAAAGAATACCAGCAAAAGGAAGGACAACAGTTTCTCACGCAACCGGCTCTTTCCGATCACTCTGCCCAAAAGCGCCACCCCCGCAAATGCGGAGAGGCCAATGCCATACGGCGTGTAGCAGAGACGCAGGATCAGAAACTGCGGTTTCCACATCGCCGGATCGGTAAAAAGTCCTGCAATGCCGCCCGCTGCGGTGCCGCGTCCGCCCTCGCCGCTGCCGCCGAACAAGGCGGCAGCCGATGGGATCAGCAGAATACCGGAAAGAAGGATTCCTGCGAGGACCGGAAGCGCAAAGCGGATTGCTGCGCCAAAAAAGCTCCGCAAACCCGCCAAAGCTTCGACTGTTCCTGAAGATTTTTCACCTGCCATCTGCTTTTTCTCTGCCCCGGCCTTTTGATTCCGCGACACTTTTCGATTCTCCTGTTCCGCTTCATACGCAGCATTTTCTGTACCGCATTTCAAATACTCCGTCACCGCATACGCCGTGAGCGCAAGCAGCCCGCCGACAGAAAAATAAAAGCTGGTCAGAATCATCCCAAGAACGGAAAGAATCAGAAGACCGCTCTTTCTCTTCTGAAAATGGCGATCCACGCCCAGCAGAGCCAGCAGCAGAAACGGCATATAATTGACAAACATAAGCTGATTATAGGAATGATATAGAAGTGCGGTAGAACACGTAAAGAAAAGTGATGTAAAAAGACAGTTGCCGTAATGCAGACCCTTTTTGCTGATCCATTGATAAAAAAGCACTGCATCCGCCGCATACAGCAGCGCGGAGGAACCCATCACCCACAGGTCCATCGGGATGAACGGGAAAAGGTAGGATAACAGCATGGTCGGACTCAGCAGTCCGTAGTAGGCAAAATGGTAAATATTCTGACCTCCTCCCAGATTCCATGCGAAATCCGGGAAGAGGTTTCCGGTCGCGTAAAACCGCTTTCGGAAGTAATCGGCAAGGGTGCTGTGCTGGCTGATCCAGTCAATCGAGGAGCCGAATACGCCGTATTGCAGGACGAACAGCCGGCACAAAAGCAAAGAAAAGAAAAACAGACCAGCCGCCGTAAAATCCTTTCCGGTAAGACCTTCCAAGAAGCCGTTCCGCCGTCCTTTCGGCTGGCCTTTCTTTTTCCGTGATTTTCCCGGCTCTCTTATTTCCTTTAAGATTTCCTTTTTCATGCCCGGATTTCTCCTCTTTCAGACGCATGGCGTTTGTCGGCATACTCTGGAAAATACACGTTTTTCTTTTCTGCCGTATGGGTATCTTTTCTTCTCTTTGCAGCACTCTCCTGCTTTTTCACCGGCTGCACACTGTGCATCTTGACCGTCTCTTCACTCGTCTCCTTTAAGAGATAGATCGGACGGTGCTTTGTTTCAAGATATGTCTTGGAAAGATAAATGCCTACAATGCCCGTGCAGAAAAGCTGTACACCGCTCACCAGAAAAAGGATGCATGCCATCGACGGCCAGCCCGCAACGGGATCGCCAAACAGCAGCGTTCTTCCGATGATGAACACGATCAGAATCATAGAAATCAGGAAAAAAAGCACGCCCATGACAGATGCAAGTGACAGCGGGGCTACGGAAAAGCCTGTGATGCCGTCGACCGAGTACGCGAGGAGCTTTCGAAGCGGCCACTTCGACGTCCCGGCGCAGCGGTCCTCGTGCTCAAATTCCAGCCATTCTGTGTGAAAACCGACCCATCCGAAAATCCCTTTGGAAAAGCGGTTGTACTCACTCATTTCCAGCACGGCATCCACCATTTTGCGGCTCATCAGACGGTAGTCCCGTGCACCGCTTACAATCTCTGTTCTGGAAAGGCGGTTGATCACACCGTAGAAGGCATTTGATAAGAAGGATTTGATTTTTCCCTCGCCCTCCCGCGAACTGCGGCGTGCCGCTACACAGTCACAAGTGCCGCTCTGCAGCATCGCGTACATTTTCGGAAGAAGGGACGGCGGATCCTGAAGGTCGACATCCATCACCGTTACGTAATCACCTTTAGCCGCCTGCAGTCCGGCGTACATGGCTGCCTCTTTTCCGAAATTTCTCGAAAACGAGAGGTAACGGCAACGCATATCCTTCTGCGCAAGCCGGCGCATCTCAAACAGACTGTGATCCCTTGAGCCGTCGTCAACAAAGATCAGCTCGAACTGAACCTTCTGCTGTTCTTCCATCTCATTCATCTGACGTACCATCGTCTCGTAGTAAACCGGAATTGCTTCCTCTTCGTTGTAGCATGGTATGATAATACTGATTGTCTCCATTTTTTTCCTCCCGGGGATTACATACTCTCTCAGAATCCTTCTTCAGATCCTTCCTGCTGCAATCCCGCTTCTGTCTCATTCTTATGCAAGTCAGGTTTTTGTGGCTGTTTCTCCCGCTGCAGAATCCTCGCCTGCCTCCGGGAAACGCAGGATGACTTTAAACAGATCGCCGTCTGCCGCAAGCTCCATGCGGCCGCCCATGTTGGCCGTGTAGCTTGATGCAATCGCAAGGCCAAGGCCGTGCCCCTCGCTCGTCCGTGATTCGTCGCCGCGCACAAAGCGTTCCATCATTTCCTCCGCTTCAAAATTCATCTCATAGGCGGAAATGTTTTTCATCGTCACGAAAATCTCCCCGTTTTCCTTCCCTGCGTCAATGTAAACTCTCGTTCCGCCCAGGCTGTATTTCAGGATATTTTCCACAAGATTCTGTATCACGCGGTACATTTTCCCATTATCCCCAAGGAACGGCAGTGGCTCATCTCCGAGCGCCGTGCGAAACGACAGATTGCTCTGCGCAATCGCATCGTCCATATCGGCGAGGGTCTGCTCGATCAACCGTTTCATATCCATTTTTTCCATCTGGAATTTTTCGGTTCCGCTTGTCGATTTGGAGAGCTCGAAGAGGCTTTGGATCATCTCCTTTAGCTGTTCCTGTTTCACAGAAATCACTTCGACGTAATCCTGTGCCGCCGGTGTCAGATCCTCTTTTTTCAGAAGATCCGTATAGCCGACCATCGAGGTGAGCGGTGTTTTCAGATCGTGCGATACATTGGTAATCAGGTCAATTTTGAGACGCTCCGCCTGCATCTGTTTTTCTACGCTCTTCTGCATAGCGCTCTCAATATTTTCCAGCTCTGCAAATGCCGGATACAGCAGAGATTTTTCGGATATTTCATGGATCCGACTTTCCATGCTGCCTTCTGCCATCGTATGGATCTGTTCCATCAAAAGGCCCATCTCCCGGTTCAGGCGACTGCGGTATGTTTTCCAGGCAAACAGAATTAAAATCAGCGTGGTCAGCCCAAGAAGAATGACAAACAGTACCTCGCCATCCATTCCGTTTATCAGTCCGGTGATCATGGTAATCACGATTAGAAGTTCCGCAATCAGTGCCACACGGAACGGCCATTTACTCTGACCGGCAAGCTGCCGTTCCAGGCTGGTCCGATCTCTGTAACGCTTCCTTTCTCTGCAAAAAAAGGACATTTCTCTCAGTTGTTTCTTTTCATAGCGACAGACAAGAATGCCGGCACTGAGAAGGAAAACGCCACAGATTCCAAAAAACAGAAGACCTGTCTGCACACACTCTATTACAGTACCCCATTCGGCAACAATGCGGTATCTGGCATAACTGTGCCGGAGCGGCTGAAGCCATTCGAAAAAAGCAAATCCTCCGACAAGAACCAGAAGCTCATTTGGCACCTTTTCGGATTTTTTCAGAAACAGCTGCTCTTTCTCTGCTTCCGCAGCGGCTCTTGCCTCAAACTGCATCTGCCGGGATTTTTCTATTTCATTTGTCTCGGACTTATCTGCGGCTGCCCCTTCGCTGCTTTTTGCTGTTTTTCCCGCTTTTTCCGGTTCGCTACCGGCAAAAGCAGTCATTTTCGAGTTCCCGGTATTTTTTCGGAATTTCCATACCAGATACAAGGCTGCGGCTATGCCCAAAACGCCGACTACCGTCACTCCGATGCCGATTCCCCATTCGATGCTGCGCCACATTCCCCATTCGAATTCACTGGCCCATTTCCGCAGAAGCTTTCCGCACAAAATCAGTACCATAGAAAGATCGAGAAGCATCCACAGCAGGATGCGTTTTTCAGTTTCCGTTAATTTTTTCAATTTTGTATCCAATTCCCCACACCACCTTTAAATATTTTGGATTTTTCGGCGCAATTTCTATTTTCTCACGAATGCGCCGGATATGAACCATGACGGTATTTTCTACGCTGTAAGCATCCTCCTGCCAGACCTGGCTGTAGATTTCTTCGGCTGAAAATACGTAGCCGGGATGCTCCATCAGAAGCTCCATGATTTTGTACTCGGTTGCAGTCAGGCGGACGGATTCGCCGTCCACCAGGAGTTCTTTGGTGTTTCGGTTCAGCAGCAGACCGCCGTTTTTCAGGATATCCTGGCTTTGCGTGGTTCCGTTTGCGGCGCCTAAGGAAAAGTAACGGCGGAGCTGGGATTTGACACGGGCCATGAGTTCGGCGGTGTTGTATGGTTTTGTTACGTAATCATCGGCGCCCATCGAAAGTCCGATGACTTTGTCGCTCTCTTCGGTTTTCGCGGAGAGCATGATAATCGGAATGTTGTTTTTTTCTCTTATTTTCATCAGGGCGGAAAGGCCGTTCATTTTGGGCATCATGACATCGAGCAGAATCAGATGGATCTGTTCTGTCATGAGGATGTCGAGCGCCTCCATGCCGTTGTAGGCTTTTTTTACCTTGTAGCCTTCCAGTTCTAATAGTTTGCCGAGAGACCTTACGATTTCCCGGTCGTCGTCTACGACTAATATGTTGTATTGGTTCATCTTGTTTTTCCCCTCTTGGTTCTATGGTGTTTATCATAGCAGAGAAAACGGAGATTATTTGGATAAAAAACTGACATTTTTCTTAAAATGTAATCCCCCATTACGTTTTCCTGCTTTTTTTACAAAAAAAACACTGATTGGTAGAGTTGTAAGCTGGTGTAAAAAATAAAAACAAACGCATATAAATTAGTAAAAATGCCTGCCATAGCACCTGAAAATGTGGAAAAAGATAAAAAAAGTCAATATAAGTGGACAAAATACACAATATCAAACGGGGATTTTATTTGATATGATGTAAATATCACAAATAATCAAAGAAAATGCGTAATAAAAACGCACAAAACAACGGAAAGGATGGGGAGTATGGCGAAGGAAAAAATGAAAAAGAAAAAAGGAGAGAAAATTACCCCTGCAATCTTGTGGAAACAGCGTTGGCTGCTTGTGATGTCAGTACCATTTGTAATCTGGCTGATTATCTTCAAGTACATTCCGCTGTGGGGATGGACCATGGCATTTCAGGAGGTAAAACCTGCGACATTTGCACTTCCGATCTGGGAGAGAACCTGGGTTGGATTTCAAAATTTTACAGATGCATTCAAAGACCGTTTGTTCACACAGACATTAATCAACACATTGGGAGTAAGCTTCCTTGACATCGCGGTTGGAACGATCGCAGCAATCGCATTTGCGGTTCTTCTGAACGAGATGTTCTTTATGAAGTTCAAAAAAGTAACGCAGACCATTTCTTATCTGCCGCACTTTGTATCCTGGGTTATCATTGCAAGTATTGCAAAGAATATTTTCAACGACGGCGGTGTTGTTGACAGTATCTTCGGCAAGAACCTGCACCTGATGAGTTCCAACTCACCGCTTATCTGGGTAACCATTATCCTGATTAACTGCTGGAAAGAGGTTGGCTGGAACGCAATTATTTATCTGTCCGCCATGGCAGGTATTGATCCTGGTCTTTACGAGGCCGCTGATATGGACGGTGCAAGCCGTCTGCAGAAGATCTGGCACATCACTCTGCCGGGTATCCGACCGACCATCATTGTACTGCTGATTATGAGCATCGGTGGCGCCCTGAACGTAGGTATGGAGCGTCAGATGCTTCTTAGTAACCCGCTGGTTGAGGATCACACGATGGTACTTTCCTGGTTCTCTTATAAGAGAGGTATCGGAAACAGCAACTACGGTCTTGGTACCGCAATCGGTGTATTCCAGTCTGCAGTCAGCGTTACCCTGCTGCTGATCGCCAATAAGATTGCCGGTCTGGTAGGCGAAGATAAACTTATGTAGGAGGACGCGAATATGAACAAGAAAGCAAAAAAATTTGACTACGTACTGGCGGTAATCTTCGTATTCCTCGTCATCATCACCATTTATCCGTTCCTGAACGTACTGGCGATTTCGTTCAACGATTCTACGGATACCATTAAGAATGTAAACTTCATCATTCCGAGAAAGTTTACATTAAGCAACTATAAATATGTATTTAAAGACGGCGGCATTGCAATGCCGGCTGTGATTTCTGTAGCAAGAACCATCATCGGAACAATCGTAGGTATTGTATGTACCTCGATGGTTGCTTACACATTAAGCCGCAGAGACTTCGTACTCCGCAAACCATTTCAGCTTCTGTTCGTTGTTACCATGTATGTCGGTGGCGGAATGATTCCGGAATACCTTCTGATTATCCGTACCTTAAAGCTGGGCAATAACTTCATGGTATACATTCTGCCTGGTCTGATGTGGGTTTATAATATGATTCTGGTCCGCTCTTATATCGACGGACTGCCGATGGCTCTGCAGGAGGCAGCAAAGCTCGACGGAGCAAACGATTTTCAGATCTGGTATAAAGTCGTTATGCCGCTTTGCAAACCGGTTATCGCAACCGTAGGTCTGTACTATGCAGTAGGACAGTGGAACTCCTTCATGGATACTTACCTGTATGCGAAAAAACTCCCGACTCTGCAGTACAAACTGTATGAGATTATGAACCAGGCGACCATGAAAATGGACGTTCATGCAGGAACCAATGTACAGACGGCCGTAACACCAATGTCCGTACGTATGGCCGTAACGATTGTAGCAACTGTGCCGATCGTTATTGTATATCCGTTCCTTCAGAAATACTTTATCGGCGGTATGACACTTGGTTCTGTTAAAGACTGATAAAAAGCAGTATTAAAAAATTTTCAGAAAAAGATGATGTTTATTCCTGCCAGGCGAAAGAAAGAGTGCAGGATGACATAAACCATTTTAAGGAGGGCTTTTATGAAAAGAAAAGTAGTATCACTCATGTTAGTATCTGCTATGGTGGCCGGAATGCTCGCAGGATGCGGTTCCGACAGTGGCAGCAGCAAGGGAGGGTCCAGCACAGAGACTGGATCAGCGGCAGAGGCAAGTTCTTCAGGCGAGACAGCAGATGATGCAGATGACAAATCTCCGATTACCTTTGAGTATTTTAACGCTGATGGTAAAAACGGCAACTGGGATAACCCGGTAGCAAAAGCAATCACAGAGGCAACAGGCGTTACACTGGATGTTTCCTATCCGGTAGCATCCCAGGGTGATGCAAAAGAAGATATTGCGCTGATGATCGCAAATGATGAGTATCCGGACATGATTTATGCAAAAGGCTCAGCAACGGATTTGTATCAGGCAGGCGCGCTGATTGATATGACAGACCTGATTGAAAAATATGGTCCAAACATCAAAAAAATGTACGGAGCAGAGATGGAAAAACTGAAATGGAGCCAGGATGATCCTGGAATCTATCAGCTTTCCTACGCAGGTGTAAACCAGAAAACCCTGACAACAGGCGGAAGCTGCCAGATTCAGTGGGCTGCATTAAAAGAGAACGATTATAAATATCCGAAGACACTGGATGAGTATGAAAAAATGATCAAGAGCTATCTTGCAGCACATCCAAAAACAGAAGATGGTCTGGATATGATCGGTATCACCATGAGTGCTTCTGACTGGCACTGGATGATTACCCTTGGAAACCCGGCAGGACTGATCGCTGATGCATCCCCGGATAATGGACAGTGGATCATTGACGACGAGTACAACGTACATTACAAACATGTAACAGATGAAGAGAAAGAATACTTCAAATGGCTGTGCCGTATGTACAACGAAGGTATCCTGGATCCGAACTTTGCAACGCAGACAGATGATGACTATATTGCAAAAGTTGCCAGCGGCCGTGTTGTTGCCATCACCGATGCTGAGTGGCATTACAGCCAGTGCGAAGCTACTCTGGTAGCAGACGGAAAAGTAGATCAGACTTATGTTGGACTTCCTGTAACCTTAAGAGAAGATCAGGTAGAAAAAGCCCTTCTGTATCAGGGAACTACCGTTGGCTGGGGTATTGGAATTACCAAGAGCTGTGAAGATCCGGTTCGTGCCATCAAATTCCTTGACTATCTGTGCTCCGATGAAGGACAGATCCTGTATCACTGGGGTATTGAAGGCGAGAACTACTTCCTCGATGATAACGGACAGCCATATCGTACCGATGAAGAAGTTGCAAAAGCTCAGTCTGATCCGGATTATGCAAAGAATACCGGTATTGACAACTACACTGGATTCCCGATCTACGGAACAGGTTCCTACTCTGAAGACGGATTCCCATATACTCCAACTACCAAAGAGTCTGTTATTGCAAACTACAATACAGCAGAAAAAGAAGGATGCGAAGCGATGGGATTTGAGATGCTGACCGACATGTTTGCACAGCCGGAAGAGTTCGATCTTCTTCCATACTCTGCACTGTGGGCATATCAGCAGCCACAGGAACTTGCTGAGAAACAGACAATTCTGGACGAAATTGCTTGGCCGGGACTTGTTAAATGCGTAACTGGTACCGAAGATGAGTTTGATGGAAACTGGGAGAGCATGGTACAGGAGCTGACAGACAATGGTCTGGCAGATGCAGAAGAAGCTATGACAGAGTTCCTTGCTACCAAACTTGTTGATGTAGAGTAAGTAAAGCAAAAACATAAGGTTTTGCCGTTGAACGGAAGGCGGCACAAAAACATGGTCTGATATTATTAAATGTCAGGCCATGTTTTTAAATACAGCGACAGTAATGGGAAATGTGAAACATTGTAAAAAGATAACAGTATATGGAAAATCTGCAAACAATTTCATGAGACAAAATAATCGGGAGGTTTTTGGAAAATGACAGAAAAGAAGGAGTTTCAGGTAAACAAAAACACACCGTTCTGGGATGCATCACTGACGGATCAGGAAAGAATCGACTGGCTGTTAAAAGAAATGACGGTCGAAGAAAAACTGGGATACCTCGCCAGCTCTTCCCCGGATCTGCCGCGCCTTGGCATTCCGGGTGTCTCTGTGGGCGGTGAGGCGGCACACGGCGTTGAGGGCAGAAACGATCAGAACGGTCTTGGAAAACCGGATGTGACAACATCCTTCCCACAGCCGATCGGTATGAGTGCATCCTGGGATCCGGAGCTGATCAGACAGGCCGGTGAAATAACAGGAACCGAGGCGCGCGTCGTATGGCACCGCCATCAGGGCCATGGACTCAGCAGATGGGCTCCGACCGTTGATCTTGAGCGCGATCCGAGATGGGGAAGAAACGAAGAAGGTTACGGAGAGGATCCTGTGCTGACCGGAAAAATGGCCGGTGCTTATATCCGGGGAATGCAGGGCGATGATCCGAAGTATCTGCGCTGTGCAGCGACCTTAAAGCATTTCTATGGAAACAACACGGAGGTCGGCCGCGGATGGAAAAATTCTTCCATTGACCCGCGGAACAAATATGAGCTGTATCTGGAGCCATTCCGCAGATGTATTGAGGATGGCGGCGCAGAGGGCATTATGACGGCATATAACAAGATCAACGGAACGATCGGTATCCTGAATCCGGAAGTGACCGATATTCTGAAAAAACAGTACGGTCTCCGTCACGTTGTCAGCGACGGCGGTGCGATGGGACTTGTCGTGAATCTGCATCACTATTTCGGACAGCATGCGGAGACGATCGCAACGGCGCTGAAAGCCGGTGTGGATGCCATGTCTGACGATCCGCGTATGGTAGAGCAGGCGGCACGCGAGGCATATGAGCTTGGCATTCTGAAAGAAGAGGATATGGACCGCTCTATTCGCTGTATGATGGAGACGAAGCTTCGTCTCGGCGTTTATGATCGGGAAAATCTGAATCCGTATGACCGTGTGACCGAGGACGATATCGATTCCCCGAAGGCACGTGAAATCTGTAAAGAGCTGAGCCGCGAATCGATCGTACTTCTGAAAAATGAGAACGGAGCGCTGCCACTTGACAAAGCCCTGAAAGCAGAAGATATTGCCATTGTCGGACCGCTTGGTGGTGCATGGTATCAGGACTGGTACGGCGGAACGGCACCATACCGCACAACCTTCCTGCAGGGGATGGAAGTACTGAAGCAGGAGAACATTACATTCGCGGATGGTCTGGATCGCGTTGTTTTCCGCTGTGATGGAAAAGGTCTTGCCGTAGCAGAAGACGGAACACTTCAGATGGCAGATGAGCCAGATGTGTTTATCAAGGAATACTGGGGTGAGGGAAGCTATACGTTCAAGAGTGTCCGTACCGGAAAATACCTCAGCGCAAGACTCTCAGAGTCGCAGGGAGAAAAGCCGAAAATGGGACAGATTGCGGCAGACCGGGAGGAAGCCTTCGACTGGTTCGTGATGGAGATTTTCCACGTGGAGCCACAGGAGGATGGCAGCGTTGTGCTGACCAACCGTTTCCATTACCCGGTTTATAAGGATGCAGAGGGATTTTTCTCCTTTGAGCAGACGGAGGGAATTCCGATTACGATGGAGGTTGTCGAAAACGGAATTGAAAAAGCAGTTGCTGCAGTCCGGGGCAAAAAGCAGGTTTTACTTGCGCTCGGCTGTAACTCCGTGATCAATGCGAAAGAGGAGATCGACCGCAACACACTGGAGCTGCCAGAGGAGCAGGAGATGCTGCTTGACCGGATCACAGAGGTCAATCCGAATACCGTTCTGGTGCTGTTTACGAATTATCCGTACACACTTCAGAAAGCGATGGAAAAACTGCCGGCGATCATCATGTCTGCAACGGGAAGCCAGGATATGGGAAGCGCAATGGCAGAGGCTGTGCTTGGAATCTATGCACCGGCCGGCCGTCTGAATATGACCTGGTATGAGAGTATCGATCAGCTGCCGGACATTGATGATTACGACATCATCAAAGGAAAAAGAACGTACCGCTATTTCGACGGGAAGGAATTGTATCCATTCGGCTATGGCCTGACGTATACCACATTTGCGTATGAGAACTATAAGATTTCCTTAAAAGATGACCGTCTGCTGCAGATCTCTCTCGATGTGAGAAATACGGGCGCTACCGCAAGCGACGAGGTCGTCCAGATCTACGGTTCCGCTCTGGAATCCTGCGTAAAGAAACCAATCTGCCAGCTGCTTGATTTTGTCCGTGTGAAAAACATTGCCCCGGGCGAGACGAGACACATCGCACTGGAAATCCCGGTGGAGGAGCTTCGCTTCTACGATGTCATCAGCCGCAGACTGATGGTAGAAGAAGGAACGTATGAAATCTATGCGGGCGCATCCTGCAAGGATAAAGCCGTTTCCGCAGAAATCTTTATTCCGGGCGGAAAAAGGGGAGTACGCGATCTGAGTGCATTTACCGCGGCAGACCACTACGATGATTACGAGAACATGTATCTGACGGAAGGCCACTTCAATTTCAAGGCAGTCCGCGTGCAGGATGAGACGAAAGAAGGTGTTCTCGTTTACCGTGACTGTGATCTTTCCGATGCTACTGTTCTGGCACTTCATGTGAAGAGTGAACGTGGCGGCAGTGTGGAAGCCTTTGTGGACGGTATTTCGATGGGAAGCTTTACCGGTGACACAAGAACCTGCGAGTTACGCAGCGCTCCGAAACTGGACCGTTATGCGGAGGACGAAGTAAAAGAGCGCAATCGGTACCGTGAGCCGGTTTATGAGGATATCGAAATTTCCCTCGCAGACAGACCGCAGACGGATGGCGCATCTGAGATCCGTCTCGTCCTGACGGGAGATATGCGGATCTGCTATCTGCGTGTGCTGCAAAATAAGAGCACAGGAAAAATTCATATGGGTGTAGCAAACTAACCAGATCATGTATTGTCTGAAAAAAGTATTGACAAATTGTGTGAATATGAATAAAATATTCCTGTAAAAACAAAATACGGAGATCTTCAGGGCAGGGTGTGATTCCCTACTGGCGGTATAGTCCGCGACCCGCTGCGATATCAAACAGCGGCTGACTCGGTGCAACTCCGGGACCAACAGTTAAAGTCTGGATGAAAGAAGATGAAATAAAATTTATTTGCATGGAAATATTTTTGGTGCCCTGAATTCAAGAAAAGGAATTCAGGGCACTTTTTTTCGCGGGCAACGAGCCAAAGTCCGTGCTTGCACGAGACCTTGGCGACTGCCGCGAAAACGAGTTCAAATTCGTGGAGCGTATTTGGACTCGTTACTTCCGGCAGAACCGGTCAAGATCTCCAGAAAAAAAAGGAGAAATACAGTTATGAATGCACAGACAACAGCAAAACAGACATCAAAGATGTCGCAAATCGGAAAAACCCGTTACATGGTACAGGTGGCAATGCTCGGCGCCGCCGCAGTCGTATTGATGTTTTTTGACATCCCGCTTCCGTTTGCCCCGAGTTTCTACAAGATTGATTTAAGCGAAGTTCCGGTGCTGATCGGAGCCTTTGCGATGGGACCTCTTGCCGGAGCTGCGATTGAGCTGATTAAGATTCTGCTGAACCTTGTTATGAAAGGAAGTACCACCGCAGGTGTTGGTGAAGTAGCAAACTTCCTGATCGGCTGCGCGTATGTTATGCCGGCCGCATGGATCTACAAAACACAGAAAACAAAGAAAAATGCCATGATCGGTATGGCAGTCGGAACTGTATTTCTGGCAGCAGCCGGCGGTCTTCTGAACGCTTTTGTACTGCTTCCGGCTTATGCAGCAGCCTTTGGAATGCCGATGGATGCCCTTGTGGGAATGGGATCCGCAGTCAACAAAGCAATTACAAGCCTTCCGACCTTTGTTCTGTTTGCCGTTGTACCGTTTAATATCATCAAAGGTGTTGTGGTATCACTGGTAACCATGCTTCTGTACAAGCACATCAGCAGACTGCTGAAGGGTGAGGCGATGAATTAGTTCATCATTTCCGAAATCATTTTTGTAAACGGAGAATCCAATAAATACATTGTAGAGAGACGGACAAAATGCAGAGAGAAATCCTCTGTTTTTTGTCCGTCTTTTAAAATTTTCGGGGAATGGCGGCAATGGATTGCCCACACAGGTCTTTTAGTAGTACAATGAAGCATAATCGATAAAAGAAAATACACAGCGAAATTGGAAAGGAGCGCAAAAAAAAGAGATCCGCACATTGGCTGAAATCTCTTTTCTATCACATTTTAATATTGTTATTATGTCTCGAAACTGTTAAGCGCTTTCCAGATGTTCCATCACTTGAACGCCCCATTTAAAAAGGGCGGTTCGCATGGCGAAGGTCAGGACTGCGGTAAGCAGAATCATCATGCTCGTGGTGATGTGGATGTTGAGGTGAAGTTTTCCGTACAGCAGGTAGCCGGCTCCGATCAGGATTGCGCCGACGGTGAGGTCGATGAGAACGGAGATCAGGGAGCGGTTGTTGGATTTTATGGCGGCGGTTTCGTTTTCCCAGTTTAATTTCGGAAATGCAAGGTCAAAAAGGAGCTGTTCATAGTTGACGAACAGGGTAAATAAAACCGTGATCGCCGTGGTGTAAAGAAGGGTCGCCGGGTGCAGACCGAAGACGACAGCAATTATGTTGAAGACCAGAGCGTACGGCAAGGTGCCAAGGAGACTGATCAGGATGCCGCTTACCAGCATGGCACGGATCTGGTCGTGATAGCTCATCGGAATGCATTTCATGTAAATGTATTCGCTGCCTTTTCGGGACATCGCTGTGGCGGAGATCACGCAGAACATGGACATCATGACGGCGATTCCGGCGGCGGTAAGGACGGCAACTGCGACGGGCAGTTCCCCTTTCAGGAGGCGGAATATAGTGCCATCGGCGACAAGCCGGGTCCAAAGGCCGGTGGTTTTAGCCATGCCAAGGCTGGAAATGATTGAAATGAGGGCAATACCAAGCATGAAGACCGGCCAGATGAGAGGCATCAGAACACAATTCATGAACCAGGCCGGTGTGCGGTACAGTTTTTTCCATTCAATCATCGCGTAGGTGCGGACCGGATTTTTGCTTTTGACGGTTCGGGTCACTTCTTCTTTGGATAAAATGCGTTTTTCGCTGGTGGTCTCGCTCATGCCGAGGACAGCCGGAAGGTAGATTTTCCAGGCGAGGGCGAAAAAGACAGCAAGGATGACGGCGGTTGTAGCGATGTAGAGTATCATTTTGAGAAAGGATGCATCTGCAAGGCTTCCGGTCATCAGGGGCAGGTTCGGAAAAATGGTCCGGAAGGCGCGCAGAGTGCCCTTCTGGCTTTCCATCAGGTTCATGATATCCTGCATTTCAAAATTTCCGATACTGCGCGAAAATACGTTGATGCCGATCGCAAAAATCAGGGATGCGGCGAATCCGAGGTAGCTTAAGAAATCCTTGTTTCGGATATTTTTGAAAAGACGCATCACGAGCATCGTCAAAACTGCGGCGTAAACGAGCGGCACAACCGGGAAAATAAGGCAGGCGAGGATCATATTGATCCAGTAAAAAATGCCCATTTTGGCGCTGATCCCGTACCCTAACAGAAACGGAAAGAACAGCAGTACAATAAGATAGTATTCGTTCAGCAGACAGCAGAAGCCTTTCGCACCGACAATCTGCGCCGGGGTAAACGGCAGCGGCAAAAGCTTTACGAGGTCAGAGTCCATGTAATACTCGCTCAGAAACAGCGGCAGGCCATAGAAGAAAATGACCATCATGCCAATGGCACAGACGAACTCGATCAGCAGGGTTTCCAGCCCGAGCGGCTGCAGGAAGGTATAGCCGGAATATCCCAGAAGAAACAGTAAGACCGACACGGGAAGGAGGCAGACACCAAGCAGAAGGTATACAACGATACGTCCTCCGTCCGAAAATGCTTTCTTTTTTCCGCTCTTCTGATTGCTTTTTCCTGGTCCGCTTTTCAGAAGGAAACGGGTGAGAATCCATAAGTTACGCATGTTCGGTGATCTCCAGAAAGATATTTTCAAGTGTCTGATCCGGATAGGCCGCTTTTAATTCTTCCAGAGTACCCAGGTATACCTGGCGGCCGTGATGGATGATGGCGATGCGGTCGCAGAGTTTTTCCGCTACTTCCAGCACATGGGTGGAAAACAGCACGGCGTTTCCGGCATCGGCGTGTTCACGCATCATCTGTTTGAGCTCGTGCGCGGAGCGCGGGTCAAGGCCGGTCAGCGGCTCATCGAGAATCCAGACCGGCGGCTTGTGGATCAGTGCGCCCATCACCATGATTTTCTGACGCATGCCATGCGAGTAGCTCATGATACGGCTCGAAAGGTTCTCTTCCATCTCAAAGCGTTTTGCGGTTTCTTCGATAAAACGCTGACGCTCTTCCGTTCCGACACCGTAGATATCTGCCATAAAATTCAGATATTCAATTCCCCTGACGCGAAGAAACGCATCCGGGTCGTCGGGCACAAAACCGAACTGGCGCTTGGCTTCGAGCGGATCCTTCTGGATATCTTTTCCATTGATTTCAATCGTTCCCTCGGACGGTGCCAGGATGCCGGTGATCATTTTTAATGTTGTCGTTTTCCCGGCTCCGTTTGGGCCGATAAATCCGGTGATCTTTCCATCTTCGATATCCCAGGAAAGATCATCGACGGCTTTTTTGCTTCCATCGCCGTAAATTTTGCTGACGTGGTTCAGACGAATCATGTTTTATTCCCCCTCTTTTTTTCTTGTAAAACGAAACTGTGATTCTCTTGCTTCGTTTCTAAAAACAGACTGCCCTTTTCTCACTCCGAAAGCTCTTATCCTTCCCTGCGCAGGAAAAGGAGTCAGGCAGATCTTCGCAATCCGCTTCGCTACTTGCTTGATTCGGTTAAATTTCGAAGCACGGGCTGTGATCTTGTGTTTTTTTCAGTATGCATTCTTCTGCCAGAACTGTCAATCAGCGGAACGAAAAATACAGAATTTTGTAAGAACTTGTAAGACTTTTAGAGCGTGTCTGAAAAAAAGATACCGCAAAGTGAAGCCTGCAGATTGCGGAAATGCTTTTTCAGACACGCTCCAGAATCAAATCCGATTTTACCCTCTACTTTTTCAGAATCACATCGATGACTGTATCGACTCCATCCGGCAATACCGGGTCTTCGCCGAGATCGGCGAATGCCATGGTCGGATAATCGCTGTGTACCCAGCTTGTGGAAACCGGGATTTCCGCGCCGGTTGCGACGTAGCGGATCGCCTGGATTTCTTCTTTTTTCACGCCGGGCAGCGGCAGCGGCCCAACGGTATTTTCATAGACATGAAAATACAGATGGTTTCCGTGGCGCGTCACACGGCCAAAGTCCGGTTTCTCAATACCGGCTTTTCCGCAGCCGTAAATGCTCTCTCCGTTTTTCTTCATCCACTTTCCAATCTCAGCCAACCGTTCGATCGACTCCTCCGGGATATTTCCCCTGGCGTCCGGGCCGACGTTCAAAAGCAGGTTTCCACCCTTCGATACGCACTCGACCAGCTTTTTGATCAGCATCGGTGCCGGTTTGAAGAAGTGGTCGTTGGCACAATAACCCCAGTGATTGTTCATCGTGACGCAGGATTCCCAGGCGATATCGTTTCCATTTACATCCTGGATGCCATTCGGCGGAATCATCTGCTCCGGGCTCACAAAGTCGCCGTGGTACGGGGTCGGATTTCCGGCCGCCAGAGAACCGTAGCCCTCTCCGCTCACCTCGAGACGGTTGTCGATGATGACATCCGGCTGGAGCTTCCGCACCATATTGATCAGCTCCGTCGCTTTCCATGCTTCGCCGCGCAGCGTATCGTAGGAAAAGTCAAACCACAGCACATCGAGCTTTCCGTAGTTTGTGCAGATCTCGCGTACCTGATTGTGCATGTAGGTCAGGTAGCGGTCGAAATCGCGGTCATCGTTTTTGTATGCCGGGTTGTTCCGCATCGGGTGGTTCCGGTCGCCGTAATGTGGGAAATCGTCGTGGAACCAGTCGAGCAGAGAGAAATACAAACCAACCTTCAGTCCTTCTGCGCGGACGGCATCAACATACTCTGCAACGAGGTCGCGGCCGCATTTCGTGTTGGTGGATTTGAAATCGGTATACTGGCTGTCGAAGAGGCAGAAACCGTCGTGATGCTTGGCAGTCAGAACCATGTATTTCATGCCGGCCTCTTTCGCCGCTTTTGCCCATTTCCGCGGCTCGAAATCAACGGGGTTGAACTCCTCGAAATATTTCATGTAATCTTCTTTTGGAATCTGCTCGGTACTCCGCACCCATTCTCCGCGCGCCGGGATGGCATAAAGTCCCCAGTGGATAAACATGCCGAAACGGGCGTCGCGGTACCACTCCATCCGCCTGTCATAAGCTTCTCTGTCAAATTTGTACATCGTTTTGCTTCCTCCTGTTTTAGTTTTATATTGGTAATGATTCAGAGTACCATTTCGCATGGCTCTGAATCGTTACGTCAAGCGGATATTCGCAATCTGCTTCGCTACTTGCTTGATTCGGTTAAATCTTAATTTTCACCCATTTTCCCTGTTTGAATCGGATCGTCGCAAAGATAAACCGTGACATCTGATCCGCCAGCACGCCGAACCAGATTCCGACGATGCCAAGCCCCAGCGTGTAACCGCCAAGATACGAAACGATCGTACGAATAAATGTAACGCTGATCATAGATGCAACTGCCGTATAGAGCGTATCTCCCGCACCGCGCAGGCATCCCATGTAAATAACCTGACAGATCTGGAAAATGACGACGAAGATAATGACATGGATGATGCTGACACCGATTTCAATGATATGCTGTTCTTCGAAAAACAGGCTGTACAGCCATCTTCCGCCGAAGAGATAAATCGCAACGAGGCATACTGCGATGCCCGCGCCGATCAGACGGCACGTTCTGCCGTACTCTTTCGCAAGATCCGGCTTTTTTGCGCCGAGGCTCCGGCCGATCAGTGCAACCGCTGCGGACTGGAGGCCATCGCCGAACGCAAACGAAAGCGACATAATATTCATGCCGACCTGGTGTGCCGCCATCGCATCGGTTCCCTGCTTGGCCGCCATGATCGCCGTCATCATAAAGCCGATCCGCATGAAAACCTGCTCGAAAAACACACTGTACCCGACCCTGACCAGGCTGATGAACGCTGCAATCGTCGGTTTAATTTTGTTCTTCAGAATATAGCCAAGATTCAGGAATCCGTCTTGCTTTGTGATGGAAAGGATGCTCATCACACATCCGACAACCGTTCCTGTGACGGTTGCCAGTGCCGCACCCTGAATGCCGAGTGCCGGGAACCCGAAATGGCCGTTGATCAGAAGATAATTCAGGATAATATTAATCGTATTTGATGTTACATTTGTGCGCATCGTGATTTTTGTATTGCCCGCACCGCGCTGTGCCGAGTTGATCCCCATCTGGATACAGTTAAAAATCATACCGCCCATGATGATACGGAAATATGTTACTGCGCCGTTATGCGTCTCCGCCGTTGAGCCGCACAGATGGATGATCGGACTTGCAAACGCCACAAATCCAACACTGAATGCAGCTGCCGCAAGGATAATAAATACAAGCGCAGTTACCAGAGTCTCATTCGCCGCACCCTGTCTTTGTTCCCCTCGCCGCCGCGCAACAAGGGCGGAAATCGACACATTCAGCGCAAAGAAAAACGCCAGGCCAAGCAGCTTCGGCTGTGTCGTCAGACCGACCGCGGCAACTGCGTAGGAGCCAAGCGAACTTACCATCAGCGAATCTACAAGACCCGCAAATGCAATGAAAAACGACTCCACGATCGCCGGCCACGCCATGTTGACGGCGGTCTGGAATGTGTCTTTGTGGTATTTCCCCTTTAACTTGTTTCCTAAGTACCCCATTTCTTTTCCTCTCTTTCGTCCCAATACCAATTTCTATTTTACTTTGTTTTAACAGAAGGGTCAATACGGTACCGGCAGAAAAAAGCCAGCCGCAAAAGCAAAATTCTTTTCGCTTTTTGTGGCTGGCTTTTCTTTTATCTTTCCGTAGCGATTCAGACCCCCATCTTGATTCCGCTTACGCTACATCCCAGTATTGCTTCTTATTTTTTCAGCACAAATTCTGCCTTATTCTCTGTCGTGCTGTCGCTTCCGATGAAGACTTCGAAAGCACCGTTTTCACTTTCTACACGCTCATTTTCTGTCAGGAAGCGAAGCTCTTCTTCTGTGATTTTGAAGATGACTTCGGTTTCTTCTCCCGGCTGAAGGGTTACCTTGCAGAAATCTTTCAGCTCTTTCACCGGGCGTACCACGGATGCGGCTACGTCGTGGATGTAAAGCTGTACGGTCTCGGTTCCCTTTGTATCGCCGGTGTTTTTCACGGTTACGGAGGCTTTAATCTCATCTTCCATGCCAAGCTCTGCCTTGTCCAGTTTCACATCTGAAATTGCAAAGCTGGTGTAGCCAAGGCCATATCCGAACGGGAACAGTGGTGCGTTCGGGATGTCGAGGTATTTGGAGCGGAAGCGGTCTTTGTCCTTGCCCGGCACATGCGGTCTTCCGGTGGAATACTCGTTGTAGTGAACCGGCACCTGGCCTACAGAGTATGGGAAGCTCATGGTCAGCTTGCCGCTTGGAGCGTATGCACCAAAAACAACGTCTGCGATTGCATTGGCACCTTCGGTACCCGGCATCCATACTTCAAGAACGGCTTTTGCTTTCGATACGACATCGCGCAGGTCGAGCGGACGACCGTTGAAGAGGACAACGACAACGTTTTCATTGACTTTTGAAACGCGCTCAAGCAGTCTCTGCTGGATTTCCGGGATGCGGATGTTCGCGTTGCTGGTTGCCTCGCCGGACTGCAGACGATCCTCGCCGATCGCAAGAACGACAACATCGGCCTCTTTTGCTGCGTTTACAGCCTCAAGAAGCATTGCTTCTTCCTCTTCCGGCGTGGTGGACTGCTCCATCGCCTCGCCGAAGCCCTCCAGGCGGATGTCGGAGCCAAGCATCGGAGAGCCTGCATGGAAGCTCATGTTTGTCGTATCTGCCTGCGCTTTTACGGCCTCTTCCAGATTTGTCACATCCTTTGCATCTCCGATGAAGGACCAGGAGCCCATCAGGTTTCTGCTGTGGACATACGGTCCGACCCAGGCAATCTTCTTCTCCTTGCCAAGCGGCAGGATTTTCTCTTCGTTTTTCAGCAGTACAAACGATTTTCTTGCGGCTTCTCTTGCCAGGGCGCGGTGCTCTTTGCAGAGAATGACTTCTTTTTCTTTCGTCTCGTCTGCGTCTTTATACGGATTTTCAAACAGTCCCAGTTTGTTTTTCAGTTCCAGAATACGCATGCAGGACTCGTCGATCAGATCCTCGGAAAGCTTACCCTCTCTTACAAGACGGCACAGGTTTTCGCAGTAAATGCCGGTCATCATATCGATATCGACGCCTGCCTCGGCGGAGCGGACAGCTGCCTCCTCACGGTCTGCGCAGTAGCCGTGGTAAATAATCTCCTCGATTGCCGCCCAGTCGGAAATCAGAACTCCGTCAAATCCCATCTCGTCACGCAGGATGCCGCGCATCAGTTTCTTGTTTCCGGTTGCCGGAACACCGTTTACCGTGTTGAAGGAAGTCATTACCATCGCTGCGCCTGCATCGATACCGGCTTTGTAGGATGGCAGATAGAAGTCACGGAAGGTATGCTCGGAAAGCTCTACCGTATTGTAGTCTCTTCCTGCTGTCGGAGCACCATAGCCTGCGAAATGCTTCACACAGGAAGCAATCTTGTACGGCTCCTTCAGATCGTCTCCCTGGAATCCGCGCACCATTCCGGCACAGAACAGACCGTTCAGATACGGATCCTCACCGGTAGACTCCATGACACGGCCCCATCTTGCATCGCGGACCAGGTCGGTCATCGGTGCGAAGGTTACGTGAAGGCCGGAAACAGCTGCCTCTTTTGCAGCAACTGCCGCACACTTTTTGGACAGCTCCGGTTCAAACGTTGCGCCCTGTCCCAGTGGAATCGGGAAAATGGTCTTGAAGCCGTTGATGACATCCAGCATGAACAGCATCGGGATGTGATGCGGGTGCTGCTCCACAAAATCCTTCTGGATTTTCTTTAACGTTTCTGCACCCATGCTGCCCAGGATGGAACCGGAAAGCGCTACATTTTCCGGCGTAAAGCCTTTATCCGCCATCGGTCCCATGGCTGTGATGTCCATATCTTTATTGAAGAAGGCACCCACCACCTGGCTCATCTGGTTCACTTTTTCTTCCAGCGTCATGTCGGCCAGAAGCTCTTTTAATTTCTGCTCGGTCATTTTTTCTCCTCCATACCTCGTTTTTGCTGTATCTGCTTCTTCAGAAACCCCTAAAATGTCAGAAAAATATCGTTTTTCCGTTTTTTCTGAATCTTATACTGAAATTTTACCACATCTGATCTGAAAAAAATATCCCCTGATCCGACCTTTTTCTTTCACTATTCTGACCTGTTTGCTGTTGTTCCGGTGCGTAAGAAAGTGATAAAATCCTCTGTTATTTCCCGGACATGTGAAGGGTGGCTTTCCGCTATTTTTCACTAAAGCTTCTTCGGTATTCCAGCGGTGCGTATCCCGTATTATCCTTAAACATCTTCGTAAAGTATGAGAAATTGCTGTACCCCACATACAGCGACACCGTATTAATCGGCAGCGTGCTCTGTGTCAGAAGCTTTTTTGCCTCCTCCACCCGCTTTTGGATGATATAATTACTGATCGAAATACCCTTTTCTTTTTTAAAAATCCGGGACAGATAATCCGTATTCAAAAAGACAAGCTCCCCAAGCTCCTCCCGGTGAATCTCCTCCCGGTAATGTGCATCGATATAAGCGCATACCTGACTCGTAACCGAATCTGATTTGTTGATGTACTGTCTGTACTGCACTGCTTTCCGAACCAGTACCCCCGCATATTCCATCATCTCTTCTCTTCCGTAAAGAGAATTTCGATGCAGATTTTCCATATCCGCATCTGCAAACAGTGCGTACGCCTTGATCTCCCGTTCCGAAAGCCATGCATACACCACCTGCGTCAGATCGGTACGGAGTGCTACCAGAAGCTCCCTGGTAATCATTCCTTCCCGCTCCGTCCGGTCAAGGTATTTCTGCAGCCGCTCCAGCAGCTCCTCCGGTTTTTCCTCCGAAAGCAGAGCTTTCCACACATCCAGCTCCTTATTTTCGTAGCTGGTCTGCGGAGCCTGAAATTCGTTCAGAAACAGCACCTCGTTCCGCACGGAAAGGCTTCCCTCCCGCATTTTCTGAAGATTCCGGCTCTGCTTTTGCATCCCCCGCACAGATTCCCACTGTCCGGCACCGCACCACAGCTCCGGATAGATTTTTTCATTCATCCACGCAACAAACTGCCGCAGAATTTCACAGTCCCGCTCACCGTCATGCGGGAATGCTTTTTCCTTTGACTGTGTAACAATCCAGTAGCTGCCCGGTTCCTGGTAAAAAACAGTATCTACCGCAATGTCCGTTTCCTCATACAGTTCCGACAGCACATTTTCGATCACAAATTCCATGGTCGCCGTATCCCACATTTCCCGCTTATTGCTCTTTATTTCCGGCATCAGACAAATCAGCCGGAAATAGTGTCCCGGTCCGTATGGCAACTGACGCTGTGCCGCCGTTTCGCAGAATTTTTTCTCAGAGAAGCCGTCTTTCAGCACATTTTTCCAGATATCCTGCTGCAGAATTTTTCTGTTCTGATTCCACTTGATGCTTTCCTGCCTGAGATCCTGTATTTTCTTTTCTTTCGCAACAGATTCCGCCGCACGCTGCACGGCCGCCTTCAGCTTTTCAAAATCAATGGGCTTCAGCAGATAATCGACACTGTTCAGCTGTATCGCTCTTCTGGCATAGTCAAACTCCGCATAGCTTGTCAGGAAGATGACCTGGACCTTCAGCTCCTCTTTCCTGACCCACTCCACAAAATCGAATCCCGTTCCGCCCGGCATCACGATATCGCTGATTACAATATCAATATCCACCATTCCCATGATGTTCTTCGCCTGCTGTACGGAAAACGCGGTATACACCTCGCTCACCCCGGTCTCTGTAAGATCGAGATTTCTTTTGATACTTTCAATCACGTACTCTTCATCATCCACGAGCAATAGTTTCATGTTCTTCTCCCCCTGTCTTGTATGGAATATGGATATCTACAATCGCTCCGCCGAGCGGGCTGTTATCGAAATGAATCTCTCCTGTATCACCATAATAATAACGGAATCGTTTCAGGCAGTTTTCAATCCCGATATGCTTTCCATGCTCGGAAATATCTTCCCCTGCTTTCAGCCTTTGCAGCGTCTCCTCCGGAAATCCGTTTCCGGTATCCGAAATATAAATGTTGACATACTTTTCTTCGCCGCGGTCCTCCGGGTAAACCGTCACGGAAATCAGCGGAACCGTCTCCAGCGTCAGAGCATGTTTTGCCGCATTCTCTACAAACACCTGAATCAGAAACGGGAAGATTACCGCGTCTTTCACTTCTTCATGGACTTCAAAATAATAGGTGAATTTTTCCGGATAGCGCAGCAGCAGAATTTTGAGGTAATTTTCGCAGTGGTTCGTCTCCGCCGTCACCGGCACCATCTCGCTTGTATTGCGGAAAATGTAGGCGAGATAATCGGACGTAATACGGCTCATCGACTTTGCATGATCGTACTGTCCGAAGTCAATCATGCTGTAAATAAAGTTCAGACAGTTCATGTAAAAATGCGGACGAATCTGGATTTTGAGGTAATCCATCTCGATTTTCTGTTTTTCCAGCTCCTGCTCATACAGCGTGATCTTCAGACGTCGGATCTGATGAATCATGTTTCGGAATTTATCGTCAATCTGCTCCAGCTCTACCAGATTTCCTTCCGACATCTGATAGGTGAGATCCCCATTGTCATATTTTTGAAGATTTTCCGTAAACATAGCGACCGGCTTCAGGATTTTTGTCTTCAGATGGAACAGCAGCACGGAACCGGCAATCACCATCAGAAATGCAACGCCGAGAAGAGCAAACACACTTCCCGTCATCAGATTTAAGACTCCCGTCCAGGAGATTTTTGTACGAATTTCAAACGGTGCCTGTGAAAGCTCCTGCCGGAACGTATAATTGCCGGTATCAAGCTTCAAACCATCCGTTACAATTCCTTTTTCCGTCAGTGTTCCGATGCTTTTTCCGTTCTGGTCAACGAGACTGACATAGCCGCTCTTCCCAAGAGACAGCTCAGAGAACGGTTCCAAAATCGTCTTCAGATTGACGTAGCAGCCGAATCCGACGCCCTGACTCTGTGCTACCTTGAGCATATAAACCTCATTGCCCTGGCGCATCACGGTCCATTTTTTCTTGACTGCATACGTCTGCTGGGACAGACTCCTGATCCGGCGCTTCAGCGCTTCCTGCAGATACGGATCAATGGAATAACGCCCGTCGGAGGAAATGCTCAGCTGATATAAGCTCTCATCCTTCTGCGTATAGAGAAAAACATTGTAATCCGTTCCAAAATCCCACGCTGCAGATACATAGTTCCTTCGCAGCTGTGTGATGACATATTCCTCATACTGATCCTTCTCCATCAGATCCATGTATTTCCAGAAAGCAGAATCCGGGTTGGAGCTGTCCATTACGGTCGAAAACAGATTTCGGCTGATTCGAAAAAAACGGTTGTCCAGCTCATCCGTATACAGCTTTGAAACCTCCTCCAGCTGCTCATATACCTGCTGCTGCGTCCGGTTCAGAATAAGCATGCTCCCAGCCAGAAAAAGCAGCATCATACTCAGCAGGCAGATCAAAAGATAACGCCCCTGCTGCGCCAGTGTTGTTTTTTTCGTCTGTTTTGAAATATGCATGAAGTTTCCTCCTTTTTTTCTGTTCCGGTACGCTCGGAATCTTTCCATGTTTGTTTTTGCGAACGGATCTTTTTTACTGACTATGATAATACAGCAGAAAAACAGCACACCTCATGTTTTCATGAGTCTGTACTGTTTTTCTGCTGTATGCCGGAAACACAAACGTGTTTCTCTTTTTTCATTTCCGCATGTGAATCATCCTTTTACCGCGCCAAGTGTGATACCTTCTGCGAAGTATTTCTGAAGGAACGGATAGATGATAAACAGCGGCAGCATGGCGATAAATGCGATTGCCATACGGATGGAGGTTGTCGGCAGCTTTGCCACCTCCGCGCCGATATTTCCGGTTACTTTTCCGCTTGCCAGATACTGAATATCGGTGATCATCTGATTCAGCAGGTTCTGGATGCTGTAAAGCTTCTGACCGTCATTTCCTGATAAATAGTATAAACCATTTGTCCAGTCATTCCAATAGCCAAGTGCGGAAAACAGTCCCATTGTTACCAGAATCGGTTTTCCAAGCGGAAGGGTGATGCTGGTAAAAATTTTCATGTGTCCGGCACCATCGATCTTGGCCGCCTCGAACAGCGCGTCCGGGATACTGGTGTTAAAGTAGCTTCGGATCATCAGCACGTTGTTTGCACTTAACAGGAAGCCCGGAACAATCAATGCCCAGATCGTGTTTTTGATATGAAGATAATTTACATACATCAGGTAGGTCGGCACCAGTCCGCCGTTGAACAGCATCGTAAAGAATACGAAAAAGGTAATTGCTCTGCGGTACGGCAGTTTTTTAACCGAAAGCGGATACGCCAGAAGAGAGGACATCGCAATATTTGCAGCGGTACCGACGATGGTTACAAAAATGGTAATTCCGTATGCTCTCAGGATTTTCTCGCCCTGGCGGATGATATAGGAGTAAGCATAGAAGCTGAATTTTTCCGGGAAGAACGAATATCCGTTGCGGATCAGTGTGTTTTCATCGGTCAGCGAGGAAATAAATACGAGTACAAACGGCAGTACAATGGATAAGGTAATCAGAACGAGTACTACATTAATCCAGAACTGGAAACGTTTTGCTTTTTTTGAATTTGTCATACTTCCATCCTCCTAGAATAATGCCTGGTCTTTGTCTACTTTGCGGACAATCCAGTTACTCAACATTACGACACAGAAGCCTACCAGAGACTGGTATACACCGGCTGCAGATGACATACTGATATTTCCCTGTTCAATCAGGGCACGGTATACGTAGGTATCGATAACGTTTGTGGTCGGGAACAGAACACCGGAGTTCATTGGTACCTGATAGAACAGACCGAAATCGGAGTAGAAAATTCTTCCGATGCTGAGAAGCAGCAGGGTAATGATGGTCGGAACGAGGCTCGGCAGTGTGATTTTTGTGATCTCCTGCCATTTGCTTGCGCCGTCCAGTCTGGCAGCCTCATAGAAGGAAGGATCAATACCGATCAGCGATGCGATATAAATCAGGCATCCGTATCCTACGCCCTTCCAGCAGTTCGCGATGATCAGGATCGCCGGCCAGTATTTCGGTTTCTGGTACCACTGGATCGGGTCAATATGGAAGAACGGAAGGATCGAATTGTTGACAAGACCATTTTCCGCACTCAGAAGCGCATATACGATGTAGCTTAAGATAACCATGGACATCAGGAACGGAAGAAGAATTGCACTCTGGTACACTTTTTTGAGCTTTGTGTTTCTTACCTCCGTAATCAGAATCGCAATGGCAATTCCGACTACCATGTTTACAAGAATAAATGCGACGTTATACAGCAGCGTGTTTCTTGTAATGATCCATGCATCCTTCGAGGAAAACAGGAACTTAAAGTTGTCGAGTCCTGCCCATGGGCTTGCCCAGATACCTTTTGCAAAGTTCAGTTTTTTAAACGCAATCACCATACCTGCCATCGGGATATAGTTGTTGATCAGCAGATACAGAAGTGCCGGAAGCATCATCAGATAAAGCGGCCAATATTCCTTCAGCACGTTTTTCTTTTTCTCTTTTTTAACCTCTGCTTTTTTCATAAAGCGTGTCTCCTTTTATGAGGGCTGTTTTTTCAGGTTCTTTCACAGAGAAAGCTCCACATCTTTTCGGGTAAGAGTGGAGCCTTCGGTTACTGTATCACACCGGATTTTCTTTTGCCCCGGTCGTGTTCTTTTTACAAATTATGGTGCTTATTTCGCTGCAAGAAATGCATCCAGCTGCTCCTGCTTTGCAGCAATGACATCATTGATTCCCGCATCATCCAGTGCCTCCAGGAACTGTGGAAGCAGTTCTTCCGGATCTCCAGAACCGCTGTAAAGTGCTCCGCTGTACTGTTTTACAACGTTGGACAGAGCCGATACCTGATTGGTATATTCGCTGTTATCAAAGATAAATCCAAGTGCTTTCGACTCGATACCGGAATCATTAAACTCCTGCATTTTGTCCCAGAGCTGCGGGTCAGATCCGTTCCATTTGTATGCGATAAACTGGTTCGGAAGCTCCCATCCACAGTTAAAGCTGTAGCCTACGTTGTCTGCTGTTACGCCATCCGGGTAGTTGATGATTCCGTTTTCTTCATCTTCTACTACGTAGTCGGTTCCCTCTTCGCCCCAGTTCAGAAGGTTCATGACCTCCGGGCTGCCATAGATATAATCCAGAACCTGCATTGCTTTTTCCGGATTTTCGGAGTTCTGTGCTACAGAGAAGATAATTCCGCTGTAGGAGGAAGAGTTGATTATCGGTGCATCATAGAACGGTACGATTTCAAAATCATATCCGGTAGAACTCTGGAACTCAACCGGGGTACCTGGATGATAGGAGAAGAACAGGGAGAACAGGTTTCCTGCTTTGCATACGGTTCTCCAGTTTTCTGTGTTTGTTCCGGCATCCTTGCTGATATAGCCTTTCTGATACCAGTCATACAGCATCGTTGCGGTATCTTTGAACCAGTCGGTCGCAAAGAAGTTCTCTACGGTTGTGCTGTTGGTCTGATCCATCAGAACGCCCGTGTTGGCATCGCCAAGTGCATCACCACGGAACAGACGGGTCAGTGGGGTATCACCTTCGTTGATGGAATACAGCATTGTCATGTCAGGCTCGCCTGCCTGTACGGTCTCAAATACTTTCTCCATATCCTTCGGCTCTTTGATTTCATCGGTATTGATATTATACTTTTCTACCAGGTCTTTTCTCATGAAGATGGCTGGAATGCTGCCTCGTTCGATCTGGTTCGGAACGCCATAGACAAACCCATCAATCTGATTTGTTTTTGCAATATCCTCGCCATAGATATCTTTCAGGTTTGTGCCGTATTTGTCAATCAGTTCAGACATATCCATGATCTGGCCGGAATGCATATACTGTACAGCTGTTGTTGCATTTGTGTACAGAAGATCGATTTTCTCATCGCCGGAAAGCATCAGCTGTAACTGCTGAGATGCGCTTGCCCACGGAAGAACAACGATATCGAGCTTTGCATTCAGCTCCGGCTCCAGAATCTCGTTGATTTTTTCTTCGATTCTCTCTTCATCCTGCTGCTGGCTGCCCTGCAGTACCATAGTTACAGTGTACGGCTCGCCTTTTTCCTCTGTCTTTGCTGTGCTTCCGGAAGCTGCGGAGGAACCGGAATCAGAACTGGATCCTGTGCTTCCGCATGCTGCCATGGAAAATGCCATGGTTGCCGCAAGAATGCCTGCTAACACTTTTTTCTTCATACTTTTTCTCCTTTTCACGTATCGTGTTGTGTGACCTTTGATGGTTGTATTATAGCAGGATTTTGACTTGCAACTCTATAACTGATTTGACTTTGAAGTATCACTCTTCCGACCTTTGTGTCTTTTTTGTGTCTTTTTTCTGTCAAAAATCTTCCACCATCTTTGCCCCTTCTGCCCCATCGAGTTCGGTCACGGTTCCATTCATGACACGGTAAACTCTCTGGCAGAGGCTGAGGACACTCGGACGGTGCGTCGTAACGATACAGGTTTTGTTGGGACGCTGACGGATGATGTTTCGGAGGACGTTTCGTTCCGTCGTGACATCCAGTGCCGAGGTGGCTTCATCGAGAAGCAGCACCGGGGCATCGCGGAGGACGGCACGGGCGATGGCAAGCCGCTGGGACTGGCCTTCGGAGAAACCGCGGCCACGTTCCCCGACGCGGCTGTTGATGGTATCCGGCAGATGCTGGACGAAATCCCAGGCGCAGGAGATTTTGAGTGCCTCAATGATCTCCTCGTCGGTCGCATCCTCTTTTACCATACGCATATTTTCGGCGATTGTGCCGGAAAGGATCGTATTTCCCTGCGGAACATACGCGAAGAGATGACGCGTTTCAGCGTTCATGGGAACCGTCTTTCCGTTTGAGACAATGATCACGGTTTCCCCCTCCTGCGGGCGGATGAGACCGAGAATCAGGCGGATCATCGTTGTTTTTCCCTCGCCGGACGGGCCGACCAGCGCTACGATCTCGCCGGGAGCGGCCTGAAACTCCGATTTGGTGATTACTTTATTTCCTTCTATATAAGAAAATTCTACCCCGTGCATCTGTACCCGGAAGCCATCCTTTGCCAGCGGATCAAGCGCGGCACTCTCCGGGATATGGATTTCTTTTGGCAGCTCCACGAGCTCACGGATCCGGTGCGCCGAGACGGAGCTGTTGAGGAAGGACGGAATAATCGAAATCACGTTTCCAAACGCGCCGGAAAGGTTGCTCCGCTGCTGCAGGAACAACGTCATGGTTCCATAGGTAATGTCGTGCGTCCACAGACGGAACAGACAGTATCCGAATGCCGTAAACTCCACCGCACTCCCGAGAATGGACATTACAATATTGGTTTTAATCGTAAACAGATTATATTTCAGGCTGATGTCTTTGAAAAGTCCCTGCCACCAGCGCATCTTTTTGCTGTAATACGGCGCAATGCCAAACGATTTGATGGTATCAAAATTGTAGAATGCTTCTACCTCAAAGCTCATCAGGTTGCTGCTCATCTCGCGCACTTTTTTGCTGTATTCCCGCTGACGGCGGATCATAAACCGGGACATCAGAAGCAGGAACGGTGCGCTTAAAAAAGCAATCAGTGCCATGACCCAGTCATAATGCAGGATTACGAAAAAGGTGGCAATAAACCGATACACGGCAATGATAATCGTCGGGAGCCAGCTGATTGCGTTGCCGCTGACCGTTCCAATGTCGCCGTTGAAACGGTTGAGTACGTCACCGTTTGCGTATTTGCTGATTTCCAGCCAGTCCGCATCAACGATTTTGTCAAAAATATCCGCCTGGATGTCGTTGTTGATGGCGATACCAAGCTTCGTTGAAATGCGGTTGATGACACTCTCAAACCCAAGGCTGAACACGGTGCTTCCGATCATGATGCAAAGCAGCAGCGGGAGCTTCTGTATCTGGTATCCGGTGATGATATCGATCAGGTATTTTCCTGCCACGCTGCTGACAAGGCCAAGAGAAGTGCTTAAGATGCCGAGAATCGTGTAAAAAACGATCGCACCTTTATAGCGCGCACTGTAGCCAAAAATCCATTTCCAGTCATCGATGATTTCAGAGAACGTTCCATTTTTCCATCGCTCCGACAGGATGCGGATAGACTCAAAGGGAGCGTCTTTACTTTTCTCTTTGGATTCTTCCTGCATGCGCGCCTCCTCTCTTTTTCCCGTCTGCGGTGCGGATCATATCGTATTTCTTCAACAATTCGACACGTCCCGCACCCACTTCAATGCTCAATTTCTGTCCTTTTTCTCCCTGCCCCAGCCATTTCAGGATTCGCTCCACGTATGCAGCCGGGAGCAAAAACGGATACCTCGCCGCATAGGGATACTTGTTTTTCATATAGGAAGCTTCCGGAACCAGCGATTTCCAGATTCCCCCGGCTGTGTGCTTTTCCATTCCGGTTTCTGCCGCATACAGGGTAATGTTTGCACTGTGGATCCGTCCCGCGCTCGATTTTCCGAACGAACCGGCATCGAGAATATCGATCAGAAGCGCTTCGGAATCCGAGTGAAGCTTCTTTGCGGCACGGACTGCCCCACTTGCTTCATAGGAAAAGCCCAGATACCGCTCGCCGATATCCAGCAGATTGATACAGAAGCACGTCATATGATACTCTTCGCACAGCTGCCAGAACATTTCCCAGTCTATTTTTCTTCCATATATACGAATCATCTGTACCATATCACAGATCTGACGGATCCCGACGCCGCCGTGAAGAAAGTGCTTGAAGCTGTGACAGAGAAGATAGAAAAGATGATGCGTTTCTTCTAAGGTAAAGATACTCTGACCCTGCACTTCCACCCTGGATGGATGCGCAAAAACATCGGAAAATGCACGGTTCAGATAACCATAGGCAGAGGATTCTGTGCTGAACAGCCTGGTATGTATTTCATAGAAGACCCCTGTTTTCGGATGAATGTAGCCCATCTCTTCCGGGGCATCACCGTCTTTGGCACCATTTGGCATTGCGGTTTCTTTGTCCCGCACAAAGCCCTTCCTCATAAAACAGGCATCTACTGTTGCAAAATCCTTTGCCGAAATCAGAAGATCCTCATCCCCGGACGGGCGCAGATCCGGCTTCGGATAGAGACTTCTGCACACAATTCCTTTCATCACCAGCGGCTGCACGCCCAGATGCTCCAGCTCCTTTTCATCGGAAAGAAACAGCGCTGTACGCGAAACCTGCTGCAAAACACTCTGCATTGCCTGCGTTTTTACCTGTCTGCGAAGCTCGTCCGGAAGTTCTGCAAATTCCGGTGTTTTGCCCACAACATCGTAGACCGCTGACAGCAGCGAATGCTGTGCCGCTAGGACAAACAGATGATTCCATTGTTTTTCTGTCAGCGCCTGAATTTCCGCCGGCGATGCTTTTTCTTCTGTCAAAAACGCACAAATCACCGCAAGGAATGCGGTTTCTGTTTCTGTAATCATCTTCTTTTCCTTTCATTTTCTGTGCACGCATCATTTTTCTTTTTATCCACACCGAATAACCGGGCATATCCATGCATCAGAATCGGGCGAAGCGGGATGATGCGAATCCAGACCTGTGCAAAAAACTCCCACCAGAACGTTCCCGGTACAAGTATTTTTCCTTTTCGTTCCACTTTTGTCACCCGTGCAAAGATCTGCTTCCGTTGCACATGATGCTCGATTTCCGTCTGTGCATCCCCGATTATGTCATAACCGTCTGCATGAACGCGGCAGATCCGATGCACGACAAACTGTCCGCCCGGCCGCTCATAAAATACGATATCACCTCTCCGAAGTTCCCGCTCCGGCGCTCGGAAGAAAATACTGTCGCGTCCATGAATCAGAAACGGCGCCATGCTGCTCCCGGAAATCACCATACGCATTTCTCTGCCCTGCTCTACAAGTTCTTTCAGCATTCCGACATAGGCACGTGTATCCATCATTTTCATGCATGTTTCTCCCTTTTCTGAATCATGTTTTTGTGCAGTGCAGCTGCATATGTTTCACTTTCGAACGAACCGGCCCCGATCTCCTGCTCCAGCGTTTTCACCGCATCTTCTGAAATGTCGCACGCCAGATGATACACCGGAACTTTTCCAGCAAGCTGTTCGAGAAGGTCGAGACTGTGCACCATTCCCTCCCTGTCCCAGCGGTTCATGGTGATCTGTCCGTACAGACTCGTAAATGCCTCTGCCGGACGCAGCCGCCACGCCTGATTCGTCTTTGCCTGGCTCAGCATTACAATGCATCCGACCGGGAGCTTTTTGTTTTCGCAGACTCCTGATGTTCCGCAGACCGGCCAGCCGTTTGCTGTCCACGCTGTGCCATCATATTCCAGCAATGCCTTATCCCCATTTACGGTACGGCTTCCCCGGTACTGTTCCCAGAGTTCCGCCTGCGTGGTTTTGCCCGTTCCCGATGGTGCAGAAAAGAGCATTGCTTTCCCCTGATACTCCGTGTATGCACAGTGCAGAATCAGGCACGGCTGCTCTGCCAGACGGCGCTCCAAGGCAAGGAGGGAAAGAAAAACAACTTCATACTTTTCAACTTCTGCCAGATACCACCTGCCGACGAAAACCTCCGCACGATTTTGCGCAGTCTCACGGTAGAATGCATAAGGACGCGCTTCTCCTTTCACACCGATCCGGCGGCTCTCCAATCCTTCTTTTGTATGAAACACCTGCAGATCGACCCGATCCACAATCAGCTCCCCTCCGCTTCCGGCAATATGTCGACGGCCGTAATGATATATGTATAATCTGCAGAATCCGTTTCCACCAAAAATTTTTCCATATCCACCGGAAGTACCAGCTCTTCCGGAAACTTCAGCCGGAAGGAAAAACTCCCTGTCTGAAATGTTTTTTCCATCAAAAACTCCTCTTTCTCCCCATGATCTTCCCTTCTCTCCGCCACGTATCACGATCCCTTTTTCCGCATTTATGATAACAAAAAAAAGAGTCTCCGTCAATCTTTGTGGCTTTTTTGTAATTAAATACGTAATTTTATTTTTGACTGATCTGCAGCGTTTTATAGTCATGCCGGAAATACAGGATCTCCGCCGCACTGGTAATTCTCCACGAAAAGATATACAGCAGATACAGTGACGTAATGGTATGGAAATACGCGAAAATCGTGTACACCCAGATCACACGGAACACACAGGAACCGAGAATAATGATAAAAATATTCTTCCACAGCGAGTTTTCATCGTTGTATTGCAGAATGGAAATCTGCTGATTGCGTTGATATACTCCTGGGATACTTCGCGGTTTGGAATGGATACGTTTTCTTTTTCGTTATCGTATGTCAGATCTTTCATTACCTGTACCAGATTCTTTTCATCACGGAAGCGCACCTGACTGTACTGCTCTCTGAGATCAAAAATCAGATAGTCGTTCAGCATGCGCAGCATTTCGTCAATGCCGCTTGTTGCGCTTAAAAATTCCTGCATATTGGTTTTTATTACATCATACTGATTCCGATGTTTTTTATATGTTTCACTTCTGCCGATTTTTAAATTCTGAAATAGTGCATCGGTGTCTGTGCTTCTGTCATAATAAGCCGCCAGCATATCCGCTGCCATAGATTTTCCAAATCGTCTCGGACGGCTCACGCACAGATACCGCTGGAGTGTCCGCACACAGCGATTTGTTTTTCGTTTTTGAGCAGATTACATTCCCATCTTTTTCCAGTTTTTACTTGACTTTTCCTAGTTCTTCTTCTATAATCTTTTTGTAATGATAAATGTAATTTATTTCTGCGAACATTCTACATATTTTTCTTGCTGACTGCAGAAATACTTTCTGCCTGAAAAGGCACAGCATTTTGCAAGAGGGGAGTTTGTGATGGAACCGATTGCTTCTCCGACCCGGTCGGATTTGTTACAAAAGATAAATGAAAAAAAATATCGTGTCAATTCCGATTATCTGCTGCGTGAAATTGCAGGGGAATATGCGATTATTCCCGTTGGGACTGCCTGTCAGATTTCGAATGCAGTGATGGTTCCAAACGATACCGCTGCATTTCTCTGGAATGCTTTTCAGCAGCCACGTACCATTTCGGAAGTCGTTGCACAGGCGTTAGAGGAATATGAGGCTGCGGAAGATACGATTCAAAATTCTGCTTTAAATTTTGTGCATGATACTTTAAGGTATGCATTATTAGAGGAGGTTATATCGTTATGAAGAAAGAGTGGATGGAACCTGTTGTTGAGGTTCAGGAATTTGCTGCAAATGAATATGTGGCGGCCTGCGGGGATAGCGGGAAAGTTTATAAATTTGTCTGCGATGCTGGACAATACGGTCATAATTATAATGTTTATTATTATGATGGATCTGGGCAAAAAAAATATATCGCAAAAGAAGACTCATGGGGAGGCTGGGGCTCTCAAGCTCAATTTTCTGGATATCATCCTTGTAACAAGACTCATGAAGCGGAATCTGACAGTGGATTTATCAGTGGTTTTATAGATGACCAGTCTACCCGCAATGATGAAGCAACCCCCGTTGTCATCTGGACCGAAAATGGTACAAACGTTCATTGTACTACCAGACTAGACATCAATACTTGGGAAACCGCCAAATCCTGATTTTTCCACTAAATAATAATTTTTCAAACCACAGCAAAAGGATCGAACCCACTCGTTTCGATCCTTTACTATACCTATTAATAATTGGTTCATCAAACCACTTTTTTCGGAGGAACCTTTATGAACTACATGGACGACGCTTCCACCTTCGAGCGTTCTTTTCTCCAGAAAGCGCGCCAGCAGCACATTCCTATTACCGGCGCGCTTGAACTTCTGCCACTCTGCAATATGAACTGCGACATGTGTTATGTCCGTCTGTCCCGTTCAGAAATGGAATGTCAGGGACAACTCCGCACAGTTGATGAATGGATTCTGCTTGCACAGCAGATGCAAAAAGCCGGTACACTTTTTCTTCTTCTGACCGGCGGTGAACCACTTCTCTTTCCTGATTTCAAAACACTATATCTTGAGCTTCGAAACATGGGTATGATTCTTACCATCAACACCAATGGAACCCTGCTGGGCGAATCCTGGGCTGATTTTTTTGCTGAGTACAGGCCGCGCCGCATTAACATCACGCTCTACGGTGCCGATGCCGCTTCCTATAACCGTCTCTGCCATTACCCCCAGGGCTTTGATCAGACCGTCCGCGCCATCCGTCTGCTCCGCGAACGAAACGTTGATGTCAAAATCAGCTGTAGCGTCACTAAAAAGAACGCGCATGATTTTCCAAAAATCTTTGTTCTCGGAGAAAAGCTTGAAGTCCCCGTTCATGCCGATCACTATATGATGCCCGCCGTCCGGGAACGCTCCCTTCCTTTTGATGCTCAGGTCCGCCTGAACCCGGAAGACGCCGCTGCGCTTGCCCTGCAGACACTGAAACTGCAGCTGACCAGCGATATTTTCCGGCAGTACGTTCATGAATCCATCCACCGCGTCAACAATCCGTCTTTTCCACGGGACAATGGTCATATCTCCTGTCTTGCCGGAAACTGCTCCTTCTTCATCAACTGGCAGGGCTTTCTTTTCCCCTGTGTGATGTTATCCGAAATCTCCGCCCCTGTTTTTGATCTTGGATTTATTTCCGCCTGGGAAAAAGTTTCCGCCGCTGCACAGAAGATTTCCCTAAGTTCCCAATGCTGTCAATGCCGTTTGCAACCGATATGCCGCACCTGCGTCGCAGCCGCGTTTTTAGAAACCAGTTCTTATCGGGGAATGCCTGGTTATCTCTGCCGCTATTCCGAGCATTACTATCACCTGCTGCTGGCAGAAGAAGCTTCTTTTTCCTCCATCGCCTTATAGTCTTTACATATGCTGAAAACGCCGGACAGATTTTTCTCTGCCCGGCATTTTCTATCTTCATGTTTATGATTCAAGCAGCTGCAATACCGCATCCAGCATAACTGTCTCACCTTTTTCCAGTTTTACCGCTTGACGCATCTCTCCATACACAACTTCCCCTTCATACGCCTGATCCGCCGTAACCGCACACCGTGTCAGTTTTCCATTCTCCCACGCAAGTGCAATCGATGCATTTCCAACCAGCCGCAGGCCTTTCACTTCTCCATGATCCCACGCCTTCGGCAGCGCCGGAAGGAGAATGATTTTGTGTTCTCTGCTCTGCGCCATCGCGCGCTCCAGCTTTTCGGTAATCTTCTCTGCCTCTTCGATCACCAGAGTATGACCCATGGTATACACACGGCCGCCCGTTGCTTTTGCCGACAGGCACATGGCCAATTCCAGGGCATTTTTTCCTAGGTTTCCGCTCAGATAAATCGTGTGATCGTTGACCTTTCCTGTACGGTCAAAATATTTTGCACGGTTCAGCATCACCTCAACCGACACTTTTCCCTTCGGTGCACGAAGATGCAGCACCATACAGTCCGCCGGTCTGGAAATGAAGCAGGTTCGGCAGATTTCCAGCGATCATCGCACCAAGCCGTCCATTCTGTCACCAAAAGAGGGAGGCAGACGATTCCACCTCCCTCTTCGTTTTTCAATTTCTATCTAATACTTAATACTCGACGTTCTCTTCATTTCCTTCTTTTCTGACCGTCAGAATCTCTGTCTCACGTCCTGTCAGCGCGCGGCTTCTTTCGCCCGGCTGCTGTCCGCCGATGGAGATTTCATACTCGCCCGGCCGTACGACACATCCGCCGTCCTCTGTGATAACAGCAAAATCTCTTGCATGCAGTGTCACGGAAACCTCTTTTTCTTCTCCTGCCTGCAGTTCCACGCACGCGATGCCTTTTAACTGGAAACCTGGCTCACCCGGCTGTGCGTTTTTGTATTTCACATAAACCTCTACGCTCTCATGCAGCGGATATGCACTCTCATTCTTCACCTTCGTGCACACGGTCACATCGTCGAGCACCGCGCTCGTCTCCTGCTCCGTTTTTGCGCCGCTGTAGGAAATTGTTCCATACGTCAGTCCATATCCAAATGGATACAGAATATTTTTATCAGTATAGCGGTAGGTTCGTCCTGCCATGCTGTAATCGGTGAACTCCGGCAGATTTTCTGTTCCCTGATAGAAAGTCACCGGCAGTTTTCCGTTCGGTGCATAATCGCCGAACAGCGCCTCGGCCACGGCTTTTCCGCCGCGCGCACCCGGATACCAGCTGTCAAGGATAGCCGGTACATGCTCCTCGGCCCAGGACAGGTCGATGGCACTTCCTGCCGAGAGAACGAGGACTACCGGTTTTCCAACCGCTGTGATTGTCTCAAGCAGTTCCTCCTGTAAGCCCGGCAGATTGAGGCCCAGCTTATCGCCGCTCGCGTATTCGTTTCCGGCATCGCCTTCCTCGCCCTCAACAGTTGCATCAAGTCCAAGGCACAGAACGACAACGTCTGCGTGCTCAGCGGCAATGACAGCCTCTTTGAAACGGTCTTTGTCCTCGCCGAGTCCTTCGACTTTATTTTTATACAGATGGCAGCCCTCTGCGTATGTCACTCTCACATCATCACCGACATACTGCTGAATTCCTTCCAGCGGTGTGATGTATCTGGACGATGTTCCCTGATAGTTTCCAACCAGCGCTGCTCTCGAGTTCGCGTTCGGTCCGATCACGGCGATACTGCGGATCTTCTTCACATCGAGCGGCAGCATGTTGTTTTCATTTTTCAGCAGAACCATACTTCTTCTCGCTGCCTCGACGGACAGATCAACATGCTCTTTGCACTCGACTAGATCGTAGGACAGATCTTCGTACGGTGACGGATAGTCTTTCATCATACCGAGGCGGATGCGGATTTCCATCAGGCGCTCAACTGCCGCGGTGATTGCCTCTTCGGATACCAGGCCATCCTCGTATGCTTTCGGCAGATGCAGGAAAGCAACGCCGCAGTTCAGGTCACAGCCGTTGTTGACGGCACGCGCTGCGGACTCCTCTACATTTTTGGTCACTCTGTGGTGCTCATGGAAATCTATGATTGCCCAGCAGTCGGAGACAACATGGCCTTCAAAGCCGAACTCATCGCGCAGGATGTCCTTTAACAATGTCTTGCTTCCGCATGCCGGTTCACCGTTGACACGGTTATACGCGCCCATGACTGCCTCGACTTTTGCATCCTTGACACAGCGTTTGAAGGCATACAGATAGGTGTCATACAGATCATGTTTGCTGACTCTTGCGTCAAACTCATGGCGGATCGCCTCTGGGCCGCTGTGGACGGCGAAATGTTTGGCACACGCCGCTGCCTTCGGGTGATCCGGGTCCGGTCCCTGTAATCCGCGGATGTAGGCGCATCCGAGCTCACCAGTCAGATACGGGTCCTCACCATATGTCTCATGGCCACGGCCCCATCTCGGATCACGGAAAATGTTGACGTTCGGTGCCCAGAAGGTCAGGCCTTTGTAGATGCCGCGGTCGCCTTTTCTCGAAAACTCGTTGAATTTTGCACGTCCCTCGGTAGAAACAACATCACCGATCTCCTGCAGCAGCTCTTTATCAAACGTTGCTGCAAGGCCAATAGCCTGCGGAAATACCGTTGCCACACCAGCTCTTGCCACGCCGTGCAGCGCTTCATTCCACCAGTTGTATGCCGGAATGCCAAGACGCTCGATCGCCGGTGACTGATAGACCATCTGGCTCATTTTTTCTTCCAGCGTCATCTGGGAAACCAGCTGTTTTGCATACTCTCTCGTCTCTTTACTCATAGGTAAAATCCTCCCGAAATTTGTTGCCTCTATTATATCGCCGCGTTTCCCGTTCGGCTAGTCAAGTATTGCTCTTTGCTTCTCATTTTATGCGATTTTTGCGAACAACACAGGGGAACATACGAGGAAATCGTGTATGCGTAACCATCTGATATACACGCAGAAACTCCCGGCAGAATTTCTCGTATAAGATCTTCCGTCGGGAGTTTCCCTTATCTATTCCTGTGAAATTTTATTTCTGATACTCTTCCTCGATATTTTTTACCGCACGGAGCTTGTTCGCGTATTCCAGAATCTCTTCTTTGGAATATTTCTGTTTCCGGCACCAGGTGAGGATTTCTTCTTTTACTTCCTCCGGCATCTTGTTGTTCATGCGCAGACAGTCACAGAAGGTTCTCTTCGGAGAATAATATTTGTAGGAACCAAACTCTGTCTTTTTCTCACAGATTTCACCCGGGACATCGGCATTCTGGAAATAAAAACGTCTGATTTCAAAATTTTCCAGATCCATTTTTTTTCGGTCTGTCCGTGCTGTTGCAACTGCAATCGTAGCCGGCTCTTCTTTCAGCATTCCGGCAAGCCATGCAGCACTGTCCATGCAGATGACTGCGCGTGGGTTTACTTTCGCAATTTCAATATATTGATAGTCTTCCGGTTTTTCATAACCACAGTCCTTGCACCAGTACCAGCCGCGTGCAAATCGTTCCAGACTTCCTTCCTCTTCCATTTCTGCCAGCTGCAGTACAGTCACCTGATGATCTCTGAGGTCTGCGAAGCTCATATATCCATGATGTTCTTTAAATAACGTCGTGATCTTCTGGTATGTTTTAAAAAGCATATTTTCTTTCCCCTTTCAGGATGTGATACATGTTTTTTCATCTATAGGCGTTTGCACATATAATATTCCAATTTTCATGGAATGGCAAGCACTAATTTGCAAAAACCATGTTTTTTCTCTGTTTTTTTCTTATTAGCTGCTGCTAACATATTTCTCTTTTTATCACTTATAAGTATACCTTTTTTACCTGAAATATGCAACCTGCTGATCCGCTTTTTCTGTTCTCATACCAGCAGAAAAAGACCGGATTTTTTACTTCTCATCCGGTCTTTTTCTCTTTCATTCTATCTTTTAACGTTTACCGTAAAACCTTTTTTCACTCTGCCGCTTCCAGAATTTCTTTTAATGCTTTGATATAAAGTTTACACTCCTCCATCGTTCCCACGCTCACACGGCTCATCTCAAAAGCGCCGATACGGATGCCCTTTTCCATCAGCTGTTCCTGAATCCAGGCAGGATCTTTTCCGGTATCGAAGTAGATGAAATTCGACTGGGACGGATAAACCCTGCAGCCAAGCGCTGCCATCTCTTTTTCCAGATATTCTCTTCCCTCCACGATTTTTGCTTTCTGCTCCTGATAATATTCCTGGTCTGCCAGGCCTGCCACTGCCGCTTTCTGGGCACAGACATTCAGGTTCCAGGAAGCGGAACATTTCCGCATGATTCCAATCAGCTCTTCGGAGCCCAGCGCATAGCCGACACGAAGGCCTGCCATCGCATAATATTTGGAAAAGGTACGGAGAACCAGAATCGGTTTTTCCGGATGCGCTTTCATATAATCAACCATACTGCAGCAGTCCGGCTCGGTGGCAAACTCCATGTATGCCTCATCCATCACCAGCAGCACGTCCTCCGGAAGAGTATCTGCGAATGCTTCCAGCTCCCCGATCGGCACATACGTTCCGGTCGGGTTATTCGGATTGCAGATCACCACGATTTTTGTTTTTTCACCGATTTTTTCTTTCATGGCAGGGAGATTAAATTTCTGCTCCTCGGTTACCGGTACGGAGACCGGCACACCGCCATTTAAATACGCCATGTCGGCAAATGCCCCGTAGGTCGGCGCGGAAAACAGCACCTCATCTCCCTCGTCCAGAAAGGTCAGTCCGATCATATCGATCATCGCACTCGATCCGGCGCCTGTCAGTACATTTTCTGCTTTTAATCCGTACTGCTCCGCTACCTTCTGTTTCAGCAGTACTGCCGCAAAATCAGGATAAAAATGGCTTCCCGCCATAGAGTCCTCCAGTGCCGCCACTGCCTTCGGTGACATTCCGTAATTGTTTTCGTTTAATCCCATATGGATCAGTTTTGAGGTGTCCTTCGCAAATGCCTTCTGACGTTTGCTCGGCGGCATGCTCTGTAATGCGTGGCTGATGATTTTATTTACTTCCATATTCATTTCCTCCTGTTTTCACGGCTTCTATTGTTTTTTTTCCGGAAAATTACCGTTTTACGGCTCCCCTCGAAACAGCTGCTAAGCCATCTGCAGAGCCTTCCCGTTTTCCGATTTTTTGCTTAAGACTCAGAAGAGCTGTCTCCCAATACCAGATATTTGGTACGGATCATGTTTCTGGACGGGTCGATCTCAAAGTTTGTGATATCGGTGCTTACCAGATAAATATTGGAAGAATTCAGTACCGGTACGCCGAAGCAGTAGTCGTTTACCAGTACGCTCTCAGCCTGGTGCAGCAGCTCAAATCTGGCGGTCGGATCGCTTTCCTCATTCGACTGTGCCATCAGTTCGTCATACTCCGGGCAGTTGGTCTTGTTATCGTTGTAGCTGTCGTTGGAACGGTACATGGAAAGGAAGGTGAACGGATCTGTAAAGTCTGCAGTCCATCTCATGCGGGCAAGCTGGAAATCACCGGATCTTCTCTCTGCTACCTGTACCTGCTGCTCCTCTGCCTGAAGCTCCACCTCGATGCCAAGGTTTGTTTTCCACTGTGCCTGCAGGGCCTGTGCCATATCGCTGTCGAGCTGGAGGTTCGGGTATTTGTAGGTGATGGCCGGGAAGCCTTCTCCATCCGGGTAACCGGCCTCTGCCAGAAGCTCTTTTGCCTTGTCCGGATCAAAGCCGATCGGATCTTCCTCTACTTCCTCTGCCCAGTCCTTGCCGCTTGCGGAGGATTTCAGATGTTTTGCTACGAAGAAATCACTTGCCTCATAAGAGGAACCGCACGCGGAAGCTACCTCATCGCGGTTGACTGCCATAGAGAACGCCTGGCGGACACGGACATCGTCAAACGGTGCTTCATTTACATTAAACAATACGTAGTAGCTTGTCATGGCCGGAGAAGTAATCAGCTCATCGCTGTCTTTATACTCGTCCATAACGGTATAATCTGCTGAGATAAAGTTCAGCTCACCGGATTTATACGCATTGATGATGGACTGTGTATCGTCCATAACCATCTTTTTGATCGTATCGGTTTTGATCCGGTCTGCCTGAACGTAATTTTCATTTTTCTTATAAACGCTGTACTGGTTCGGTACATACTCTGCGAGGTAGTACGGTCCGCAGCTTACCAGCGCATCCATGTCATTTCCCATTGCCCAGTCGCCGTTGGTTTCTGTCTGAAGCTCGCGATGCGTCGGCATATAAACCGGAAGTACAAAGAGCTGTTCGAAGTAAGCGCACGGCTCCTTTAAGTTGAATACGATGGTCTTATCATCGCTGGTGTCTACGCCAAGACCGCTCTCATCGCCGGTTCCGTTGTACATCTCCTCAGCTCCCACAATCGGGTAAAGCATTGAGGAATAACCACTCTTGCAGTTCGGATCCAGTGCGCGGACAATGGTATTTTTGAAATCGGCACTTGTCACATCGTCTCCGTTGCTCCATTTTGCATCGCTGCGGAGGTGAACGGTGTACTGTGTCATATCCTCATTGACATCAACGCTTTCTGCCAGAATGTAATCCCAGGAACCGTCCTCTTTCATTTCCATGATCGGCGCCATACACACATCATCGTAGGACCACCACCATAAACCGCTCTCTCCTGCGCTGTCCAGGCTTCCGGCCTCGGTATTCATCGTTGTTACAATCATATCGGAAGTACTGCCGCTTTTGCCTCCTCCGGAAGAGCTGCTGCTTCCTCCGCTGCTTCCGCATCCGGCAAGGGATCCTGCCAGAAGAACAGCCGCTGCCAGTGTCGCTGTTGTTTTCCATAATTTCCTCATAATGTTCTCCTCCTTTTGCTGCTGATGCTTGTTTGAAACACAGCTCCGGTCCCTGAAACCTCTGTTCCCAAACCTGCCGCACCGGAATGGTTCTATTTTGCTCCGGCCAGCAGCGGTTCGATTGCCAGACCCTCCCTCTGTCTCAAATACCGCGGGGAATATAAGAAGCAAGCCACTTTCCTGCCCTCAATATCATACGTTGCCGGGCGGGCCTGGCTGCATTCTTCCATAGCGTAGGGGCACCTCGTGTGGAACGGGCATCCTTTCGGCGGATGGATCGGACTTGGGATTTCGCCTTCCAGCAGGATTCGTTTTCTGCTTCTTGCGGTCTTCGGATCCGGGATCGGCTCTGCAGAAAGCAGTGCCTTCGAATATGGGTGAAGCGGACGGCGGTAAACATCATTGGATTCTCCGATCTCTACCATGTGTCCCAGATACATGACACCGATCCGGTGGCTGATATGCTTTACCATGCCAAGATCGTGTGCGATAAAGAGATAGCTGATACCCTCTTTTTTCTGAATATCCTCCAAAAGGTTGATGACCTGTGCCTGGATGGAAACGTCGAGCGCCGAAATCGGTTCGTCGCAGACGATAAAGTCCGGTTCGAGTGCCAGCGTTCTCGCAATTCCGATTCGCTGTCTCTGGCCGCCGGAAAATTCATGCGGATATCTTCGGATGTGGTCCGGTTTTAATCCAACCGTTTCCAGCAGCTCCTGCACGCGTTCTTTTCGCTTTTTTTCATCGTACATGTGATGAATCACCATCGGCTCCTCAATAATCTCACCGACGGTAAAACGGGGATTTAAGGATGCATATGGATCCTGGAAGATCATCTGCAGCTTCTGCCGGTAGGGAAGCATCTTTTTCCGGGAAAGCCTGGAAATATCTTCTCCCTCGAAAACGATTTCGCCCTTTGTCGGCTCATAGATCCGTAAAATCGTGCGGCCAAGTGTACTTTTTCCACAGCCGGATTCTCCGACCAGTCCGAAGGTTTCCCCTTTTTTTACCTCGAAGGAAATACCATCTACGGCAATGACCTTCTGTGCTCCCTTCATTCCTCTGTTCACATCAAAGTATTTACACAGGTTTTTTACTTCCAGTACATTTTCACTCATTGGCAGCCGCCTCCTCCCCGGAAACTGTGATTTTTGTTTCATCCATACATTCCAGCCAGCATCTGCAGCAGTGCGTCTCGCTGTAGGTTGTCACCGGAGAGGCCTGTACCTCACAGATCTTCATAGTGTAAGAACAGCGGCTCATAAATGCGCAGCCCTTCGGAAGCTTTAAGAGGTCCGGCGGTGTTCCCGGAATCGGAACGAGCGGTTCGTCGTTATCCTTTGCCGAATTGTTGATACTGTTCAGAAGACCTTTCGTGTACGGATGATGCGGTTCGTAGAAAATCTCATCGACGGTTCCCTCTTCTACGATCTGTCCTGCGTACATAATGGCAATCCGGTCACACATAGAAGCGACAACGCCGAGGTCGTGGGTAATCATAATAACGGAGGTTCCTTTTTCCTTCGTCAGCTTTTTCAAAAGCTCCAGAATCTGTGCCTGTACGGTCACATCCAGTGCGGTTGTCGGCTCATCTGCGATAATCAGCTTCGGATCACACGCCAGAGCCGTCGCAATGATGATTCTCTGCCTCATACCGCCGGAAAATTCGAACGGATACTGATCGAGCCGCTTTTCCGGACTTGGAATTCCGACCTGCCGCATCAGCTCAATGGCTTTCGCTTCCGCCTCTTTTTTGGAGCAATTCTGATGCTTTCGAATTCCCTCTGTCATCTGAATTCCGATTTTCAGGATCGGATTCAGAAATGTCATCGGATCCTGGAAAATCATGCCGATGCGGTTTCCGCGGATCTGCTGCATTTTCTTTTCATAAGCCCGTTTTTCTTTCCGGTCCTTCGTGTGCGGCGGAGAAATGTTTTCTCCGTCGAAAAGGATCTCTCCTTCTTCCACTCTGCCGTTCGATGCCAGAAGCCCCATCAGGGTCAGCATGCCGACACTTTTTCCGGAACCGGACTCGCCGACAATACCAAGTACCTCGCCCTCTTCCAGATGGTAGGAAACATCGCGGACTGCGCTGACGGTTCCCTGCTGCGTTTCAAATTTTGTTGTGAGATGGCTGATTTCGAGTAAACTCATACGCTTCACCCCCTGGTTTTCTTTGGATTAAAGGCATCGCCGATTCCCTCACCGAGGAAGTTCAGGGAGAAAATGGTGATACAAATGCAGATGGTCGGCAAAAGCAGCTGTCCCGGGTGCATGGTGAGCACCTGTCGGGCATCCTGCGCCATGGAACCCCAGCTTGCCATCGGAGCGGAAATGCCGATTCCGATGAAGCTTAAGAAGGCTTCGGTGAAAATGGCGTTCGGAACAAGGAAAGTAATCTGTACGATGATCGGCCCGATGGCATTGATCAGCAGATGGCGGAACAGAATTCTCGCATCGCTTGCTCCGATGACGAGTGCTGCCATGGAAAATTCCTGCTCCTTTAAGGCGATCAGCTGGCCTCTTACCTGACGTGCCATGCCGATCCAGCCCGGAATGCAGATACCGATCAGAATGCTTCGTACATTCGATCCGAGAACCATCATGATCAGAATAACGTAGATCATAGATGGCATTGCGTAGATGATATCCACAATACGCATCACAAAGTTATCAAATTTTCCACCAATGTAGCCGCACAGTCCACCGATCACCACACCGAGTACGGTGTTGATGACGGCTGCTCCAAAACCAATCGCCAGGCTGATGCGGCCTCCGTAGCAGAGTCTTGTAAATACGTCACGGCCGAATTTGTCGGTTCCGAAAATGTGCTGTGCCGAAAAGCCCGCGTACTGATTGGCTGCGTCCTGTGCATCGTATGCATAGGGGCTGATCATCGGTCCGAAAATGGAAACCACCGCCAGAAGGAGGATGACGACCAGTCCGAGAACTGCCATTGGATTTTTCTTAAATCTTCCCCATGCCGCTTTCCAGAAGCTTTTGCTCTCCACGGCAATAAACTCGCTGTTCTTTTTGGATGGATCAATCGGTGAAAACCAGTCCATAACAGTCACCTCCTAGTTTGTCAGTTTGATTCTCGGGTCAATGAGGGAACAAATGATATCCACCGCCAGGTTGGCAACGGTGATAATCACACCGATGAAAACACTGAAGCCAAGGACTACGGTGTAATCACGGTTTGTGATGGCATTCGTAAATTCACGTCCGATTCCGGGAATGGAAAAAATAGATTCTACGACGAAGCTTCCTGTGATCAGAAATGCGATAGCCGGTCCGAAATAGGTGACAACCGGGATCAGTGCATTTTTAAGGACGTGACGCGCGGTGATGTACAGATTGCTAAGTCCCTTCGCTCTTGCCATCGTTACGTAATCCATCTGAATCGCCTCGGAATACGTACTCTTGGTCAGTCTGGCAATCGAAGCGATCTGTCCGAATGACTGTGCTGCCACCGGAAGAATGTAGTTGGCCGGAGAACCAAGACCGACGATCGGGAGTACCGGCCACCAGACACCGAAAATCATCATCAGCAGAATCGCTGTGACGAATCCCGGGATACTGACCCCCAGCGTCGCAATTCCAAGCAGGGTGTTTTTCACTGCCAGCCGCTTGCTCGTCGCCATCCAGATACCCATCAGAATACCGATGAAAGCGGATACCGCGATAGAGAGAAGTCCGATGCTTAACGTATACGGAAATCCTCTTGCGATCAGTGTATTAACAGAAACGTTCTTTTTATAGGAAATGCCGAGATCCCCGTGCATCAGATTTTCCATGTAAAGAATATACTGTTTCCACATGGGTTCATCCAGCCCGTAGGTCGATTCAAGCTGCTCAATGGCGCTCTGGGAAAGATTGTCTGCCTCGAACGGGCTGCCCGGCATAATCCGAATCAGGAAAAAGGTAATGGTGATCAGTGCCCAGATCGTCACCACTCCAATAAATAAACGTTTTATGATGTATCTTACCATGCAGCATTCCTCCCGTTCCGGCTTTTTTAGCTCAGAAGAGGCAGCTGAACGATCTGTTCTGGCTGCCTCTTTGCACCTTTTTACTGTCTTTTGTTTTTATAATGCTTCCTCGCCACGCTGGCCGGTACGAACCCGGATGACATCTGCCACTTTCTCGACAAAAATCTTTCCGTCTCCGATATTTCCGGTACACAGCTTCTTTTCCAGGAAGCCTTTTAGCACTTCAATTGTCTTATCGTCACCCACGGTCTCGAATTTGCATTTCATCAGTACATTCGGCCCGCTCATGGTTCCACGGTACATCACCCGGTAACCCTTCTGGTTTCCATATCCGGTGATATCCGTTTCCATCACGCCGTACACGGCACACGATTCCATGATGTCGATGACATCCTCCCGGTTCGCGGGTTTGACAATAACTGTCAGCTTTTTCATATCCGCACCACCTTTTTATTGATCCTTTTTCATCAATTCTTTTTATTTGTCATTGTGGAAGTGGAAGTTTGCATAAGCGCTGCATCCGTGCTCGTGCATATCCAGTCCGTCGATCTCTTCCTTCTCGGTTACGCGAAGTCCGATGGTCTTTTTCAGGACGAAGAACAGAATGAACGCCAGGATCAGGGTATATGCCGCAACTGCTACAAAACCGATCAGCTGGATGATAAAGCTGCATCCCTCGCCGAAAATACCGGTAAATAAGGTTCCGAGTGCTCCACAGACACCGTGTACACTGATTGCACCAACCGGGTCATCGATTTTTACGACTTTATCAAAGAATTCAACTGCAAATACAACGACAACACCTGCAACTGCTCCAATGAACAGTGCCTCGTAATCATTGACTACATCACAGCTTGCTGTGATAGCTACCAGTCCGGCCAGTGCGCCGTTCATTGTCATACTGATATCCGGTTTTCCATAACGTACCCAGGTAACAATCAGGGTAACAAGTGTTGCTGCTGCTGCTGCGAGGTTTGTGGTCATGGCAATGTCGCCAAGGTTATAGGTTGCTGCTGTGGTTGATCCACAGTTAAATCCGAACCAGCAGAACCAGAGGATAAAGACACCAAGTGCTCCAAGCGGAAGGTTATGACCAGGAATAGCAACCGGTTTTCCCTCTTTTGTGTATTTTCCGATACGAGGTCCGACCATTTTTGCACCGGCAAGGGCACACAGACCGCCGACCATATGAACTGCCGTAGATCCTGCAAAATCATGGAACCCGATCTGGCTTAACCAGCCGCCGCCCCAGATCCAGTGTCCGGTGATCGGATAAATGAAAACGCTGATGGCTGCGGAGTAAATCAAATAAGAGATGAATTTGGTTCTCTCTGCCATAGCACCTGATACAATCGTGGCCGATGTTGCACAGAACACAGTCTGGAAAATCATAAATACGCCGATCGGCAGTCCGTTGAACATGCCATCTGCATCTGCCAGCGATTTCGGGTTAAAGAAACCTGCTGTTCCGATAAAGGCATTGCTTCCTCCGAACATCAGCGCAAATCCGATGATAAAGAAGAAAATAGAGCCGAGCACGAAATCCATCATATTCTTCATCAGAATGTTTCCGGAGTTTTTCGCTCTTGTAAATCCTGTCTCCACCATGGCAAATCCGGCCTGCATAAAATACACCAGAAAGGCTCCGACCATGGTCCATACGATATTGAGTAATACCTGTGTGTTTTCCATAATAAGTTCCTCCTCATTCCCATCTTACCTGTTCCCGTCTGCAGATCTTCTGAAACGGTCATCCTGAAACGGTAGCTTTCAGATTTTTTAAAGTGCCTGTTCGCCGTGCTCACCTGTCCGGATCCGCACTGCATCTTCGACATCGTAAACGAAAATTTTTCCATCGCCGTAGTTTCCGGTTGACAGGTTTTTCACAACAAAATCAACGATTTTCGGAACCTTGTCGTCCTCCACAACGGTCTCCACTTTAACCTTCGGAATCATTTTGGCCACGATTTCCGCTCCACGGTACATCTGACGATATCCCTTCTGATTTCCATATCCAAGGATATTTGTGATCATCATACCGTTTGCCTTCTGCTCCTCGAGGCGTAGCTCCAGGTTTTCGAGGCTCTCCGGACGAATTACAATTTCCAGCTTTTTCATGATTTTCCCTCCCTTTCCGAACCGGCTCCTGTACAAGCTTCCTACCTCCATTTACCGGCTCTGCTGCTTCTATATAGAAATCTGTTTTCTGACAGATTTTCTAACCTCTTCTTTCATGCCTGGACTGTTCCGCAGCTCTGCTGTTTTTACAATTGTTTTTATAGTTGTTTTTACAGTCGTTTTTTTGCAGCTGTTTTTTTGCAGCTGTTTTCACAATCCACTGTTTTTAATTAATCACACTCGTCGGCATTCCCTCCAGGTAAGACCGGAAGTTTTTCACCGCCAGATCGACTGCGCGGAGTCTTGCTGCCTTCGGCTGCCAGGCGATATGGGAAGTAATAAAGGTGTACGGCGACTGCATCAGCGGAATCTGATACTGCGGCGGCTCATTTGCGACAACATCGAGTCCTGCCATATAAACCTTTCTCGATTCCAGCGCCTCAAGAAGCGCCTCCTCATCGATGATGACTCCCCGTGCGGTGTTGATAATGATGACACCGTCCTTCATTTTGGCAAATGCTTCACGGTTCAGCAGGTTTTCTGTTTCCTTCGTATGCGGACAGTGAATGGAGATCACATCCGACCGTTCGAAAATTTCTTCCATGCTGACCTGCTCGATGCCGTCATACTGCGGCCCCGTCTTTTTGTGACGGCTGTTTGCGATGACCTTCATGCCAAAGCCCTTTGCCATTCTTGCCGTCCAAAGACCGATTGCGCCAAGTCCGATGATTCCCATCGTTTTCTGGTAGAGCTCAATCTGCGGCACGAACAGTTGATTGTAGCTTGCCTGCGGATTCGTTTCTTTTTCTTTCCAGTACCCTGTTTTGGTGTAATCGCTCTGTACCGTCACGTTATGACAGATGTTCATGAGCAGTGCCATCGCATACTGGGCAATGGTGACATCACCGTAAATCGTATTCGTTATGGTCACGCCCCGGCGTCTTGTCATTTCCACATCGAAGTCTTCAAATCCATGTCCCAGCGTTGCGATATATTTCAGATTCGGATGCGCTTCAAAGAGCTTTTCGTTGATCACTCCTTTGTGGACCCAGATACCAAGTGCTGCGTCGGCGTTCCCGATCTGACTGCTGTAATCTTCGAAGGTGTACCTCTTTTTCTCCTGATGGATGATACGGAACTTTCCGATCTGTGGTACACTCTGCAGCATTTTGTTCCACTCTGCTTCTATTTCTTCGTACGTCAGATCGATGGTTCCCGGGTCTCCCTGAAAAACGACTACCTCATAGTTTTCTTCTTTCATACGCCTCGCCTCCTGTTGTACTTCTGTCTTTTTATGTTCCGATTTCAAGATGGATTTCCAGTATGCCGACAAGTTGATTCTTCTGTTTTTATTCTGTAAGAATTTCCTTTTCCTGTTGCCTTACAACGGATTTATTTTCCCATTTATGACCGAGATACCGGACAATGTAAAATCCTGCACGGACTACCCAGTCGAGGGTCTGTGCAATCCAGACACCAAGGAGTCCCACATGGAGGGAAACACCGATCAGATACGCCAGTGCAATTCGAACGAACCACATGGACAGGATGCTGACCGTCATCGTAAACTTGGCATCGCCGGCAGAACGCATCGTGTTCGGAAGGGTAAAGGCCAGCGGCCAGATCATCATACAGCAGATGCTGTGGTATCGGATCACAATCACTGCCATCCGGTAAGCGCCATCGGAAAGGTTATATGCTCCGGCGAACAGTGGTGCTGCTGCCAGAAGCAGGATATTCAGAATCCAAAGGAATGCGTAGGCTCCTGTGATCAGCTTCTTTGTATAGCTTCTCGCCTGCTTATAATCTCCCGCTCCGACACACTGGCCAACCACGGTTGTCATGGCAAGTCCCATCGCCGATCCCGGCATAAAAGCAAGCTGTTCCACGGTCATTGCACAGGCATTTGCTGCGATCGATGCTGTTCCAAATCCGGCAATCATGCTCTGGGTCAGCAGCTTTCCGATCTGGAACATACTGTTTTCCAACGCCTGCGGAACACCGATGAAAAAGATCTTTTTCAGCATCTCCTTGTCCCATCCGGCCAGGAACCATTTCGTACAGTGGATCTCGTATTTTTCCTGATGCAGCAGTACAAGAATCACAACACTGGCAAATGCTCTGGAAATCAGAGTGGAAAGTGCCACGCCTGCAACTCCCATGTCAAAGCCGAAAACAAAAACGGCATTTCCGATGATATTCAGCGCATTCATCACGATGGAAGTAACCATTGAAATGTTTGAGTTTCCCATAACCCGGAAAAGCGCTGCCCCGGCATTGTAGATGCCAAGGAACGGGAACGAAAGCGATGTAATGAAGAAGTATTCCACCGCATAGGCCATAACCTGCTCTTCCGCCGATCCGTAGACCACACGGAGAATCCAGCGGTTTCCGAAAAAGGAAATGCCGCAGATAACAAGTGCAATCAGTCCGCAGATCATCACGAGCTGTTCGGCTGCGTGACACGCTGTTTTCTTATCCCCGCTTCCGAGGAACTGTGCTCCAACAACGGAACCGCCGCTTGCCATCGATGTGAAAATCACGATCAACAGTACGCAGATCGTATTGACAAGTGAGATTCCGGAAACAGCCGTTTCACCGGCCCCGGATACCATCACCATATCTGCCATACCGACGGTAACGGCCAGCACCTGTTCCACAATCAAGGGAACGATCAGCCGGATCAGACGCTTTCGGTCGAATAAAACATTTGTGTTTTCCATCGGACTTTCTCCTTTCCGGTTCTGCATTTTTTCTGTCCTGTTTCTGACAAAATCAAATCTGGTTTTCAGAAGCAGTCCCTGATACCTTTGATAACAAAAAACGACCTGGAAGTCTTCCTTCCAGATCGCCCCGTTGCGAACTCTTTACTGACGTTTCTCCTTTGGATTGAAAAACGCGGCACGAAGCTTTCCCTTCGTACCGCGCCTTCGCGAATCCATTACTTATATGGAGTTTATCTTGAAAAACAGACAGATCATTTTCTGGTTTCCTGAGAGTGTTTTCCGGGAGAAATTTAAACCTGGGAGAAAGGGAAGAAATAAAAAAACGGAGAGATTCTTTTTTCAGAACCGCTCCGTTGCGTTGTCTTTATTTTGTTCCATTGCTCTGCTGTTTTTCAACATAGGCACATTCTAACGGAATTCCCGCTTTTTGTCAATCCTTAAATTTTTCGATGATTTCCGGTCTTTTGCGTCAGTTCTGTCAATTTTATACAATTTTGCCGATATTTTTTCAGTCATTTCTGAACATTTTTCTCATGAACCTTTGAAATTTCTTTGTTTTCTTTTAAAATCGCGGAAAAACTCCGGCAAAATTCTGTGAAAATTCAGAGCGAACGCCAGACTTTGCTTTCATCAAATATCCGCCACCTGTCCGGCGCCTGTTTGAAAAAGACTCCGGTATATCAGATCCAGTCAAAATCTCCGCCGGTAATCGCAAGACTTAAGAGTGCATCCATCTTTTCCACTTCCTCTTCGCCCTCAATTCTTTGCAGCAGCACTGCGGTATCCAGCACATCCTCCAAAGATTCGCCAGGTCCGATCTCATAATCCACCTCTGCCTCGCAGTCCGGGCATGGAATTTTTTCCATCGTCTGAAGGGATAAAAAGCGGTTGCCGCATTTCTTGCATTCATAATAACCACATGTTTTGGTTCCGTCTGGTACGTAATACATAGATTCTTATCCTCCTATCCATTTTCCGTTTCTTATTCTACCATACTTACCTTGCCAAAACCAGACATCTGAAAAAGAATCGTTTTTGCAAAAAACAACTCGTAAACACATGCGTACAAGTATTACACTGATTCTTGAAAGAAAAAGGACGCTGTATGCTCTCGTTTCTTTCGGGGCTGTAGCGTCTTTTCTGCTTTCACGGCTCGCGCAGACCGCAGGGCAGTCAAACAGATTTTTCAGCAGACATAGTTTAAGCCCGATCGATTCTTTTTTCTCTCGACCGGGCTTTTAATGAATTTCCAGTAATTTCATTTTATACACCTGCTGCTTTCATTGATTTCGGGGTATTTCGTTATGTTCCTTTTGGACCATACCTCCTGAATTTTTTTGTTTTTATTTTTTCCCTATGGGCCTCTGCCTTTCATTGGAATCATCTCCTTTAGGTTCTATATGTAAACTCTTCAGAGATTTTTTTGATGTTCAGATTAACTATGCCATTGGACTGTACCTCTTACTTTCTTAGATTTCGTTTTGATGTTTCTTTTTCGTCTTGATGTTTCTTTCTTGTTTTTATTTTTGTTCTCTTTTCTTTTGTTGATCTTATATTAACTCATCTTCTCTGTTTTGTCAATACTTTCTTTTAATTTATTTTGTATTTTATTATTTTCAGAATATTATGACATTAAAATCGAAAGATCAGAAACCTGATGCAGTCTCACTTACAAAGAGGCGGCCGCAGGCTTTCGCAAAATTCAACCCCCGGCTTTTTTTGACCCACCGCAGGGCGATCCTGCTCCCTCCGGAACTCCACAGAATCTTCTTTCCAAAAGAGTAGAACGAAAGACTCCGCTGTCTTTGCCTTTCGCAAAGTCCAGCGGAGCATTTTTCCCATATTCTTTCTTCTCTTCTTAATTTCTTATTTGCAGAGTTCCTCGGCCAGTGCCTCGATCTCTTTTACGTTCTCTTCCTTCACAGCGGACATTACTTTTACATTATTCTCTGTCCAGGTGATATTTTTGCTCTTCTCAAACATACCTTTCATCACTTTCGCTGCGGTCGGTGCCCAGCTTCCGTTTTCGATCAGACCGATGGTGCGGTTCTGGAAGCTGCGCTCTGTCAGACGGTTGATGAAATCCTGCATGAACGGGTAAATGCCTGCATTGTAGGTCAGGGTTGCGAGAACCAGCTTACTGTAACGGAAAGCATCCGCTACGGCAGCAGACATATCGTCTCTTGCCAGATCGTAAACAACGACCTTCGGGCATCCTTTTTCTTTCAGCTTATCTGCAAGCAATTCGGCAGCTTTTTTTGTATTGCCGTAAACAGAAGTATAGGCAACCACAACACCTTCTTCTTCCGGGCGGTAGGAAGACCAGATATCGTATTTTTCAATGTAGTGGCCAAGATTTTCCGTCAGAACCGGACCGTGCAGGGAACAGATTTTCCGGATATCCAGCGTACCTGCTACTTTCAGGAGCTTCTGTACCTGCAAACCGTATTTTCCGACAATACCGATAAAATAACGGCGTGCTTCGTCATCCCATGGTTCCTCGCGGTCGAGTGCACCGAATTTTCCAAAACCGTCTGCTGCGAACAGAACCTTGTCCGTGCTGTCGTATGTAACCATAACCTCCGGCCAGTGTACCATCGGAGCGAACACGAAGGTCAGAACGTGTTTTCCGAGCGTAAGGGACTCACCGTCCTTTACTTCCAGTTTCCTTCCGGCGAGATCCATCTTTGGGAAAAAGTTTTTCATCATGGCAAAGGTTTTTGTGTTTGCAACAACGGTTGCTTCCGGATATGCTTTTACGAAGTTTTCAATATTCGCAGAGTGATCCGGCTCCATATGCTGTACGATCAGGTAATCCGGTTTTCTGCCATCCAGTGCTTTCGCAACATTTGCCAGCCATTCATCCGCAAAGTTTGCATCTACGGTATCCATAACTGCCGTTTTTTCATCGAGAATTACGTAAGAATTATATGCCATGCCGTTCGGCACTTTGTACTGACCTTCAAACAGGTCTACCTGATGATCGTTAACTCCCGCGTAGATAATATCCTCTGTAATTTTCATAAAAATCCATATCCTTTCCATCTTGTTTTTTCCTGCCCGGAACCTGCTCCGAACCGTATATTTTTATATTATCCTATGATGGAGGAAAAAGCAAGGAAAAAGCAAGTAAAAATAGTAAAGATTACTATTTTTACTTGCTTTTCTCCGTTCACACACACGATATCCCTTTTCCACAGCTTGCAAATCATCACAATACTTCTATTTTACAGGCATGTTCTTTTGTTTCTTTATCATAACTGATTCCAACCGCCAGTCGCAAAAGCAAGTGCAGAAAGATTCCGAGCGTACATGCTGATACTATGAGTATAGTCTTTTTCTGTGGGAGGCGCAAGAATGGAATCCCGTTTCTCACTTCTTATTTATTTTCCGGGAAAACAATCTCTTTCTCTGGTACGCCTTCTGATTTGATGACGTAGCCGTCAACATCATCAAAATGAATCTTGTACTGATATTCGCTTTCACGTCCCTCTTTTGAGTCATCGGCATCAGCGTAATAGGTAAGGCGAATTTCGAAAGTATTTTTGTTTCCTTCGCGCCAGGACTCATCGCCGATCAGCCAGTCGTTTTCGAGGTTTTTGTTTCTTTTCAGCAGCACCTCGGCGTACTGCTGTGCGCCCCTCCAGATTCCTGTGTTTTTGTACCGGTTCTGCATGGTGTTCTGATACTGCCACAGTGTTACAAACATGATCGTCGCCATAATTGCCGTGAAAAGAACGGTTTTGTATTTCTTTTCTTTTTTCTGTCTCTGCCGGCGGATACATCGAATGGTTCCGATCATCATCATTGCCAGAACAAACAGATACCACAGGGTCCAGAAGATCTGCTCTTTTCGTTCCAGACCGCCGGGAATGAATTCTGCCAGCTGATCGCCCCAGACGAAATTTACCAGGGATGCCAGAATGCCGATAGACAGAATGGATGCTGACCCATAGACTTTCCGGCTTTCTTCATCATCGAGGTTCTGGAAGAAATACCACAGCGATACAAACGCTGCTGCCACCAGACCGCCTAGAATCAGGCCGCCGCCCACGTTTACGATCTTTGCCGCCCACGCTGCCGCTGCCACACCGATCACCAGAAATCCCGCGATCACGTTTGCGTTCCGGTCCTGTTTTTTCTGCTGCCTTGAAATGTCACCTGCGTTCTGCAGCATTTCGGCCACCTCCTTCTGAGTATACTGAATTTCCGGCGTTGCCTCTTCCTTCGCCTTCTCCTGCCGTTCGGAGCGCATCAGTTCCAGCACAGAAATCCCAAGTGCCTGAGCCAGCGGCTCAATCGTCTGGATATCGGGAAAGCCAAGTCCCCGCTCCCACCGGCTGACGGCTTTATCCGTCACATGAATCTTTTCCGCAAGCTCTGCCTGCGTCATCTTTTTCTCTTTTCGCATTCCGGCAATAAACCGCCCGAACTCTTTCGCTTCCACGTCGTGTCCCTTCCTCCTGCTGTTCCCGCACCGCCTCATGTTGCCCAGCGGAGCGTTTTTACAGTCTCAGAATAGGCGAAAATAGGCTGTTTTGTCAATCTACGAATCCTTTACCTGCGTTTTTACGCCAAAAAATCCCCGATTCAGCACAAAAGTGCCAAATCGGGGATCTTGTATTTTCCTGTATTTACAGCCCGATCATATTTGCAAACAATACGATCAGCGGAATGGCAATGATGGTTCTCTCCAGAAAGATCACCAGCAGTTTCCAGAAATTCAACGGAATTTCACTTTTGATAAACGCCGGGGCGGGAACTTTTTGTTAAAAATATCGGAATCTGCCGAATTCTGCGATTCCCCCTGCTTCTTTCGTTGCATAGGCAAACAGTCCAACTCTGCATCCTGTGAAATGATCCATTTTGAAATAGAGCTGATGCCATGGTCCGATCTGTTTCCATTTTTCATCGCTCCAATATAAAAACCGGACTTTATCGTGCTGGTTCTGGAAATCTGCTTCCAGCCGGATTCTTATTCTCGATGATTCAACCGACACTGCTTCCCATTCGATTTCTTCGCTGTTGCCCTGATTTCCTTCCAGGCTGTCATTTTCCGCTTCGAGAGATCTCATAACCAGAAACATCCGTCCATCACGCTTTGTAACGGCCGCCATGCCGTAACATCCCTGTAATGCACACATACCTGCATAATCTCCGTCCTTCAGTCTTTCCGCATCAACGGTTACTTCTGTTATGCACATCGGAAACTTCATCCTCTGGGTGATCGTATTTACTGCCTGCGTGACATTTTTGCACTGCTTTTTACAGCTCATTCGGAGGCACCCTTTTTCTGCATCATTCTCAATCCAGGAAAGTTCCGGTTCGTGATTGAACTGCCAGCAGCTCTTCCATCCAAACGTTCCAAACAGCCGTTTCTGGTCCGGATTCCATTCTGAAAAATCATCACTCTCCACAAGCGAATGATACTGTTCCTCCGGTCTTGTGCTTTTTGTTTCCACTTCACAGAGTGCCCTTCCCGAATCACCCAATACCGGATAATTTTCTTTTATGATCTGCTCTTTTTGTTCGCCCGGCGCCGGCATATAGGTAACTCTGACATTTTTCTCCCATTTTACTGGCACAAGAACCGGGATTCTGCCGACAGCACCTCTGTCCTGGAAAAGTACGGCGTACCATTTATGATCCGGCGTATCCACAATTCCTCCCTGCGCAACGCCCTGGCCGCAATACCCCATGGTATCACACAACACATCTCCGCCTCTAAATTCTCCCGTCAGGCTGTCTGATACATAGCATGCCTGCGTCCGCATCCACCTGTCCGGAAGGGAATGAATCAGGAATAAATAATACATTCCATTGATTTTATAAAAATGACTTCCTTCAAAACCAAGCCCCGGATTCCGACTATCACTGACCAGAATCCGATCCAGTCCGCCTTCCTTTGGACCGCCCAGATCTTTTTTCAATTCCTGCAGACGAACATTTCTATTGCCGGAAACAATATAAACATGATCATCCTCAAACAAAAGTGAGCAGTCATGATAAAAGCCTTCTATGATGCGTTTTTCCCATGGTCCTTCGATATCATCAGCAGTATAAAGGTATGTTTTTCCGGTATCATTCGCCACAAAGCAAATATAATACATCCCTTTATGGTATCGGAGCGATGCGGCCCACATGCCTTTTCCATAGCAGTTTTTCTCACCAACAAGCCTCTGTTCCTCTGTGCTGTCCAGTCTTTCATACACATAGCTCAGATGTTCCCAGTGAATGAGGTCATACGACCGCAGAATCTCACACCCCGGCATAAAGTGCATTGTAGTGCTTACCATGTAATACGTATCATCTACCCGGATGACATCTGGATCCGGATAATCCAGTTCTGTAATTGGATTTTTTCCTGCTATCTTCATATGCTCTCTCCTCATATAATATTTCAGGGTCATGCCAAAACAGCATGACCCTGGATAAAATGCAGTATCTTTATTCTTTTACTCCGCCAAGAGTAAGCCCGGCAACAAAGTATTTCTGTAAAAATGGATAAATACAAATAATTGGAAGCATGGTAATAATGGTTGCTGCTGCACGGACCGACGTCGGTGTGACCGAACCGGCTGCATTTTTCATTGCTTCCACAGAGGTTCCCTGATTCGTAACCGATGATAAGAGTTTCATAAGCTCATACTGAAGGGTCGTCAGATTGCTGTTCATTCTGTTGTACAGCATCGCATCAAACCAGGAGTTCCACTGTCCTACCGCCACAAATAATGCTACGGTTGCATATACCGGCTTACAGAGCGGTGAATAAATCTTCAGAAAAATCGTGGTATATCCTGCACCGTCAAGCTGCGCGGACTCTTCCAGACTGTCGGAAATTCCGTTCATATAGGTACGGATTACCAGCATATTGAACGCACTGACCATTCCAGGAATTACATATACCCCGAAACTGTTTGTCAGGCCAAGTTGTTTGTACAGCAGGAATGTAGGAATCATTCCACCGTTGACATACATGGTGATAACCCAGAATAAGGATAATTCTTTTTTAAACAGAAAGCGTTTTCTGCTTACAATAAACGCCAGGATTGCATTTGCTACCAGTGCCAGTAGCGTTCCGATGATGGTTCGCGCCACTGTGATATATGCGCCCGTGATCAGGTTATCCTTCTGAAGAACGGTGATATAGTTTTTCCATGTGAATTTTCTTGGCAGCAGATAAATTCCTCCGCGAAGGGCATCTGTACCATCGTTTAATGATATTGCCAGTGTATTTAATACCGGATACAGTGTAATGACTATAAACAGTACCATGATAATACCATTTATTATCGGAAACAGATCCAATTTTCCGGTCTTTTTTCCAGTTTTTTTTGCCATGATGAACCTCCTTAGAACAATCGCTCTTCGCCATTGCGTTTTGCAATCTGGTTTGCGATCATAATCAGTATAATGCTGACTGCACTCTTGAAAATACCTGCTGCCGTACCGATTGCATAATCGCCCTGGCTGATACCCCATTTCAATACGTAGATATCAATGGTCTGTGATACTCTCTGTACCAGGCCGTTTCCTAAAAGATACTGAATTTCAAATCCGGCATTCAAAACGTTGCCTACGTTCATCAGGAGAAGAATCATAATGGTCGGTTTGATTCCAGGAAGTGTCACGTACTTAATTTTATTCCACCTTCCGGCGCCGTCTATGGATGCCGCCTCATATAAAGATGGATCAATTGCTGTGATTGCTGCCAGATAAATAATGGCATTCCAGCCGGTTTCCTTCCACACATTTGCAAAAGCAACAATAGGCCAGAAGTAGCTCGTATGTGCAAAAAAGTTAATTGGCTGTTTGATGATATGCAGATTCACCAGAACTTCATTTACAATACCAGTTCCGGAAAGCATATCATGCAGAATACCGGTTACAATAATCCACGAAAGGAAATGCGGCAGATAGGAAATGGTCTGAACCACTTTTTTTCCTATATGGCTTCTGATTTCATTTAATAAAATTGCAAACGCAATTGCCGTTACGAAAGTTACAACAAGATTGATAACTCCCATTGCCAGAGTATTCCGGATAACACGGATAAACGTCATATCTGAGAACAGTGTCCGGAATTTTTCTAATCCTACAAACTCTGAATGCAGGATTCCTAGTTTCGGTTTGTAGTTCTGAAATGCCATTGCCCAGCCAGCAAGCGGAAGGTAATAGAAAATCACACCATATGCTACGATAATTGCTGCCCAGAAAAGCAGGACTTTCTGTCTTTTGATTTCTTTCCATGTGATTTTTGTTCTGGGCTCTTTTGTTTTTGATTTTGTTCTCGCTAAAGACATGACCTCACTCCTTAAAAAAACGGGCAGATGAAATTTTTCACATCTGCCCGCTTCAAAATTTCATTTTTTATTTGAACTTCGCTGCCTGCTCCATTCTTGTGTCTAATTCAGTCTGCAGTTCACTGATAAAGTCTTCCGGGTGGCATGCATTGTAAGCATCCATGTAGGTATCCCATGCCGCGTCAAAATCTTTTGCCATAACAACCTGCGGAAGCTGCTCATGTTTTACATCTGCAATTTTGTTCCATGCAACTCCGCCAGGTGTATCTGTTGTGAAATTGTTAGAGAAGGACCACATCGGATACCAGTCTCCAGGTGCCTCATTTGTTCCAAGCATCTCAACATAAGTCTCAACACCATAAGCCTCAAAGGTTTCTTTTACATCCTGATTTAATCCATCAAAGAACTCACTTGCCTGTCCATCCGGTTTATTGGCGTTAATTCCATCATCACTGGTTCCAGTGTACTGTGGGAAGTAGGAATATGGGCAGGTATGAGATGCTTTGTACGCGGTATCAGACTGTTTCGTCCGCTCTTCCTCTGTTCGGTAGAATTCTCCGTTTTCATCCACCTCATAATCGGTACCCTCTACACCCCAAAATCTGAGATTGTGAATATCCTGATCCAGAAGATCATTTACAAACTGTAATGCTCCTTCCACATCTTCACAGCTTGTTGTAATTGCAAGACCGCTCGACTCATTAAATGCCCCGCCTGAATTGTGCCACTGATTGTCACGGCCATCAATCGTAACCGGAACAGGAATATAATCGCAGCCCTGCTCATCCAGTCCAGCCTGTTTGATTGCATCATTTGCATTCGAGAAATCCCACCACTGATCAATCATTCCAAGTACACGTCCGGTAGAAAGTTTGGAAATATATTCATCGTAACTCTGTGTAAAGGATTCCGGATCTACAATTCCCTTCTGATACTCTTCATTCAGTTTTCGGAAGTAGGCAACCGCTGTATCCGAAGTGTTATAATCTAAAACGGTCAGTGTATCCGGATCTACCATACAGGATCCATCATTTGGATATCCGTCGAGGAACTGCGGGGCATTCTCCAGACAGAAATATCTCCAGTCGTCACAGAGGATGGTGTATGGAATATTTTCCGTTCCGTCTTCCATAGTCGGATTCGCTTCGTTGTAGGATTCAATCAGATTAAAGTAATCATCCATTGTTTTAATTTCCGGATAACCCGCCCATTTTAAGACTCTGGCCTGAATCCAGAATGCTTCATCATTATGTGTACATACTTTTTCTTCATTTTTAATGCAGCTAAACTGTGGAATCCAGTAAATATGGCCATCATCCTGTCTTAATTTTTCCCACTCAAGATCAGAGAACAGATTTTTAATATTAGGATAATCATCCAGATAGTCATCCAGTGCAACCAGTGCATCGGCATCATATAACTGCATCTGTCCGTTTCCGCCCTCAATAAAGTCCGGATACTCTCCTCCTGCGATCATGGTGCCAATAGCCTCAACATCCGTCTGACCCGTCAGCCAGGTTTCTTTTACCTTTGCGCCTGTTTTTTCTGCAATGATCTGCTGAACCTCATTATCATCATTGATTTCGGATCCCGGGACTGCAAAAAATGCGGTAAATTCTTTTATCTCTCCGTCAGAATCTCCCTTAGAGGAACTCTTTCCTCCTGCTCCACATCCTGCGAGCAGGGTTGCTGCCATTGCCGAGGCAAGCAGCATGCTTACAATTTTTTTTCTCTTCATCTTGTAATACCTCCCTTTGATAGTATTTATTTTATCAGTTTGCAGGTTTGAAACAATCGGATGAACTATAGTAAGAAACAGGGTAAATTATAGATCGTAGATACGCACTATAATTTACCCTGTTTCTTACTTCCTGTTTTCTTTAACTTCCCTGCTGCATCTGTTTTCGGAATCTGGCCGGTGTGCACCCTTTCACCTGAATAAAACGGTTTACAAAATAATCCAGATCATGATATCCTACTTCTTCTGCAATCTGCACAATTTTTTTATCCGTGCGGATCAGAAGGCCTGCGGCCTGCTCCATCCGGAAATTGTTCAGATAGTCCTTGAAGGAAAGACCATATTTTTTCCGAAACAGCTGCCCGAGATAGGCACTGTTGACATAGTATTTTTCACTGAGACCCTTCAGCGTGAGGTTGGCGGCATAATTCTCTTTGATTTCTTTTTCTACCATGCCGAGAACGCCCCTGGAAACGTTTTTTCGAAGCTGAGAAAGATAATCGCCGTATTCACATGCAAAGCGCGCCATATGCGCCTTACTGCCACGCAGGATACCATTCTCAAAGCTGCTTTCACTGATCAGCCGCAGGATTTCTTCCTGGTTTACGTCATTATCCTGCTCACTCGCCAGATGGATCAGTTGGAAAAGCAGATAATTGATATTCAGATTCATGCTCTCAGCATTCATTCCCATCTGACTCATTTCTTCATAAAACTGTTCTACTGCTTTCCGGATCTCCATGTGGTTATTCTGTTCAATGGTGGTAAGAAGCTGATCCAGCCCCTGTTTGCATAAGACCATTCCAGCCGCTGTAACCTGCACTTCATCCTCATAATAATAGATTTCTTTTCGTGCCCGGAACCCCTGAAAAGAGCGGAGCATACAGGCATTACCATACGATCTTGCCACATTGCTGATATCTGGTACTTTTTTCCCAACCAGCATAATAACCGGCTGTTTCGTATTATTGACAAGATATTGCCGGAATGCAGAAAGGTATGTTTTATCATCCATTCCCAGACGCTCCGCAAGGTTTTCAGAATATACAAAACCAATATCATATATTTTTTCATCCGCAGAAACATCAAATACACAGTGCTTGGCATCTTCTTTCAAAAATTCTCTGCAGCAGTCATACAGCTCTCTTTGAAAATTCCGCAGGTCTTTATCGCTCTGTTCTTCCAGATTGTTCGGCTGTTCTTTCTGAATCTCCACATAACGGATTCCCTGCGTATCTTTCATGTGTTTTTTTACGTAATTAAGATTGACATCATCGTATTTTCCATGGATTAAAGAGATCAGATGTCTCGAAAAATAGGCATGTTCCATTTCCTCATGTGCCTTTGATTCCTGTCTCTCCCGGTCTGATAATGCACGAACCTTATGCAACAGTTTTAACAGGGTTTCCCGGTCAACAGGTTTTAACAGATATTCCGTACATTTATTCTGCATGGCACGCCTTGCGTAATCAAACTCCGCATAACCGCTCAGAATAACAAAATACGCATCCGATATTTCTTCCCTTCGTATCTGCTCCAGTAATTCCAGACCTGTCATACCAGGCATCCGGATATCTGCTATGATAAGATCCACTTTTTCTTTTTTCAAATATTCCAGTGCTTCCAGACCGTTTTCTGCCGTCGCAGCAATTTCAAATCCTTCTTTTTCCCAGTCTATGATGACCTTAATTCCCTGCAGGATAAAGGGTTCATCATCAACCAACAGTACTTTTAACATTTTTCTCCTCCCTGCTCTACACTACATATACTCCAGGGGCATCCAGATTGTTATCAGTGTACCCACCCCTTCTTCTCCATCCAGATCGATCTTCACTTTATTTTCCGATACCATTTTCAATCTTAAACATGCATTGACAATTCCTACCCTTCCTTTCTTTTTCAGCATCTCAATGTCTGCGTTTCTCATGTTTTCCAGAAGTTCCTGCCTTTTGCCTTCTTCCATTCCGTTCCCAGTATCTTCTATTTCCATGCAGATCAGCTCGTTTTGTTCATATACTCTTACAAAAATCCAGCCTGGAGACGCTTTACTTTCAATTCCATGCACACATGCATTTTCTACGAATGTTACCAGCGTAAGTTTTGGAACCTTTCTTTTTCTGCATTCTTCATCAATCTCAATCTGATAACTCAGTCTTTCTCCGAAACGATATTTCTGGAGTGCCAGATACGCCTTTACAAATTCCACTTCCTGTTCAATCGTCACAGAGTCCTCGCCCCATTCGACATACTGTCTTTGCATGACAGCCAGTTTTTCAACCATATCCGCTGTTTCATTCTCATTTTTCAAAATGCTGTGCATGCGGATGCTCTCAAGTGCATTAAACAGAAAATGAGGATTAATCTGGCTGTGAAGGGCAAGAAGTTCTGCATTTTTGCGGCTGACAAGCATCTCCTGCTCTACGAGTTTGTTTTTATAAACTGTCTGAATCAGCTCATTTGTCCTGGCCGCCATTCGATTGTAGCTTCGAACCATACTTCCGATTTCATCTTTTCCGCCTTCATGACGCATCGGTACAAGCTGTTCGGAATCCACGCTTTTAAACACTTCATTCAGCTCCGTAATACGTTTTGTGAACGAATGATTCAGGATATGTACAAAAAAGAATGGCAGAATCGCATTAATCAGGATCAGAAGCAGAATACTCGGTAAATTATGAGCAATATTCGCAATCGCGTTCTCCCCCGTACGTCTGACATACACCTCAAGTTCCGTACCATACAGATTGACCGTCTGATGATATCCCTTCTTTATTTTATCATCCAGTTCTTCAAAGTCTGAACCTGTGCTTCCATGTTTCGTATTGGAAAGTACAATCTGATTCTCCTCACAGATCAAAACTTCGTTGTCAAAATTCATTTTCTGAAGCGTACGCATCGTGTTCCCATAGTCAAATTCCAACTGCAGCATTTTTTCCTGATCTCCTGAAAAAAAATCGAGTTTTTGAAGAAATACCACCTTGCGTTCCTCTGCCGTTCCGGATCTGTTTTTGTCATAGACAAAGAAAAAACCTTTTGTTTCCCCACTCTGGTTCAGTTTCTGATACGCCTGCGTTTCTTTCAGATCCTCTATATTACCTACTTTTCCTCCCTTCACAATGGTGTCATTGTTCGTATACATCGTAAATACAATCTGATTCATTCCCAGCAGATTTTCTAACAAAGTATCCTTGAAAAACTCCTGGTATTCCATGATATACTGAGCAGAGGTATCATATTTTCTGGATAGAAAATCATCAATATATCTGCTGGTATAGATCGTTTTTGCCATTTCTCCTGCATTATTTACCACGCTGCTGATGTTGTAGCTTACCGCATTTGCAATGTTGGTCATATCATGTTTCTGCTTTTCCATCTCGGAATTTCTTATGATTAAAAAAACCACGCTGTCCGTAATGATCAGCGGAAGCAGTACGCAAAAAATATATAAAATGTATAATTTCTTTTTGACCGTAAAGTCATCCATCCGTTTTTCAATTTTTTGAAGCAACTCTTTCATTCTCAGAACCTCTCACGTGAATCAGGGAGCAGACACTGCCTGCTCCCTTCTGGATTTTCCAATGTCATCTTTCACACAGTTATCTTATCATATCCAGATTTAGATTGGAATTCTGTTTTCAGTTCTCTTCTTTCAATTTTTTCTCTTGTGATCTCTGTTTTACTGTATTATGATAATATCAAATTTACAGCAGTCCTCCGGAGGCAATATTATGATTGAACATTTAGACGGGATTCACGAAACCGTAACGTATAAAGAGAACAGCAGTCTGCGGCTTTTTGTAAACACAGACTGCGAGGACTATCCCATTCACTGGCATACTCCCATGGAAATCATTATGCCTCTGGAAGGGACTTATACGGTTTTCCTCGGGGATAAACCTGTTCTTCTTCAGGAGGGCGACATTATTTTCATCTGCCCTGGGATCCTTCACTCTCTTGTGGCACCGGAAAACGGAAAACGAATTATTCTGCAGATTGAATGGTCGGTTGTGTCAAAAATCCGCGATCTCAATTCCATCCTCGCGCTGATTTCCCCGGTTCTCACTCTTACTCCTCAGACCGCTCCTGACATCTATTCCGATATTTATCATCTTATCTGCCAGATTCTTTCGGAATATGAAGAGGATTCCTTTCTTTCGGAAGCTGTTATCTATGCGCGCATGCTTGATATTCTTTCTCTGATCGGCAGATACCAGGCCTTTGCATCCTGCCGTTTTGATGCCGGACCGCAAAAGCAGAAAGAATATCTGGATCGTTTTCTTTCCATCTGCAATTATATTGATGAACACTGCACGGAAGATCTTTCCCTTGACCAGGTTGCAAAAACAGCAGGCTTCAGCAAATACCACTTTACCAGACTGTTTAAGCAGTTTACAAATACCACCTATTACAAATACCTTAATCGCAAAAGAATTGATCATGCCATGCTGCTCTTATCCGATCCCGATATTCCTGTCACGGAAGCAGCACTTCAGTCTGGTTTCTCCAGTCTTTCCACCTTTCTTCGCGTCTTCCGTTCTGTCAAACAATGTACGCCTACGGAATTCCGCGATATGTATATTTATCCGGAAAAATTGCAGAAAAATCCCTAATTCCTGCTGCTACAGGTAAACCATGCAAAGTCTGCATGGTTTTTGCTTTCCATTCCATTAGAAGAAGCATACATGCCGATGGTACATCCGACAAAACCACCTGCCTCTTCTGTTGTGTACGGAAGAAGACTGATTTCCTCTGCCGCACATTCCCAGCCATTTTCTGACGCAATCCATACTTTTGCCGTCTGATCATGGCATTGCAGGCGTATTTTCAGCAGTTGTTCCGTCTCTCCTGGCAGTAAAACTTCTGCTGCTTTCGTTTCTGTTCCTTTGATACACGTTACAACACGAAAAACTTTCTGTTCCTGCTTTTTTGCGATTTCCATCCTCAGATGATTCTCATGATTCTGGTAAAGAACCAGACCTGCCGTTTCCTTCTCGTTTTCCGGCACAAAGAAAACTCCTGTTTCCGCTTCAAAGCGATAGCTTTTCTGCCGTAATCCAAGATAGGAGCAATAGGCTGCTTCTGCAATACTTTCTTTTCGGGGATACAACCGCAGCATTCCCTCTTTTTCTTTCAGCGAATAAATGGTTTCATCACACCCGCCAATTCCAATCAGTCTCTGATCCAACTCTTTATCCCAGAAATGAATCTGATCACATTTTGTAACTTCCTGTGCAAAGCGATATTCTTCCATTGGGATTTCCACCTGTTCTTCCAGATGTCCCACTCCAGGCGCAATGACCGGCCATCCATTTTCCCATATCACTTTAGCAAGAAATGTCTCTCTGCCCATACTGCTGTGTTTTCTGCACGGCCGTGAAGCAAGCATTACTACATACCAGTTTCCATGTCCATCATCTACAAGATCTCCATGGCCTGCATAAATCACCGGATAATCCATTCCCAGATTGCGATGTGTAAAAATGGGGTTCCTCGGGCATCCTTCAAACCACTGAAACAGTTTTCTGCTTCTGGCAACTGAGATACTGTGTTCCGGACCTGTACCGCCCTCTGCATGCATCAGGTAATAATATTCTCCGATTTTGTAAATATGCGGCCCTTCCGGCCAGATGCAGTCTTTTACCGCACCTTTCCAGATTGCCATGCTTTCTCCTGTCAGTTTCATGGTGTTCAGATCAAGTTCCTGTACCCAGATTTCCCAGTCCCCATTATATCGCACACCTTCCGGGTTTGGTCTTGTTCCGCAGTAATAGCACTTTCCATCTTCATCAAAAAACAGGCTTGGATCAATTCCTGCTGCTTCTTCACCAAGGTAATATGGATCTGACCACGGGCCTTCCGGATTTTTCGCTGTAACGATAAAATTTCCACCGTAGCTTACATTTGTTGTTATCATATAAAATAATCCTTCATGATAACGAATCGTCGGTGCAAAAATACCTCTTGAGATTTCACTTCCCTCTACTGGAAGCTGCTCCTTCCGGTTCAGAATATTTCCGATCTGTTCCCAGTGTGCCAGATCTCTGCTGTGAAAAATCGGAACTCCCGGGGCATAAACAAAACTTGAATTTACAATATAGTAATCATCCCCCGCCCTGCAAATCGACGGATCCGGATAAAAACCGGATAAAATTGGATTATTTGCCGTTACCATAACTTTCTCCTTTACTGTACATACCCGAATCCAAGAATCGTAAACTGTTTATTCCTGTCTTCTTCTGGTATTGTAATTCTCACGATATGTTTCTTACTCTCTTCCTCCTGGAAAAGAATGACCGCATTGCAATGCAGCCAGTTATTGATATGCGGATCCGCTGTCATACAGTATCCTCCATCTACGGAAATCTCTGCTTTTCCCGTATAAATTTCACCGGAATCTTTAAAAACAAGAAGCAGACTTCTGCAGGTTATCGTCATTTCGAAATAGTTTTTATCGGAATTGGTGCCATCATACATCCAGTTATACGGGAACTGCGGCACAGGTGTAAGTTCTGCATCCATTTCGACACTCTGCAGTTCCCTGTCCACGGCTGTAAATCCACCTTCATCAATTTCGGCTCCTCTGTATCCATCTTTTCGATCCAGCAGACGAACTGTTTCAAAACTCTTTCCGATTGCGGGTGGCTCGCTCATGCATTCTTTCAGTCGTTCTTCCGCCTTCATCTGTCTTTCCAGTGTTTCAACCCCACATTGATTCCTGAGATCGCATTGTTCAAACAAATACTGCAGACAGTCCGCCATAATCGTGTGCCCCATATTGTTTGGATGAAACATATCATAAAAAAACTGATTTTTTGTCAGAACCCGTCCCCGTCCTTTTGGCATCTGAAACTGCGGGCTTACGGCATCCCGTATACTGACCATCGGAAGATCATAGCGGTATCCCACCGGTTTCAGGCGTTCCTGAAGATTCCAGTCATTTGCAAAAACAGAAAACAGAAGCACTACAGCAGGCTTCCAGGGAAGATTCAGCACTTTACGTACAAGGCTTTCATAGCAGTCCCCCTTTGTTTCATCCCCTTCATCATTAACAGCAAATTCGATCACTACAAGATCCGGCTGTTCCTCTCTGCGCAGAACATCTCTGTCAAAACGGATCATTCCCAGTTCCGAAGGGGTGCCTCCCACTCCTGCTTTTATCAATCTGACATTATCCTGTGCTGCAAAGCGCTTCTGAAATAATTTGCAGGACTGATAGGCGTAACATTTTGTATGGATCGGAATTGCTCCCGCCCCCTGCGTGATAGATCCGCCGATATATGCAAGCGTAACTTCTTTTCCGTCTCTGGCTTTTTCAATTACTCTCTGTATCCGGCAGGTATTTCCGAAATTCATCAGAGATCTTTGTATCATTTCCCTGTATTCTTCCGAACGGACATCTATTTTTTCTTCTGCGGTTTCTTTCGGTGCATCATATCCATCATTTAAATAAAGTCTTACACTTGCTTTTCCCAGCAATTCCGGTATCTGAAAGATAAATTTTATCTGCCCCGGAATATCATCATCTTCTGTCCATGTATAATCGGACAGATCTATTTTTCTCTCCATTCCATCTCCGGGCAGTTTGGTTTTCAGATTCGTTCCCCCTCCATAGAGATCCTTTTTTCCATACATCTGAAACACAAATTCAACAGACTCTCTGGGATCATCCAGTTCCACAGAGATTCCGATGCTGTGTACCAGTTTTCGAAATCCTTCTACGTTCTCCAGTAAGGCCAGTTCCTCCTGATCTGTGATATTTCCGGCAATCTGTGCACTGTTGATCAGTCTTCCGTCACTCTCATACACGAACTGGATTCCGGTTCCATCTTCCTGTTTTGATCCAAAAATTTCTTTGTCCTTTAAAATATAAAAATAGGGTCTCATTTTTTCCGGATCTCTTGGCGCCTTCGGTCCTTCCATCCTTATTATTCCTCCTGCTTTTCCTATGTTAACTCAAGATAACTCCATTGTAACAGAACTCCAGGTGCTGTACACCGGGAGAAACTATAGGAAACCTTCCTGCAAAATATATGATTTTATTACCGATAGATCCGGTAATTTCCTGACAAAGCAAGCATTGCAAAAAGATACAGAAAATTATCATAATACCGTCTCTCGCCTGTCCGAAGCGGTGTATTCCAGAAACGTCTTACACATTTCTCTGCATACGGTCCGTCTGCGGCAAGTGAGGCCTGTGCATTTACCGCAATAATTGCCGTCGGATGAAGTGCTTTTTCTTCCAGCCTGGTGCCGTCAGTCAGAAATACCCCATCCCAGTGTTCCGCCTGTTCTTCACAGTAAAATTGCTGCAGCTTATTGGCATTTTCCGTCTGCCAGGGATCCGCGTCAAACCAGAGATGATCCATTCCGATATTGGCAATCGTACGATACGCATCGCTGTAGTACCAGTCATGACGGCCGAAAATCTCCTGATGCTGTGCATGCGGTGTTCCGTCATAATCTGCATATTCCGCAGATAATCCGGTTCGGAAGTGACATGCCGTGTGAAGATATTTTCGGCTTGCGTCCGCTGCCTTTTTCCAGAATTCATGATCGCAGGGATCTGCCCACAACGCAAACAGCTCATAAAAGTGCGGCAGATGATAGGATGGATCACTGAACTCAAAAGAGGTAACAAATTTGATCAGATGATTTTCCGGATTCCACATCGGCTCTCCTGGATGCCCTGGCTCTCCCTTATGGACACATTCCCGTAAAATTGCTCTTGCCTCGCTGCTGTAATCGAAAATGCCTTCTCCATCTCCCCATCTCTTTGAAGCAAAAAAGAGCGCCATTGCAAAATATTCTTCTCCATCCGGTGCCGGTCCGTCCGCGTTTCTTGTACCATCGACAGCACACGACCAGGCAAAATAATTTTTTCCCGGACCATCCTCGATATACATATACGTCCGTACCCATTTCCATAAACGGTCAAATTCTTTTTTCCGGTTCATCTGGACGCACACCATCATTCCATATGACATGCCCTCCGTTCTGACATCATGATTTCCGGTGTCCTCCATGTATCCCATGTCCGCACCTGCTTCATGATAGAAACGCTCTTCTTCACTCCCATAAAAGATTGTTTCAAATGTTTCTTTCACTCTTTTTTCAATTTCCTCTTCGGAATATCCACACTCTTTAAAAATATTGCGGTATACTCCTGTTTCATATGCTCCTGCCATATTTTATTTTTCCTCCTGTCTGCCGTGATACGTTTCTGCCGGTCCAAGATAACTTTCTTCCGGCTTTTCCCCCATCGGATAAATCACGATTTTTTCGAGAACGAAGCCGGGTGTCACATGATAGACCCGAAGTGTATTGAACCCTGCTCTGCATTTTATCGAAACTGTTTGTCTTCGAATCTGACTCAGAACACCTTCTGCCCATTTCTCTGCCTGATCACCGACCTGATAATCTTTCTCCACTGCGTTTACGGTTTCTGTCATCTCTTCATTTATCCTGACCGCATAAAGAAGTTGATTCTCTCTGGTAACCGGATTGGATGGCTGCATATAGAATTCTGCTTCATATGTTCCGCTTTCTTCCAAAACAAATTGATACTCCAGATACGGCGCATCCTGTCCCGGAACTGTGCAGGCATCGGATGGAAATGCCTTCATCGCTGAATTCGTCTTTCCATATCCCTGCAGATTTTCAAATTTTACCTGTCTGTCTTTGTAATTTCCAGGAACAGAATTTACATAATGTGCCGCTTCGATGCTGAGATACCCCATTGTATCCACAAATACATTTTTCTTATCCTGTAGATTTCCTGTATAAACCGGCACTGTAATCTCACATTTTCCTTCCGGTGTTGCAATCTCGAGCGAATCCTGAATAGTATCCTGGTTCGTTTCCGGTAATCTCTGTTTTATCAAGGTAAGATTCAGCCGCACTTTCTTCTGGCTCACGCCATCCAGCCATCCTTCCATCGGCTCCACAGACAGCCAGCCCGGTTTTTTCAGAACTTTGTACTCTGCCTTTAAATCACTCCGGCTATATAGGGTGACGGATGCTCTGGTACAGTCCGGATTTAAGAAATCCTTTAATTTCATCGTGTTATCCAGCCACGGGCTTCCTTCCGCATGCTGCGCCGTGCCGTCTGCTGCCACAAGGATGGATCTTTTCTTTAATGGTATGACCCGCATAACGACTGGATTCCTGCATTCATCTTCATTCCAGTGTGTAAATCCAATATGCTGTGACATTCCCATTCCATACCATCTTCCCTGATCCATCTGATGATACATTTCCACAGCTTTTCGATCCTGTTCCATGCATCTTTCCACTTCATCCACATAATCATTGGCACAGACCGCACCAAGATTAGCATAATAATGATTCCAGCCTGCAAGAATCTGCATCTTCACAAGATTCATTGTCCCAAATGCCGGATAATATACAAGCGCGATAAATGCGGACAGATTCTGCGGATTCGTTTTTTCAATTGTTTCATATACGTCCTGCAGTTTTTTCAAAAGCTGCTCTGCTTCTTCGAAGATCCTGCTGCTTTCCTTTTCCTGCACCGGATGATACGTCTCCGGGTTCAGTGCTTCCGGCCTTCTTCTGTGGATGATTTTTGTGTACTGCTCTAAAATGTCTGCAATAGTGTCCTGTGTCTCTTCTTCCACAGAACCGAATTGCTGTCTCACCCACTTTCTGGTGTACTCCTGCGTGCAGTTAAGCGCCCTGCTTCCCCAGCGATCAAAGTCATACGCCATGTCCAGAAAAAAGCTCAGTGGAAATTCCTGTGTGGCGATGTCTCCGACATTTACCATCCAGAGTTCCCGCACACCAAAATCGTATGCCATACTCATCTGCTCCCAGATTTTCGGCAGATAAGAACTGTTGATCCACTCATAGGAAACCGGCCATCCGTGGTAGTCCAGATGATAATACATACCATAGCCGCCTGCGTGTTTTCGCATCTCTTCTGTTGGAAGTGTCCGGAGATTTCCATAGTTATCATCACAGAGCATCAGAATCACATCCTCTAACTCCTCTGCTCCCATCAGTCCCTTTGTTTTTTCATCTCCATAGAAAAATTCTTCTACTTCTTTGTATAAGGCTATCATACGCGGAACCCTGGTCAGATCAGGATTGACATGTTCCTGAATCAGTTTTTTCTGCGTTTTCAGTACATCCCGCAGCAATTGAATATTATCTTCCAGTGTTGCATTCTTTCCCATGATCGCAGTATCCGCTTCTCCACGCATGCCGACGGTGATCACATTTTCAAACTTTCCGCTTCTTTTCAGTCCATCTTCCCAGAATTTTGTAATCCCCTCTCTGTTTGTTCTGAAATTCCAGGCATCTCCGTAAACAGAATTCTTTCCCCTAAGATATTTGTATTCTTCCCCCTGCCTTAAGCACGGCTCATGATGTGACATTCCCATAATAATTCCGTATTCATCTGCAAGCTCTGCGTTTAAGAGACCCGGTCCATCATCTGCAAATCTTGCGCTCCACATAGCCGGCCAGAGATAATTTCCTTTTAATCTGAGTAAAAGTTCAAATACATGATCATAAGCTTTTGCATTAAAGCCGCCAAAATTATGATTGCACCAGTTTCCAAATGCCGGCCATTCATCATTAATAAAAAATCCCCGGTATCTGACGGATGGCTCTTTGCTGATACAGGCCATGTCTTCCCTCAGTTCTATCTTTTCCTGCTTTGGCGGCATCAGTCCGCACCAGTCGACAAACGGTGAGACTCCCAGCATTTCCGATAAATGAAAAAGGCCATAAATCGTTCCTCTTTTGTCGCTCCCGGCAATTACAAGAAGGTTCGATTTTGTCCTGTTTTTTATTTCAGGAAAAATCCATGCATAGCATTCTCTCTTTTGTTCCAGCTCTTTTAATTCCGCACTCCCGGCTTCTTCCAGCTTTTTCAGGAAGCTGCTTTTTCCTTTCGTCGCGGCAATGATCGTCCAGTCCTCCCCGCTGCTTTCCAGTGTTTCCGGTATCTCTTTTTCTACCAGAATCTGCGGTTTCTTTCCCGATACAAGTTCCACATCGTGTGCTACCTTTTCCGTAACTCTGATTACGCCCGGAAAGGCACTTTGCTCCAGACAAATTCTCATAGGATTCCCTCCCGTATTTTATAAAAAGCCCCCATCTGTTTACTGGTTATCACCATTGTAAACAAATAGGGGCCTTCGGACTATTTAGTTCTTGTCATTCAATATGCAAAAATTGCTATTCTTTTTGTTCATTCGTTGATTGAGCTCTTTCTGTAAATCCTCAAAATAGCTCTGTGGATCGCATGCGTTGTATGCTTCCATATAGGAATTCCATGTTTCTTCAAAATTCTGTGCCAGAATCACCTGCGGAAGCCACCGGTGTTTTACTTCATCCATCCGTTCCAGTGTCTGTCCTGCCTGTGTATTTGATGTCAGTGAATTGGTATACGAATACATGGGATACCACACTCCCGGCGCATCATTTCTCCCAAGCATATCTACATAGTTTGTTACTCCATACGCCTCAAAACATTCCTGTATATCCCAGGGCTGGCTTTTCCAGAATTCTGCCGGTTGATTTTCCGGCGAAAATGCATTGATTCCATCTGACAGCATTCCTTCACTCCTTGGAAAATAGGAATATGTACAAAAATGCGTCTTTTTCAGTTTCTGATCATTTACCCTTACGCCCTGCTCCTCATTCAGATAAAATATTCCGTTTTCGTCTATCGAATAATCCAGATTTTCTTCTCCCCAGAAACGTAATTTCGTAATCTCCGGATCAAGGAGGTTATTTACAAACTGCATTGCCCCTTCCGGGTCTTCACAGGAAATGGTAATAGAAAGTCCTGACGCGGTATCCAGCTCTGCTGATCTTGCCGTATGCCACTGATTCTTTACTTTTTTGTCTATTGTTATCGGAAGTGGCACATAATCACATCCATAACTGCGCAGATTTCCGGAATCATACGCTGTCTGTATGGCATAATAAAACTGCCATCTTTGATCTACCATGCCAAGAACAGCACCTGTGGATAGTTTGTCCAGATATTCTTCATAAGTATCCAGAAATGTTTCCGGGCTGATCATTCCTTTTTTGTATTCTTCATTTAATTTCTGATAGTATCTTTTGGCTGTCGGTGTTGTATTATAGTCAATGACCTGCAGTGTATCTGGATCTACGATGCAGCTCCCATCATTCGGATATCCATCCAGAAATTGAGGAACATTCTCCAGACAAAAGTATCTCCAGTCATCGCATAAAATAGCAAACGGAATATTCGGTGTTCCATTTTCCAGGCAGGGATTTGCTTCCTGATACCGTTCCAGAAGATCAAAATATTCATCCACCGTCGTGATTTCCGGATAGTCTGCCCATTTCAAAACTCTTGTCTGAATCCAGAAAGCTTCTCCGCTGTGGATTACTTCCGTGTCCTGTCCCTGTGAAACTCCGAATTGTGGAATCCAGTAGATATGTCCGTCTGCCTGCCGAAACAGGTCCCACTGTTCCTCTGTCAGATAATTTTTTATATTGGGATAATTGTCCCAGTATTCGTCAATGGGAATCAGTGCTCCTGCATCATATAATTTACTTTCGCCGGAAATAAAATCCGGATACTCGCCGGCTGCAATATAAGCATTCAGTGCATTATCCTTTGTCTGTCCTTTCAGCCATGTTTCTTCACAATCGGCTCCGATCTGTTCAGCGATCTTCTTTTTCATATCATTATCCGAAGTGATCTCTTCCCCTGTTGTTGAAAAAAAGGCCGTATAATGACGGATCTGATTTCTGCTGTTCTGGCTCTGGTACAGGAGAGCAGCTATTCCAGCTATCATCAGACTCCCTGCCAGTAATAATATTGTTGTTTTTTTCTTCATTCTTTTCCCCTGTCTCATTTCCTCTTTCTATTTGTTATAATAAGCACCTGATATTCTGCAATAATACTTGCTAAAAATAACACCTAGGCCTCTGGCTTAGATATTGTCATTATTGTTTTTATTTTATTGCTTTCTACTTCTTGCACACCAAGGGCAGCCCCATGTTAGCCACTTCAATTAAATAAGCAAGCTAAAACCTATAATAAAAAGAGCCCGACGCATCAGGCTCTTTCAAGGTGTTGTCCGAAGACGGCCACCGCAATTCATAACTATAATGTACCACACAGGGTGAAATCCTGCAAGAAATTTTAAGAGTTATATGTTTTTCCTTTCAGCAGTTCTGCCGCAAGTGCCTCATTGATATCATCGGACAGATTGTTTTCCTCCGGTTTGCCGAAATATGTTTCCATTGCACGGCTTAAGGTATCAAACGCACCGGAAATGACCTACTGGAATGGTACAGACATCGAATATTCTGGATCCAGGAACGCAACGTCTGCCTGTGCAAAAATGATCTTACAGCAGTTGGAAACCAAACCGCCCTGTTTTATTCGTGGATCTTTCTGATATTGCACATTTTAACAAATTCCGGATCAAAATGCTTGACCGCAGTTCCCTGATAGCCAAGATCCAGTGAACTGATTTTCTGCATCTCCTCTTCAGTCAGTGTAAAATCCCATATCTGGAAATTCTCTTCGATTCTCGCTTTGTGAACCGATTTCGGAATGACCACAACGCCGCGCTGCACATTCCAGCGCAGAACAACCTGTCCTACGGTCTTTCCGTGTGCGGCAGCGATTTCTTTTACCATCTCGTTGTCAAACGGATTGTGGCGTCCTCCGCCGAGCGGTGCCCATGCCTCCGGCACGATCTGGTACTCTTCCATGACTTTTAATGCAGACTCCTGTGCGAAGTACGGATGCATTTCAATCTGGTTTACCATCGGACGGATCGCTACCGTTTCCAGTTTACGGTATCCTGCCATGAAATCACCTGCAGGCTGATGGATAAACATCAGATCGATGTAGTCGGTTCCAAGCAGTTCCAGACTCTTTTCTACGGTTCCTTCTGTCAGATACTGGCTTGCCCAGATTTTGGTGGAGATGAAAATGTCCTCTCTTGCCACACCGGATCTTTTGATTCCGCGTCCGACCGCGCGCTCATTCATGTAAGCCTGTGCAGTGTCGATCATGCGGTATCCGCAGGCTAATGCGTCCACAACCGCCTGCTCTGCCTGATCTGGTGTCATCATAAAGGTTCCGATTCCCACTGCCGGAATCTGCACCTGATTGCTTAATGTAAAGTTCATCATCATAACCTCCCTGTTTTATTTTGATGTGTGATATTTTGTTATTTCCCTGTCTTTGTAGCTTTAGCTTATCACCCGGGAGTTGCTACCGGTCAAGGACTTTTTTAAAAAAATTTCTAAAATCTAATCGTTCATTCCTATTTCGTATCGACTGAAATATTTACAAAAACGTCATATCATGAATTCCGTTGTCCATGATATGACGTTTTTCCTCTCAGCATTCGGTTTTCTATCTTTTTATCTTTTCAATCCTGCACTCATGTTCTTTCGTCTTTTTATTGTAGTTAATTCCCACCAGAAGAATATTTCCTGTATATTCCAGAATAGAATCCGGATATTTTTTATCCCAGATCTGCTCTATGGCAGTATCTGTGCTTTTGTTCCACTTAAGTTCTACCAGCAGCGCCGGATAACTTGTTCTGTATTCCGGTTTCGGAAGATAAACAAAATCTGCAAAACCGCGTCCGGTCGGTAGCTCTCTTACGGGTTGGAAATAATACTGCATAGAGCTTAAATATGCTATCGTAAGCACGCTGCTCAGGGAATTTTCATCATTATATTGGATCACCGAACTGTACTCCTGATGAATTCGCTCTATCCCATCTGCTACCGCTTTTTCATCCATATCCAGGGTTGCATCCAGCAAATCTGCGGATTCCTTCTGAAAAGTAATCATTTCATTCCATTTATTGCGTTTCACCGCATTGTTTAATTCATGTCTGATTTCCTCATTTGGAATAAAAACCTGCTCCCTGTCCTGATCGTAAGCCAGATATCCCAAGTGGATCAGATACGTCAGTACATCATCCCGGTTGGCGAAGCTTACGGTATCATTCTGGAAAGATGTCACATCCACATCCACGGCGGCCCCCGACATCATTTCTATAATTGCCGCCCGCAGTCCGTCGAAATTCATGTTAATCAGTGGCACGATTGCTTCATAGCTGCCGGTATTGGACCAGTAGCTTTTATATTTTCCATTCAGCATCAGGCTGACAACGGCTTTTGGATTATATACCTGATACCCTTCCAGAGAATATCCATCATACCATAATTTCACCTGCTCATAGATCTGTCCGTACCTGTCGCATAAATCATGCACTTCCTCTTCTGTAAAGCCAACATACGGTGCCATTCTTCCTGCATCCAGCATGGTAAATTCTTCAAAATTGTTGAGAGCGGACTGTGTCTTTAATTTCTTGATCGGCAGAATTCCTGTCAGATACGCCAATGCAATATATTTTGACGGTTCTGACCCTTTAAACATGCCACGCAGAAAATCAATATACTTTTCCTGTACTTTATGATTCTGTGCCTCATCACGGATCAGTACATCCCATTCATCGATGATGACAACAAATTTGTTTCCGCTGGCAGCCTTGATATAAGACATCGCACCATAAGCAGTTTTTACCGTATCCGGAATCAACTCTCCGTATTTTTCCTTCAGTTCCTGCAGTATTCCATGATTGATATATTCCACAACCTGATCCGCATTCCCGGCGTCCATCATGCACCATTGTACATCAAAATGAATGACATCGTACTGATTCAGATGTTTTTCAAAAGACGAAGCCTTGCAAATCGCATAATCTGCAAACAGTGCTCTGGAATCACAGCCCTTGCTGTAGTATGCTGACAGCATCTCCGCTGTAATCGACTTTCCAAAACGTCTGGGACGGCTGCTGCAGATAAATTTTGATGTCGTACTGATTACTTTATTGGTGTATTCCAGAAGCGGTGTTTTATCTACATAAATTTCCGAATGAATGACTTCCGAAAATGCTTCATTTCCCGGATTTAAAAATCTTCCCATGGCGTCCTCCTGTTCACATTTTTTCTGACTGATACATTCATTATACACGGAAAAAACGCGGATTGGTAGACTTTATCTTTTAAAAAATGCTGCACCACGGATTCTTTTTCCATGGTACAGCATTTCCAAAATTTCTATTCTTGATTAAATATCCAGCGCCGCATGATACCCCTGATATACGGCATTGGTGATGGTAGATACACGTCTTGCGTCTCCGATCACGCGTACAAACGGCGCGGTATTACGGAGCTGCTCTACAACGTCGGTTCTTGCTCTCTGGCCGAGGGCGCAGATGACGGTGGTTCCTTCTACGAGGTGGCGCTCCCCATTCGCATCGGTGCACCATACGCCTTCCGGGGTGATCTCCTCGGCGCGGTAACCGGTGTGGACGGCTTTGACCTGTTTTTCGATTTCTTTTAAGAGCAGCGGGCGGTGGCGGACGTTTGCATCCGGGGCGAGGGCGTCGCGCATTTCGACGAGCTGAACTTCTTTTCCTTCCATGCCAAGAGAGATCGCACACTCGCATCCGGCGAGGCCGCCGCCCATGACAACGACTTTGTCGGAAATCTTGTCGAGATTGCGGTACAGCTCATTGACAACGACAACCTGCTCTCCATCCATGCCTTTGATCGGCGGAACAAGCGGACGGGAGCCTGCGGCGATGATGAGGGCATCCGGTGCTTCTTTCTCGACGTACTCCGGTGTTACCTCGGTGTTGAAGCGGATTTCCACACCTGCATTTCTTGCGAAACGCTCGTAGGTCTCGGTCAGCGCGAACATTTCCCGTTTAAACGGCAGGGCAATTTCGCTCTTTAAGATACCGCCGAGCGCTACTTCTTTCTCGCAGAGCACCACGCTGTGGCCTCTTCTTGCTGCAGTCCATGCCGCATACAGTCCTCCAGGGCCTCCTCCTGCGATGAGGACTTTTTTCTTCACCAGAGCCGGCTGTACTTCATCGCCCTCCATCTCTCTTCCGATCAGCGGATTGACGGTGCATCGTCTCGTGCCGGTTGCCGCACGCTCTGCCATACAGGTGAAGCACCGCAGGCAGTGCACGATATCTTCGGAACGGTTTTCCATGACTTTGCGCGGCAGGAATGGATCTGCGAGAAGGGCTCTTGCCATGTAAACAACATCGGCTTTTCCGGATGCGATGATCTCTTCCATCTGCGCCGGATCATTCAGACCGCCGATCGTTGCGACCGGAATGGAAACGTGTTTTTTGATCTCGGCTGCGAGGTAAACGTTGCATCCGTGGTCTTTGAACATCGACGGATGCGTATCGCCGAAGCCTCTCTGATACGTTCCGGCGGAAACGTGAAGCAGATCGATGCGGGACTCCAATGTCTGTGCGATGCGGACACCTTCTTCCAGATCATAGCCGCCCTCGAACAGCTCGGAACCGCTGAAACGGAACTCGATCGGGAACATCGGGCCGACAGCGGCGCGGACGGCATCGAGTACCTGACAGGCAAAGCGGCAGCGGTTTTCCAGGCTTCCGCCGTACTCATCGGTTCTGTGGTTGAAATACGGGGAGAGGAACTGGTTGATCAGCCAGCCGTGGCCGCCGTGGATCATGATCATCTCGAAACCGGCGCGTTTGGCAAGGCCTGCTACCGTTCCGTATGCCTGTACGATCTCATCAATCTGCTCTTTCGACAGTGCGCGGACCGGTACGCCGTCCGGGCGTGTCGTGTCGGACGGGCCCCACTGGCACATTTCGTGCTGTCTCGTTTTATCGGTCATGTAAGTTCCGGCATACATACCGGAATGGGACAGCTCCAGGCTCGGCACAGCGCCGTGGCGGGAAATTGCATCGGCAGCGTACGTTGCAGATGCCAGGGAATTTAAGACTGCGGTATCCAGATGATACGCATGGGAACCATCGGTTACCGGGTGTACCATGCACTCGCTGACGGTGACAGCTGCTGCTCCGCCCTTTGCGCGAAGCTCATAGAATGCTGCGGACTTCGGTCCGATACATCCGTCGTTCGTGATATCAGTTCCGCCCATCGGTGCGGAAAACATGCGGTGCGGGAAGGTCTTTCCTGCAATGGTAATCGGGCTGCAAAGGTGTGGGTAATCGTATTTCATTTTTGCTTCCTCCTCTTTTTTAAATCTGTAAAATACCCCATTTTTTTTTATTCAAACAGCATCCCCGGAAGGAAATGCAGTTTTTTGCCAATCGTTCTGGCAATGAATCCGACCAGAAGGGCTGCTACGATGGTTCCCTCGCGGACACCGTTCAGCTCACGCGCCAGGAAGAACGAAGCGGCAGCGGCAATGACGGCCATCGAAACATCGAATGCGATTTTCGTCACACCGAACTCCGTTTCCCATCTGGCAACAACCGCGCGGACAAAGGATTCGCCCGGCAGCATGACAACATCAGCGAGCACTTCCATGTAAACACCGACGCCGAGGATCAGACATCCGATCAGAAGATAAGCAACTTTTGCCGCATACATCTGCGGATTCAGTGCGTTTAACAGAATCATACTGAAATCAATGAAAAATCCAAAGGCAATGGATACCGGGATCTGAAGAAGGGATTCCGGTTTGAAATTCTTTCCGAGAATCACAATCTGGAGAACGATCAGCAGGATGCTGAAGATGATCGTAAAGTTTCCGAGAGATAATGCAAAGTTAAGACTTAATACGTAAGGGATCGAAGAGATCGGAGACGTTCCGAGATTTGCTTTGGTGATGAGTGCAACCCCGAGGGAGTTTACAAACAGTCCCGCAAGAAAAATCAGGTAACGTTTCAGAAGGTCTTTTTTGTTGTTTGTCATAGGTGCAGTTCAAATCCTTTCCTCATAATTGTAATTCTTTGTTATCTTATCACCAACCGCAAAACATGTCAACTTTTACATGTTTTATTTTACTTATTTTTTCTGTGGATTTTCCGGTGAAGCTGTGCTATACTCAAAAACACAAAAGCAAAACGGTTTTGAAAAATTATTTGGATAAAGGAGTTTCATGCGAATGGGAACTTTGAAATATGCGATTCTCGGACTTTTGAACCGAAATGAAATGACAGGCTATGAACTGTCGAAAGAATTTGAGACAACCTTATTTGAATTCTGGAATGCAAAGCACAGCCAGATTTATCCGGAACTGAAATCACTGAACGCCGAGGGGCTGATCCAGTATCGGGTGGAAATCACGGGAAATGTGCTGGAGAAGAAGGTCTATACGATCACCGATGAAGGACGGCGCGATTTTTCGGAATGGGAAGAAACGCTCTGCCCGATCCAGACGGCATCCAAGGATGAATCCCGCCTGCGGCTCTTCTTCCTCGACGGCGCTTCGCCGGATTTTCAGCAGCGTTTTCTTGCCGACCAGCTTTCCCAGCATCAGAAGCATCTGGAACATCTGCTGGAAAACCAGAAAAAGTTTGATGAAATCCCTCCCACAGATGACCGCGCGTTTTCGGATTATCTCGTCCTGCGCGGCGCGGTGTACCGGGAAGAAGCTGCACTGCAGTGGATTCAGGAATGCATCAAACTTGGTGAGCAGCGGTCTGCGGAATTAAAAAAATAATTAAAAAATGCAGAGAACCTGTTTTTTCGGTTCTCTGCATTTTTTATAAACGTATTTATACTTATTTCTCCATTGCCTTTTTGATCGCTCCAAGCAGCTCCTCATACGTCTCATACGCCGGGATCTGCGGATAGTCGGCTTTGATCTTATCGGTCGAGCGGAACAGGAATCCTGCCTTGCTTGCCTGAATCATGCCGAGGTCATTATAGGAATCGCCGCTTGCGATCGTTTCGAATCCGATAGACTGCAGTGCTTTGACCGTGGTGAGCTTCGACTGCTCGACTCTCATCTTAAAGCCGGTGATCTCTCCGTCGTCTGCGACTTCCAGGGAGTTGCAGAACAGGGTCGGATAGCCGAGTTTTTTCATCAGCGGTGCGGCAAACTCCGTGAAGGTGTCGCTGATCAGGATCACCTGGGAGAAGGTGCGCAGCTCGTCGAGGAACTCTCTTGCGCCCGGCAGTGGATCAATCTTCTCAATCGTAGCCTGAATCTCTTTCAGTCCCAGGCCGTGCTCTTTTAAGATTCCAAGTCTCCATCTCATCAGTTTATCGTAATCCGGTTCGTCGCGTGTCGTTTTTTTGAGTTCCGGGATTCCGCTTGCCTCTGCAAACGCGATCCAGATCTCCGGTACCAGTACTCCTTCTACGTCCAGGCATGTAATATACATTGTTATAATCCCCTTTCCTGCGCTGCCCGCCTTGTTTGCCGACGGGGTTTTGTTTTTTTTCACAGCATCACTTTACCACACTATATCATAGAATCCATATCACTGCAAATTAAAATCACGTTTTATTTTTTTATACGTATATATCTCTCTAAAATTACATTCTTTTTACAAAATCGTTGTTTTTTACAAATTCATATATTTATTTATATGTTTTTTGACTATTGATTTATTTTTCATATATTTATATAATAATTACAATCATTTTTATTAATTTTCTATTTTATCATCCATATTAACGAACGAATTTACTTTTCAGATAGTGCACTAATCTAAGGATAAATAAAAAACTAAAACCATCCAACAATACTTATGAAAGGAGACCACTCATCATGAAAAAATTAAAAACATGTCTTGCATTTTTTATTTGTTGTATTCTGTCCTTAAATATGGTAATTTGCAATGTAAAGGCAGATAATAATGTTGTTCTATCTAACAAAGCATATCTATTAAAAACCGGAATGCCACAAAAGGAAATAGAAAAGCTGGATGATGACGTCATGCAGTTCATTGTGGATGACTTAAAAAGTGGAGGTAAACATTTTGAATATATTAATTCAAATATCGAAAATCAAATATCGATACTCAGTAGCGAAACTTTAACCGGTATTTCCTTTACTGCATCAGCTTTTAAAAATGCATCAACCATTTATATCTATCCAACATACGAGTTTACTTCTAATAAACAACCTCGCGGAAAAGACAGTTTTTCTTTTCAATTAGGCGCTGCTATGAGACCGTATGAATATGGTGGAAAATTATGGTACAAAGATAATACTATGAACGATTGGAAAGTCGGTGGAACTCTTACTGCAAATAATCAGCAATTATCTGGTGCTGAATTTTCAGGGAGTCAACTAGGAACACCCGACTATGCCATGAAGCTTAAAGGTGTTACATACTGTCACGCTACTGCAGGTAATAGCAGTGATAAAAGAATTGTAATGGGATACTTATATAATCCCCAGAAAACCGGCTACAGTATCTCTTTTTCCTACAACGGTGGTGGAATTAGCTACTCTCCATCAGGAACAGCCTATACTGCATATAAAACAATGAACCTAAGTTATTAAACTTTCATTCACCACATACAAGTACATTTAATTTCTAATTACTCTTTCAAAGTAACAATTTGCCTATCCAGAAGCACAAATTTCTCTGATAGGCAAATTGTGTTTAAGGTATTTTCAAGTAATTTAAGTAAAATCATGAGCAAGTCGCCATTACTCGTAGAAAAACGGGCAGATTATGAATGTTTTAGGAATTGCAGGAACAAAAAGTACAGAACAACCATTCAAAAAAACTTTTAAATCCGGCATCAACTGAATAAAGCCATAAATAAGAGGTAACTCATTATGAAAAAAATCAAATTTTTATTTTTCACCCTGTTATTCTGTTTTTCTGTTCCAGTCAAAGCAGACACTGCATTCGAAAATGACGATACGGTATTGTGCTCTTTTTTAAAAGAAAACGTACCAGAAAATGCTTCGCCAATAGAATCCAGTTTAGAAAACGAGTATCGAAAAACTTCTTCCAAACCTATCGATTTCTATTTTTTTAAACGATCTGAAAAGACAAAAAGTTTCCAAGATCTGTATGCCGCAAATGTACTCACCTATCAGGAAAAATCAGATCGTTCTTTGTTATATCAGACAGTTTTCGATTTTCAAAATATAACCCAGGTAAGAACTGCGAAAGAAGACTTTATCCGTCTGGAGACAGATCCACTGATGTATCTTTTTGAATTAGAAAAAGCAGAATTGTGGACTCGGAACAGCACGGAAGAACCCTGGACGCTGGAACGGAAAATCACAACGCCTGGAAACCCAGATTTTTATCTTCCTTATAGCCAGTTTTCTTCTGATAAAAAATATTTTCGAATTCTGGCATCTTTTTCCTGGAGCCCGAGCCCTGCTGAGGAAAGCGAAGTTTCTTCGCCAGAATATCATTGCATTTATACCTCTGTGTATCCGGTATATCAGATTCCGGTGAAAGTACTCGTTTTGATATGCGGAGGCGCAGCTTTCTTCTTTCTCTACCGGAGACACAAAAAAAATCATATCTCCCAAAAAGATGTTCCGTAAGCTGCGCCTTTTCAACATGTTTTCGTCACTGTTCAGAGCCAACTTCCAAAATGCTACGCATCTCATCGGTGTGGCTTTATCTGCTTTTCATCGCATCCCGAATCCGCTCCAGTGCCTCGGTCAGGGTTGCGCGCGGGCAGGCGATGTTGATCCGCTGGAAGCCGCGACCGCAGTCTCCGAAGATCTTGCCGCTGTCGAGCCACAGCTTCGCCTTGTTGATGATCAGGTCTTCCAGTTCGTCGACAGAAAGCCCCGTCTCGCGGAAATCGAGCCATACGAGATATGTTCCCTCCAGGTCGATCATCTTCACGCCCGGAATCTGCTCCTCCACATACTGCCTTGTAAATTCTGCATTTGCCTTCACATAGGAAAGCATTGCCTCATACCACTCCTCGCCCTTATTATATGCCGTCTCGCATGCCACCAGACCCATCACACCAAGCTGGCTCGTTCCGGCTGCATCGAGCTGTTTCCGGAATTTCGCACGGAGTTCCGGGTTGGCGATAAAGATGTTTGACATCATCATACTTGCCAGATTGAATGTCTTACTCGGCGCGGTGCAGGTGATCGTGATGTCCTCGTACTCTTTTTTGATCGCAGCAAACACCTGATGCTCGCCCTTAAAAATGAAATCTCCATGGATCTCATCACTTACAACGGTCACGCCGTACTGCACGCAGAGATCGCCGATCGCCGTCAGCTCCTCTTTCGTCCAGACTCTTCCGACCGGGTTGTGCGGATTGCAGAGGAAAAAGAGCTTCACGTTTTCAGCTTTCAGCTTCTCCTCGAAATCCGCCACATCCATGTGATAGCGGTTATCATTGCCGAGCACCAGCGTGCTGCTGACAACTCTTCTGCCGTTATCCGCAATGACTTCCGAAAATGGATAGTAAACCGGTGACTGGATCAGCACGGCATCCCCAGGCGCGGTGTAAGCTTTGACTGCCATCGCAAGTGCAAATACAACGCCCGGCGTTTTGATCAGCCATTCTTCTTTCGGCTCCCAGTTGTGATGGCGTTTCATCCATCCCGCAACGGCCTCAAAATACGGAGTCTGCGCATCGCTGTAGCCGTAAATGCCCATTTTCGCACGCTCTACCAGCGCATCCTCGATGTAGGAGGATGTCTCAAAGTCCATGTCCGCCACCCACAGCGGCAGCACGTCGGCTGGCATACCGCGTTTTACTGCGAAGTCATATTTTAAACAGTCTGTATTTTTTCGGTTGATGATTCTGTCAAAATCAAGATTTCTTTCCGTCATTTTTCTCTTCCTCAATTTCTGCAAAAACCTTCTCAAGCTCGCCGATCAGGTCCTCGATATTTTCAATTCCAACAGAGAAGCGAAGGGTGCTCTCCGTAATTCCGTTCCGCTCACGGATTTCCTTCGGCACATCGGCATGTGTCTGCGTCGTCGGATACGTAACGAGTGTCTCCACGCCGCCGAGGCTCTCTGCGAAACGGATCATTCTTACCTTTTCCAGAATGGCAAGGGCAAACTCTTTGCTCTCGAGCTGGATTGTCAGCATGGCACCGAAGCCTCTTGCCTGTTTTTTCATAATCTCATGGCCCGGGTGATCCGGCAGTCCCGGATAAATCACTCTTGTGACTGCTTTCTGCTGCTGCAGCCATGCGGCAATCTGTTCTGCATTCTCCTGGGAGCGTTCCATGCGGATGCCAAGCGTCTTCATGCCGCGCAGTACCAGCCAGCAGTCAAACGGAGCAAGGCCTGCACCTGTTGTCTTGATCAGGAAACGCAGTTTTTCCTGAATATCTTCGCGGTTCGTCACGATAAAGCCTGCCAGTGTATCGTTGTGGCCACTCAGGTATTTCGTGCCGCTGTGAATCACAACGTCCGCACCGAGATCGAGCGGATTCTGAAAATACGGGGACATAAAGGTGTTGTCCACAATCAGAATCAGGTTGTGGCGTTTTGCAATATCCGCCATCTTTCGGATGTCGGTTACGTTCATCATCGGGTTCGTCGGAGTTTCGATGTAGATTGCTTTTGTATTTTCTTTCACATAACTCTCCACGTCATCACGGCAGCAGTCGATGCTGGAAAACTCGACGCCGTTTTTCTCGTTGACGTTGTGGAACAGACGAATGCTTCCGCCGTACAGATCGGAATCCGCAATGATGTGGTCGCCCTGGCGGAACATTTCCATCAGAAGAGAGATCGCTGCCATGCCGGAGCTTAATGCAAACGCATCAATTCCGTTTTCCAGTGCAGCCACCATCTTCTCCAAATGCTCTCTGGTCGGGTTCTGCAGTCTGCTGTAATCAAATCCGGTGCTCTGTCCTACGCCCGGATGCGCATACGTTGCGGTCTGATAAATCGGGTAGCTGAGTGCGCCGTAGTGGCTACACTGTCCTTCGTCTTCTTCTAAATGGATACATTTTGTGTCAATTCCTCTTGCCATATGAATAATCTCCTGTTATTTCGTAATTTTTCTTTCTATACTAATCTGATAGGTTTTGTAACGTAACCTATCATAACAGAAAATGCGGCGTTTGTATATTCCCTTTTTTCTTTGACTTGTTATAAGTTTTTCCTATAACTATCGTAAAAAAACGCCGCCAGAAGATTTTTTCTCCCGGCGGCCGCCTCTTGCATCCATATTTTAAATAAGTTCCGCACAGATCGGATAATGATCAGAAAGGCACACACCGTCCTTCTGCTCCGTCCATTTTTCCACCTTTTTCAGTTCCCAGTCCCCTTTGAGAATGATGTAGTCAATCGAGCACTGCGGATCATTCGGATCATCGCGATGATAGTTGTGGAAGGTAATGCCGATTCCTTCCGTCGCATTCACAAGACCGGCAGTTTCCCTCAGCGGTTTCATCTCTTCGCTGTCCGGCTCGGCATTGAAGTCGCCGCTAAGAATCACCGGCACATCGGCAAATGCTTTCTCTGCTCTCAGATGTGCGAGAATCTGCTCCAGGCCAAGCTTTCTCGCCCCGGCGCACTCGTGATCCAGATGGGTGTTGATGACGCGGAACACTTTTCCGGTCTCCATATCCTCAAATACCACATCCGTCGCAGTACGCGGGCACATACTCTGTACCGGATAGCGGGATCCCGGCACGTACGGTGTCGGTGACAGCCAGAAGGTTTCCAGGCTCACACTCTGAAAACGTTCTTTCCGATAGGCAATGATCATTGCCTCACCGGTCAGATCCTTTTCTCTTCCACATCCGGCAATGTAATATTCCGTCAGATTTTCCTTCAGCCAGGCAGCCACATGCGGCAGTACCTCCTGAAAACCGATGATATCCGGCTTTTCCTGTCTGATTTTTTCCAGAATCAGCGGTCTGCGGTAGATAAAATTATTGGCTCCATCCTGGCCAAAATCACAGCGAATATTAAATGTTACAAATTTCATGGTAAAATCCCTCTTTTCATTTGTTTTCCTAACCCTTATTTTTGCTGGAAAGCGCTGTGCTTTCTCTTCTTTTTCTTCGTATTCACACGGCGCAGACACGCATAGCGCAGCTTCAGCCGCATTTTCCAGCTGCAGCCCGGTACCGGCTCCATCAGCTTTTCCAGAAAATGGTTCAGCGTACGTTCCTCATAAGGAGACAGCAGAATCTCACCGTAGATATGTTTCTCGATCAGATGGCAGACACGCGTATATTCGCCTGGCTCGACCGCCGGAAATCTGCGGGCGAGTTCTGCATCGGTTGCTGCTGTTTCTTTGCCGCCTGTCCAAGGCAGATGATCCGCGCCGCCTCCGCCGCAATCACAAGCAGCGTCAGCAGAATCAGAAGCACGCCAAGCAGCCCGAGAAGAAACAGCGAAACACTGCGCAGTACCGGAAGAACGGCTTCGCCTGCCTTGCTCTTTCGGTTTTCCACACCGGTAATCTGCTCCGCCGACAGCGAATTGTTCTCCAGCACCACATTCTTCTGGACAGAATCTGGACTTCCGACCATTTTCTGAAGAGATGCAACATTATACAGGAACAGTTTGTTTTTTAGGTATTTTCTTTCACTTGTTTTTCTGTTGCTCCTTCCTCCATTTTTTGCTCTGCCTTAACTTCTAAAGACCATCCCAGAAAAACGCAAGTATTTTTAGTATTCCAGATACGCCCCTTTCATCGGGCTTGCTGCGTGGAGGCTGAAAAGACGGAGTACGCCTTTTTTGTATTTCGGCTCGCGCGGTTTCCAGTTCCGGCGGCGTTCTTTTAAGATCGCATCAATTTCTTCCATGGACTTGCGTTCTCCTGCGATTCCGATGATGTTAAGTTTTCGTTCCTTCACATCAATCTCAATCAAATCCCCTTCCTCGACGAGTGCGATCGGGCCGCCGTCTACAGCTTCGGGACTGCAGTGGCCGATGACCGGGCCGGTGGAGGCGCCGGAGAAACGGCCGTCGGTGATAAGCGCGATGCTCTTTCCAAGCTCTTTGTCGCTGCTGATTGCCTCGGAAGTATAGAACATCTCCGGCATACCGCTGCCTTTCGGGCCTTCGTAGCGGATGAAGACGGCGTCGCCTTTCTGAACCTTATGTTTCAGCACGGCATCGAGGCACTCCTCCTCGCTGTCGAACGGTCGGGCACGGAGGACGGCGTGGAACATTTCTTTCGGGCAGGCCGTGTGCTTGATGACGGCTCCCTCCGGCGCAAGGTTTCCGCGCAGAACAGCGATGCTGCCGTCCGTTCCGATCGCCTTGTCATACGGGCGGATAATATCTTCTTTTGTAATCGAAGTTCCATACCGCTCATTAAATTTTGCGAGCCATCCGCTGCACTTCTCATAAAATCCATTTTCACGAAGCTCCGCCAGATTTTCACCCAGTGTCTTTCCGGTCACTGTCATCACATCGAGATGCAGATGATCTTTGATTTCTTCCATAATCGCCGGAACGCCGCCCGCATAATAGAAGCACTCTGCCGGCCATCTTCCCGCCGGGCGGACATCGAGCAGATACCGCGCGTTGCGGTGCAGACGATCGAATGTGTCGCCGGTAATCTCGATGCCGAACTCATGCGCAATGGCCGGGATGTGCAGCAGGCAGTTTGTGCTTCCCGAAATTGCCGCGTGGACAAGAATCGCATTCTCAAAACTCTCTTTCGTCACAAGATCGCTTGGCCGCATATGCTCCATCTGTGCCAGTTTTACCGCCTGGCTGCCTGCCTCCTGTGCATATGCCAGAAGATCCGGGCTTGTCGCCGGCATCAGAGCGCTTCCAGGCAGGGCGAGGCCGAGTGCCTCCGCCATGATCTGCATCGTGGATGCCGTTCCGATAAACGAACAGGCACCGCAGCTCGGGCAGGCATTGCATTTCGCCCAGTCGAGCTTCTCCTCGTCGATCTCACCGCGCTCAAATTTTGCGCTGTACATGCCAAGCTGCTCCAGTGTCAGCATCTCCGGTCCCGCATTCATCGTTCCGCCCGGCACAACAACCGCCGGAATATCGACACGCGCAAGGCCGATCAGATTGCCCGGCATACCCTTGTCGCAGCTCGACAGATAGACGCCGCCGTCAAACGGTGTCGCATTCGCGTGGATCTCGATCATATTGGCGATCATCTCGCGGCTCGCAAGACTGTAGTTGATGCCGTCCGTTCCCTGGCTCTCGCCGTCACAGATGTCGGTGCAGAAATACCGCGCCCCGAAGCCCCCCGCTTCCGCAACGCCTTTCCGCACTTCCTCGACCAGCAGATTTAAGTGGCCGCTTCCCGGGTGGCTGTCCCCGTACGTACTCTCCACCATAATCTGCGGTTTTTCAAGATCCTCTTTTTTCCATCCTGTTCCAATCCGGAGCGGATCCATCTCCGGTGCAAGTTTCCGCATTTCCTGACTCTTCAGCATTTCCTTCTCCTCCCGCTGTTTTTTAGGTATTAAAAATACTCTTTCTGCTTTTCACTATAGCAATCCCTGTATTTGATTGCAAGACAAAAAAGCTGCAGTCTGCAGGGATTCCCCACAGACCGCAGCCTCTCTGAACAGCTCACAGATTTCTCTGTTTTCTGTTTGCCTGCTTCCGCAGATAATTTCCAATGCTTGTAAAACTAAGCAGCGTCACAATCAGAAAAACACCCGGGATCAGAATGATCCACCATGCCTTTGTCATCAACGCTTTTTCCGAAAGTGACAGCATGCTGCCCCAGGAAATCACCTCCAGCGGAAGACCGATTCCCATAAAACTCAGTGTGGATTCTGCTACAATCGCACTTCGGATGTTCATAACCACCATAAACATAATAGACGAAAAAAAGTTCGGTGCCAGATGGTGCCATAAAATATAGAAAAAACTGCCTCCCATACAGCGCGACGCAATCACGTATTCACTGTTCCGGATCTGCCGTACTTCGGTCCGCACAACCTTTGCAATGCTTGTCCAGCTTGTCATTCCGATCACGGCAGAAATCGTAATCACATTGGATTTTCCCGCAGCAGCCAGAAGAAAAATGACAAGAAGAAGATTCGGCACCGACAAAAAGATCTCGGTCAGCCGCATCAGAAGCGCGTCCAGCCACGCCGGTGCACATCCGCTGACTGCGCCGAAGAGAACGGCAATCACAGTGGAAATCAGCGTAGAAAGCAGACCGATCGCCAGCGATATTCTGCCGCCGTACCAGATCATCGAGAAAATATCTCTTCCCATCGTATCGGTTCCAAACAGAAATTCCCGGCACGGCATGACGGAACAGTTTTTCAGATCCATATACGAGGGATCCTTCGTCATGATCTGCCCACAGAAAAGGCAGCTCAGCACAAGAAGACCCAGAAAAAGCTCTGCTGCCACCGGCCGGTCCTGATACCATTTTTTCTTTTTTTCTGCTTCTGTTTTTTCTGCAGGCCTCTCTCCTGCAAATTGAAATAATTGTGTTTTTTCTGTCACAGCATCATTACCTCCGATGTTTCTGCCGCTTCTTTCTCCCGCATCCGCGGATCAATTCTCTCGTTGATGATCTGTGCCGCCATATTGCACAGAATCACAACGATTCCGGACATCAGGCAAAGCAGCATCAGAAGATTGTAATCTTTGTACCGTGCGCTCTCATACGCCAGCGTTCCGATACCGGGATACGAGAAAACCGTTTCTACAATATAGGTTCCCCCCAGCACATGCGGAACAGAAATGGCCATGATGCCAAGATACGACGGAATCGTATTCCGCAGGCAATGCCGGAACAGAACCGTCTTTCGTTTCAGCCCCTTGGCTCTTGCCAGAAGCACATATTCTTCCCGCACTTCATCCAGAATTTTATTGCGGATCATGTATGCGTAATACCACAAATGACTCAGCACTACGACCGTCATCGGCAGGATCAGATGACAGACACGGTCGGAAAAATCTGCCTGTTTTCCAACAGAGTAGGCACCGGAACTCGGCAGCCATTTGAGCTGCATGGAAAAAACAAGAATCAGAAGCAGCGACAGCCAGAATTCCGGAATACATCCCGTGATGGTTCCCACCTTACAGATGATGCGGTCCAGCCAAGTATCTTCCTTCCATGCACAGAAAATTCCAAGAAGCAGCGCGAGGGTGAAAATCAGCAGAAATCCAATGCCGCCAAGCACCAGCGTATTTCCAATTCTTCCCTCGATCACGCGCGTTACATCCATTTTATATTTGTACGAAATTCCGAAATCCCCATGCAGCGCATTGCCTGCCCAGCGGATATACTGTACGGAAATGGGATCCTTCAGTCCCAATTTTTCTTCGGCCCACGCTCTTTCTTCGGGCGTCATTTTTTCCACGCGGTCTCCGTAATATGATACCAGCGGATCTCCCGGCGCAAGCCTTGAAATATAAAATACGAGCACAGACAGCAGTAGAACACTTGCCAGAAATGCCGCTGCTTTTTTTCCATAGTAAAGCACTCTGTTCCGGCTTTTCATCCTGCATCGCCTCCCTCCATCAGCACAAAATGATCTTTTTCCACTTCCCGCAGTGTTCCCGTCCGGGGAAATTCTGTATTGGAAAAATCCGGTACAGCTCTCGCTCTTTCCCTTCGCGGATCCGGAATCGGAATGGCCGCGATCAGTGCTTTCGTATATGGATGCAGCGGATTTTCAAACACGGCTCGCGCCGGGCCGGTCTCCACCAGTTTTCCATGGTACATCACACCTACTCTGTCACACAGAAATTCGACCATATCCAGATCATGCGCAATAAACAGGAACGAAAAACCGTGCTCCTTCTGCAGATGACGGAACAGATTCACAATCTGTGCCTGTATCGACGCGTCCAGCGATGCAATCGGTTCATCCGCCACCAGAAGCTCCGGCTCCATCGTCAGTGCCCGTGCAATCGCAACGCGCTGCCGCTGTCCGCCGGACAATTCTCCCGGATATTTTTTCAGATATTCCGGATCCAGCCCCACGTATTTCATCTGGAATCTGGCTTCCTCCTCATAGCTTCCCCGCAGCGGCCGGATTTTCTGCACGCGCATCGGCTCCTCAATAATGTCGCGGACCTTCATCTTCTGATTCAGACTGGAACCGGAATCCTGAAAAATCATCTGGCGTGTCGTCTGCAGCATTTTTTTATTTTTCCGGAACTGGCCTCTGTCGCAGGTATCAATCCCTTTATAATAAATCTGGCCGGCATATGGCTGATAAATATTCATCACACAGCGTGCAGCGGTAGATTTTCCGGAACCGGATTCTCCTACCAGTCCAAAAATTTCTCCTCTTCGAATCTGAAACGATACATCATCGACTGCCTTGACTGCTGTTTTCCGGGACAGTGGAAAAATATGGGTCAGATGACGCACATCCAGCAAAATCTCATGTTCCATCTGTGTTTCCTCCTATCGGCGGCACAACCTTCGGTGCTCTCTCATCCAGCAGCCATGTTGCCGCATAATGGCTGTCTGTGACCCGGAACATCGGCGGCTCCTCCTCAAAATCAATTTCCAGCGCATAAGCATTGCGGCTGGCAAAGGCATCGCCCTTTGGCGGATGGAGAAGAGACGGCGGCATTCCCGGGATAGACGGCAGGCTTTCTTTTCCCCTCGAAAACGCCGGTATGGAACGCAGCAGTCCCCACGTATACGGATGACGGGGATCATAGAAAATCTCATCCACGGTTCCAATCTCTACTATTTTTCCCGCATACATGACCGCTACCCGGTCTGCGATCCGCGCTACAACGCCAAGGTCATGTGTGACAAAGACCGTCGCCGTTCCCAGTTTTTTCTGAATTTCCCGAAGCAGGTCCAGAATCTGTGCCTGAATCGTCACATCCAGCGCTGTCGTCGGCTCATCAGCAAACAGAATTTCCGGATTGCCCGCCAGCGCAATCGCCAGTACGACCCGCTGCCGCATTCCGCCGGAAAAGTGATACGGATATGCCTTTTTCCGCTCTTCTGCCTGCTCGATTCCCACCAGCTGCATCAGTTCTGTCACTCTCTGTTCCACTTCTTCTTTTCCCATGTCTTTCTGATGCGCCCGCACTGCCTCTGCAATCTGCGCTCCGACTGTCATCGTCGGATTTAAGGAAGTCATCGGATTCTGGAAAACCATCGAGAACAGTTTTCCCCGCAGTTCCCGCATTCTTCTCTCCCCGTATCCTGCAATTTCTTCTCCATTGACCAGAATTTTTCCGTTTTTGATCTTTGCATTCTCCGGCAGCAGCTTCATAATGCTTTTGCAGAGCACACTTTTTCCGCAGCCTGACTCGCCTACAACAGCGAGCACCTCACCTGCATTCAGGGAAAAGCTGACATCGCGGACCGCCTGTACTTCCCCCTCATCCGTAAAAAAGCTGACGGAAAGATGTTCCACTTTTAATCGTTCCTTCATTCCGTTTTTCTCCTGTACAGACAAAAAGGAGGTAACCATACCTCCTTCGTCTGCTTTTTTGTTTTTATTCTTCGATTGTCCAGTCCTGAATATTCCAGAAAATACCAACGCCGTGGTGGCCCAGCACCGTGTCTTTGGAAATTCCCTGAATACCGGAATCTGCCACATAATTTGCATCAATATAACAGATGAATGCATAGGCCGGATCTTCTGCCAGTTCTTCCTGGAATTTTCCGTAATATTCTTTCCGCACTTCCGGATCGTCACTCTGGCGGGCAAGAGACAGATACTCATCTACTTTTTCATTGGAATAGCTCGAATAATTCGCCCCTTTGTCCGTGCCGAAAACCTTATATGTATGATCGTCCGCATCGAACGGGCTTCCCCAGCCGATCAGACAGGCCATCTGTCCGCCCCAGTCCATCTGTGCCGGAATTTCTACGGTACAGTTGATTCCGGTTTCCCGGAGCTGCTGTGCTGCTGCCTGGGCAATATCAATGCGGTCCTGCTCACCGGACATCACGCTGATGACAAAACCGATTTCTTCGCCGTCCCGCTCATAGAAACCATCGCTGTTTCTGGTGCATCCGGCCGCTTCCAGAATTTCCTGTGCTTTTTCCGGATTGTAATCATAGTGTTCTACATTTTCGTTATTATAAATGTTACGCTGCAGAGGACTGTATGCCGGCATTCCCTCGCCAAGAAGTACAGAATCAATGATCGCCTGACGGTCAATAGAATAGCATACCGCCGGAATGATGTCTCTGTTTTTCGTCCAGTAATCATTTGCAAAGTTAAATAAAATTCCGCGGTAATCTGCCGTTGTCATATCGTAGCAGGTAAAACCGTCTTTTTCTTTGAAATTCTGTGCATTTTTCGGGTCAAGCAGCGCCAGATCCAGTTCGCCGGATTCCAGCTGCATTGCCTGTGCATTATCATCCGGTACAATTTTGAAAATGACCTTGTCAATCTTTGGTGCACCGAGGTAATAATTTTCATTTTTTGTCAGAACGATCGACTGGCCTTCATCCCAGCTTTCCAGCTTGTACGGACCTGTTCCGACCGGTGCTCGGAAGAAATCCGACTCCTGCATATTTTCACCTTCCAGCAGGTGCTTCGGCAGGATGGCCATCGTCATGTATTCCAGGAAAGCCACGTTCGGCTCGGAAAGGCGGAAGGAAACGGTGCTGTCATCTATAACTGTAATCTCTTCTACATCCTCATAATTTGGTGCATTTTCAGATCCGTTTTCCGGATCCATGATCGCTTCGATGGTGAATTTCACATCATCCGCCGTAAATTTTTCTCCATCATGCCATTGGATGCCATCCCGGATATGAAAGGTGTAGGTGCAGGTTTCTGCATCGTACTCCCATTTTTCTGCCAGACCCGGAACAATGTTGTCATCCGCATCGTGTGCGGTCAGTCCGTTGAACAGCAGTAGATTAATTTCACCGTGCTCATCCATCGCCGGATTAATCCTGGTATAATCAGCAGAACCGTAAACCAGGGTCGTCTCTTCCTCCCCTGTCTGGCCGGAAGAAGCTTCCGTCTCTGTTTTCGACAAATCTGTACTGTTGCTGTTTTTCCCTCTGTCCTGACCGCATGCCGCAAGGGATGCTGCAAGAGACACCATCAGCATCAAAGATAATATTTTCTTTTTCATCCTTTTCCTCCCATTTTCAGACCGTTTTTACCCGGACTGACCGCTTTTTTGCTTTGTACTCCCATGATCTGCGCGCCTGATCCATGTACTGTTCGTTCATTATATTTGATATTTCAGGCTCTCACAAGCCGGGTGGGGGGATATTTTTTTCTTTTCTTGTAAAGTTAATCGTCTCATGCAGAGGGAGTTGCCCGTTTCTTTTTTGTTATCCTATTTTCTTTACCCTATCACATCCGTAACCGCATTCACCGCTTTCGCCACAAAGCTGATCGTCTTTTCATTGAACACTTCCCCGTCTTTTGAGATCGAAACGTGTGCGAGTCCGATCTCATCTTTCTCGCTCGCTTCGGTGCTGCCCATGAGGGTTGTCCATTTGATATGGACATCGTCGGCAGTGATGGCGTGGTCGCATATTACGATGTACTGTGCTTCATCGAACAGCGGCGAATTGGATTCCGCATAGACGATGATGTCGTTGTTTTTTTCCTGATAGACGCGCACGGTATAATTTACCAGGTCTTTTTCATCCGTAATATAGTCCTTGTTCGGCGATACGGTTTCTTCGCAGATCAGGCTTGCATCTTTTGGAATGGTATTCTTCTCTTTCGTTTTGGTCATCCCGATCATCAGCATACAGTTGCAGAGCGCTGCGATCAGAACTGCAAGCAGCAGGATTTTTATTCTATGTTTCATTGTTTTCTCTTCCTTTTCCCATGTCATAGTTTGTCACTGATGTTTCATTTCCATTATACATGATTCCCCCAAAATAAAAAACGTTAAAATACGTCCGTCCCCATAAAAGCTTTTTTGAAAAAATTTCTCAAAGAAAAAGTTTTCCATTTTGTTCCAAATATGTTATGCTATACTATCCGTTAGGCAATTCTAACTTGATGCACTCTCGCAATAAAGGAGGTCCTGCATGCCTTTAAATTTAACCGTTTTCAATCAGTTTTACGTCATCAATAAAATCTGCGGCCAGGAAAAGCAGCGTCATTATCTGGAGTCGCTGGGGTTTGTTCCCGGGGCCAGGATTTCGATTCTAAAGAAAAAATTTTTACGCTTCTCAATAACAGAAGCGAAGAAAAACAGTACGCCTTTCTGATGACGGATGTCGACAATTTTCATCTGCTCAACGATTACTGGGGTTATGAGACGGGTACGAACATTCTGAATTTCATCCTGAAAAAGCTGGAACTCTTTCCGCAGACACTCTTTGTGAACCGCTATCACTCCGATATCTTTGTCGGCATTATCGATATCACCTGGCAGGATCCGGCCGTGGTGCGGGAAAAGATTTCCGCCTATCACAAGCAGGCGATCCGCTTCTTCCACGATCGGAATATCCGCATTTCCATGGACGATTTCGGATCGGGGTATTCTTCTTTGAATTCGCTGAAGGATATTCTTTTTGATGAAGTCAAGATCGACAAACATTTCCTCTCGGCGGGCCTTTCCGAAAAAGGAAAAATTTGAAGAGCTGATCGCTTGACAAAGTCCGAATTCTATACTATGGTTATCTTGCCCGGTAGTTACTACCGATTCAATTCTGTTATCAACTTTGTTGGGAGGTATGCATGATGTATTCCATGAAAGAAGCCTGCGTTCAGACAGGCATGTCGTATGAAACCCTGAAATTTTACTGCAAAGAAGGCCTCGTCCCGAACGTAAAACGCGACAGCCACAATTACCGCGTTTTCGACGACCGCGACATCAAATGGATCCAGAGCCTCGGCTGCCTGAAGCGCTGCGGCATGACGCTGGCGGAAATGAAAGAATATCTCGCCTACTGCCTCGAAGGTCCATCCTCCATTCCGGAGCGTAAAGAAATTCTCGCGGTAAAAAAAGAAGCGCTGCTCGCATCGATGGAAAAACTGCAGAAAGCCATCGATTATATCGACTGGAAACAGAATTTTTACGATGATGTCCTGTCGGGAAAAATCGAATATCACAGCAATCTGATTTCCGATGAAGAGATTGCACAGAAGGCACAGTAGTCCTTCCTATCCTATGCAAAAAACGGCGCCGATCTTTTTACAGATCAGTGCCGTTTTCTCATTTTTTCTCTTCTTTCCTCCACCGTCTCCATGCGTCGTCTGCGGAGCTGTTCATTTACTTCGGCTGCGGTCCGCATACTCTGTCCGAAATCGACGATGTGCCACAGGATTTTTGCTCCCAGAATAAAGGATCCGTAGATGGCTGCATCCAGCGGGCCGTACCAGAAATGCCAGTAATGTGCCAGCGGCAGCAATGTGATTTCCAGCAGGCAGGTATGCAACTCTGTTGAATTTATCTCGTCAATCATGTCATCATCTCGTCACGTAAGTGACGTGATTAATTTTCTCGAATATTATATGTTTTTCCGTCTCAGATCCGATCCAGCACTTCCCCAATATCCCCTTTAATGCACACCGCTCTGTCACGGATCAGATCCGGGACACGCATATCGCTGGTGTTGATGCAGACATAAAGATTATCTTTATCTTCTGCTGTCATGCTGAAAAATGGATATTTGATGATTCCCGGCGTGTTGTATCCCACGCCGAGTTCCAGATACAGGATATGGCCTCTGTTGTGACGAAGCAGGAAATCGATGCGTCGGCTGGATGCCTCATGCCAGCCTTTATCTTCCACAAACGTGTCATCCGCGCGCAGATTCATGCTCATCGGTTTTCCGCAGTGTGGGCAGTACGGCACCAGTTCTGATGGGATCCGCATGCTCAGGTTTCCGTTCTCCGGCGGAACAAGGCTTCCGTCTTCCAGGATCTGATACCCCTGGGCAAGCAGCATCTTTCGAATGATTTCTTCATTGTCATACTTTTCCTTGCAGCACGGCTCAGAGCACTGAAACAGGCCGTAATCTCCCTGCGTGTAAAACAAACGGTTTTTATCAAATCCGGCTTTCTGGAAGCAGTGGTCTACATTTGTGGTGATGACAAAATAGCTCTTATTTTTCATCAGGCTGAGCAGTTTCTGGTAAACCGGTTTTGGCGCGTCCTGATAACGGTTGATGTAAATGTATCTGCTCCAGTACGCCCAGTATTCTTCCAGCGTATCGTAAGGGTAGAAGCCGCCAGAATACATATCGTGGAAACCGTATTTCTGTTCAAAATCTGCAAAATATTTCCGGAACCGCTCACCGCTGTAGGTAAATCCGGCCGATGTCGAAAGCCCAGCCCCGGCTCCTATTAAAATCGTGTTTTTTTCCTGCAGTGCGGTGCGAAAACGCTCCATCTTTTTTTCAAATTCTCTTTCTTTCCAACTTTCAAACATCACAAATTCACCTCTTCTTTTCTTTCTGCTTTTGTTCCCCATTCTTCAGCGATTACTTTTCTCCCAGCAGCTCCTCATAAATCTCCCGGTCGCGGTCCTTGAACACGTTGAAAATGACCTTCTCCACGCTCGTCTCTTTCTGCGCCAGAAACTCTTTCACCGTCGCAACGGCAATCTCCGCTGCTTTCTCGTTCGGAAAATGAAATTCTCCAGTGGAAATGCAGCAGAACGCCACGCTTTTCAGTCCGTTCTCCGCCGCAAGTGACAGGCACGACCGATAGCAGTCCGCCAGCTGCCGGCAGTGTGTTTCCGTCAGATGGCCGCCCACAATCGGTCCAACCGTGTGGAGCACATAGCGGCACGGCAGATTATACGCCGGCGTGATTTTCGCCTGCCCCGTCGGCTCCGCATGGCCCTGCGCTTCCATCATCTCCTCGCAGTACAGCCGAAGCTGCACACCCGCAAACGTATGGATGCAGTTGTCAATGCACCGGTGATTCGGCACGTAACAGCCAGTCATCCCGCTGTTCGCCGCATTCACAATCGCATCGCACCGGAGCGCGGTGATATCGCCCTGCCAGAGATACAGCCCCTGCTGCACCGGCGTAAGGTCGTCGACATTCGTCACGCCCTTTTTTGCCGTCTCCTCCTGCAGATACGCATCCTGAATGTTCAGAAATTCTGCACTGCTCTTTTTCACCATGCGCACATTCATCAGCCCCCGCAGAAGCTGTCTCTGCCCGGTGCTGTCAGACGGAATCTGCATTCCGCGGTACTCCCGGCTCTCTTCCAGCAATGACTGGATCAGAAAATTTCTTCGTTCACTCTGGTTCATGTTATTCCCTCATTTCCATCGTTTCTATAGACTTTATCTTATCACTATTCCCATAAAATCTGTAGCTAAAATAAGGGGACTACTGCCCTCTTTTGCGAATCGTTCCTCTCGGACACGTCTCCGCGCATCGGCCGCAGTGCAGGCACTGGTGCTGGTCGATGACGGCCGGGATGCGGCTGATGTCGAAGTATTCTCCCTCGGCCTCGTACACGCGGAACACCTCAAGTGCCGCGCGTGTATCGCCGGGATAAATTTTCTGCATGTATGGATTTTTTCCGAAAATTTCATCCAGCTTTTCACTGTGGATGTTCTGGATTCTGCCGCGGAGAGAGACTGCTTTTTTATCTTTCGTCGCAGAAATTGCCACATAGCCCTGCTCCATGAGCTGTGCATAAAAGGCTTTTCCTTTTGCCGTCAGAAAATACACTCCTTTCTTGTCCCACAGCATCATATTGATCACACGGGTCTGTGGATGACCGTCTGCACCGATCGTTGCCATCGTGGTTGAGTGCATCTCCTCTACTAACATCTTCAGATAATCATTTCTCTCCATAGCGGCAGATTCCTTTCTCTTTTTACTTCAAATTCATAGCGACAGATTAAAACTCGTACGGCGGGTTTCCGGAAAAGTCTGCGATTACACCGTGTGCATTGTTCAGATAGAATACCTCGAAAATCGGGTTGTCAGCGGTTTGGTACTGGCCTTTTACAATCGGATTTCCCATGCACATTTCTTTTGCAGCCATGTTGTTTTCAAATACAGCTTTTCCGTTCAGACGGATCCATGCATAGGATGGGCTGGAAGTGGAAATTTCAATTTCCGGATTTGCCAGCATATCTTTATAAACATCTTTTGTGTTGTTGGTACAAAACCACAGTTTTCCTTCCATTTCGCCAATAAACATAAACGGACGGCATTTTGCTTTTCCATCGCGTCCTACAGTTGCTAAATACTGTACCGGGTTTTCTTTTAAGAATTCTACTACTTTACTCATGATGATGTCCTCCATTTTCGTTTTTTGATTTTGTTTTTGAGCTTGTTTCTTATGATTTGGTTTCGGCCTTTTTCGAATGCGCTCCAGACCTTTTTTCGCGAAAGGATTGCTTTTTTCTTTCGATGGCTTTATAATAAGCCCAAAGCGTCTTAACATAAAGTAAGCACAATATTGTGCTGTAGTTACCAAAAGGAAACTATTGTGTAAATACAAGGTTTTCCGTGCTTACTTTTACAAGAAAATCTTTATGAAATGGAGGTTTTTTATGTCAGTTTCTGAAAAAAACGCAATATCTTTAGCCGATCTCCCGGCCTGCCCGGTAGAGACTACCTTAACCTTAATCAGTGATAAATGGAAAGTCCTGATTCTCCGTGATCTGATGCCGGGCACCAAACGTTTTGGCGAATTAAAAAAATCCATCGGTCACGTTTCCCAGAAGGTTCTGACGAGCCAGCTCCGTCAGATGGAACAGAGCGGGCTCGTCAGCCGTAAAGTTTATGCAGAAGTTCCACCGCGGGTAGAATATACCCTCACCGACCTGGGCTACAGCCTACAGCCAATCATGGATGCCATGTGGAGCTGGGGAGAAAATTATAAGAAAAAACTCTCCGCCGAAGAATCCGAAACTGCCTGATATTCGTTTGTTTTTTGCAAAAAAAATGTCTCAAAACCAGTCTTTTGTTTTGAGACATTTTTATTTTTTATTTTTCCCGGAAGTTCGGACTGTTTTCTTTCAGCACCACTGTTTCCCAGCTTCCGATTGTTCCATCATACTGTCCGTTCCACACCGGATACTGTTCGACCGGAAGTTTGATTTCCACGGCATTCCGATTAAAGTTCTGCACGAACACATACCGGATTCCGTTCTTTTCGCGCGTTGTAACCTCCACGCCATCCGGAATCTCTTTCACCACCGATATGACACCTGCTTCTTCTGCCAGTTTCCTGCAGAGCTCATCGTACAGACCCTGTTCAAAATCGGCACAGATCTGATATGCTTTTCCTGCGCCATACTGGTTTTCTGTCAGTGCAGGCATTCCTGCATAAAAATCTTTTCCATAAGTCATCAGCACTTCTGCTGCCGATGGTTTCACCAGTTCACAGAGATTGCTGCACCGGTACGTCCGGGTCAGATGCAGACGGTTTTGCGGGACCGGAACTCCTTCGTTCCATTCCCCATCGTACAGGCCGTCAATCTCCATGCTCCGAAGTCCCATTACATCCAGCAGTCCGTGCGGCGTTCCGCCAAGGAAACAAAGATCCGTCTCATCTACAATTCCGGACCAGTACGTTGCCAGGAAAGTGCCGCCTCCGGCCACAAACTGCCGTACTTTTTCCGCCCATCCTTCCCGCTGCAGATAAACCACAGGCGCTGCCACGATCTGATAGTCCGAAAGGCCCTGCGTTTCATCGATGACATCAACATCCAGGCCGAGTCTGCGGAAGGCGCGGTATGATTTTTCCACGGTTTCTTTGTAAAACAGGCCCTGATTCCGTGGCCCTGCCGCATCTTCCAGTGCCCACCGGTTTTCGGTGTCATAAATCACAGCCACTTTCGGACTGCAGATGGCACCGGAAAGTTCCTGCATCTGCGCCAGGGTTTCTCCTACCTTTGTCACTTCCCGGAATACACGGGTGTCATCTCCTCCATAATGGTCTATCACCGCTCCATGAAACTTTTCGGAAGCCCCACGGCTCTGGCGCATCTGGAAATACAGGACACTGTCCGATCCGTGCGCCACGGCCTGCATGGATGCGGCGTGCAGCATGCCCGGCTTTTTCAGTTTGCTGACCGGCTGCCAGTTTGTTGCGGACGGACAGCTCTCCATCAGATAAAACGGCTTTTTCTGGATACTGCGCATGATATCATGCTGCATCGCCGTATCTGCTGCCGTAACTGCTTCCGCTTCTTTGTGCCAGGTCGGATAATTGTCCCAGGAAACAAAATCAACAATGTCGGCAAACTTGTGATAATCCAGTCCCTTGAAATCATACATCATATTGATGGTCGTAGGCTGTTTGGCACCGGCATCCCGCAGCGCGCTGATCTCCCATTTCACAAAATCGGCTGTCTGATCTGTTACAAATCGTTTCCAGTCCAGATTCAGTCCGTGCAGCGATGCGTCTCCTTTTGGCGACGGACTCTCCACCTGATCAAAACTCTGGTATGTATGACTCCAGAACGCCGTGTTCCATGCATGGTTTAAGGCCTGTAAACTGCCATATTTTTGTTTTACCCAGTTCCGAAATGCCTCCTGGCAGAGCGGACAATGGCACTCTCCGCCTAGTTCATTCGAAATATGCCATGCAATGACACCTGGATGATCCCTGAACGCTTCTGCCAGTTTTGTATTGATCTTTCTCGTTTTTTCCCGGTACACCGGCGAGGTATAGCAATGGTTATGACGCTCTCCGTACAGATTTCTCTGCCGCATCGCATCCATGCGGAGTACTTCCGGATATTTCTGTGCCATCCAGCGCGGTCTTGCCGCTGTCGGTGTAGCCATCATGACAGAAATTCCATTTTCATACAGGCGGTCTACCATTTTTTTGAGCCATTCCAGATCAAACACGCCTTCTTCCGGCTCCAGGAATGCCCAGGAAAAGATGCCGAGGGAAACTTCATTTATTTTCGCTTTTTTGAAATACGCAAGATCCTGTTCCAGAATTTCCGGATATTCCAGCCATTGTTCCGGATTGTAATCTCCGCCATGCAGAAGTTTTCCAAAATTTATATTCTGTCTCATGAAAATCTCCTTTTATTCTCAAATGCCTCGGAATGTAAAGGTAAATTCCAGTTTCTGGTCAACCGGAATCAGGTATTCCGGATGGGTCTGTGCACCCCAGCTGTCGTCTCCTCCGACACCCATCTGCTGTTTTGCCACGCGCACAACGGTGTAATGTACCTGCGGCAGTTCATACGGATGCATCGCATTTTCCAGCTCGTGCGGTGTGTACGGCAGTGCGGAAAATTCCATCTTGTCGCCGCTGAACATCATACCACGGCCCTTGCGGTTCGTCACGGTTGCCCAGCGTACACCAACCTTGTTGCCGCACTCCTGCGGAACGAGATATTTCGCCATATTGTCTTCGACTTTATTCTTATAAACGCCAAGCTTTGCTCCGGCGCAGCGGTCCACATACGTCTCCTCCGGTCCCATGCCGTACCAGGTAACGTGGTCGTAATCGGCATCCAGCTTGAACATCACGCCGAATTCCGGCATATCGCCGAGCTCTTTCACCGGATCATACGTCAGCGTCGTCTGAATGCTTCCATCGCCGAAGACACGGTAGGTCAGACGGCACTCACTCGCCGGTGTGGTCGGCATTACATAGCGGTAGCTGACTTCTGCGCAGTCCTCGTGTACTTCGATTTCCGGCGCATACAGTCCCGGATAATGGCTGCCGTTCGGATATTTGTGGGACAGATACATCGAAGCAATCTTCCACTGGCTGTAACGCATCGGCATCAGGCTTCCGCAGTCATTGTCGATCGGCGCACGCCAGAAGTTCGGTTTCGGAATCATTTTGATCATCTCAACGCCGCCGTAACGGTACGATACGAGTCCGCCGTTCAGATCGGAGAACATCACATCGAAATTCTCGCCGCGCACACCAAAATCATGGTTGGAACGGATCACTTCAAATTTCGCCGGTTTTTCTGCTTTCGCTGGTGCTTCCACTTCATAAACACCCTGTCCGAATGCAACTTCATGGCCGCGCTTGCCCCATACGTTATCTTCTTTCAGGCGGAAGGAAACGGTCACCGCATACTCGCCCGGAAGTGTCTGTACGGCAATCGGAAGCTCCACTGTTTTTTCGGAAAGCGGTTCCACGGAAACTTCCATCGGCACTTCTTTCAGTTTCTTTCCTTCTTTTTCGAGAATTACCACGCAGTCAAACGCATCAGTATTCACAAACAGGTTCTTATTTTTTACAACTGCTTTGTCTTTCTGTACATCCACAGCAATGTTCTGATAGCAGAATTTTACTTCCTGCATCTTCGGGGAAGCATCGCGCTCGCCGCCGTATACAATACCATTTCCGCTGAAATTGTAATCACATGGATGATCGTCAAAATCGCCGCCGTACGCCTGAAATTCTTTTCCGTAGCGGTCTTTTTTGTAGATTGACTGGTCGATATAATCCCAGATAAAGCCGCCCTGGAACAGCGGTTCTTCCTCGGCAAGATCCATATATTTCTTCATGGCGCCGCAGGAATTTCCCATCGCATGCGCATACTCACAGCAGACATACGGTTTTCTTCTGTCTTTCGACAAGAATTCACGGATTTCATTGACCGTCGTGTACATCCGGCTTTCCATATCGCTGGTGTCGTTGTATCTGCGGTCGTCATTAACTCCTTCATAATGAACAAGACGGGTCGGGTCCATCTTCCGGTACAGCTGGGACATTTCAAAAATAACTTTTCCGCCAAACGATTCATTTCCGCAGGACCAGATCAGAATCGCCGGATGGTTTTTGTCTCTCTGATACATCGAATTCACACGGTCGAGCATGCAGTCCATCCACTCCGGGCGGTCGCATGGTACAACACCGGAGAAATCTCCGTTTCGTACCGCATCCGTATCTCTCGTTCCATGGGACTCCATGTTGCACTCTGCAATCATGTAAATACCGTATTCATCGCACAGATCATAAATGCCGACCGCATCCGGGTAATGGCAGGTACGGATTGCATTGATGTTGTTCTGTTTCATCGTTGTCAGGTCTTTGATCAGCTCTTCTCTCGAAACAACACGGCCGGATACGGAGCTGAACTCGTGGCGGTTGACGCCTTTAAAGACAATGCGTTTTCCATTCAGCATCATGATGTGGTCTTTCATCTCAAAGCGGCGGAATCCGACTCTCTGCGGAATCAGTTCCTGCACCGTTCCATCCTCTGCGGTGACTTCCAGCAGAAGATCATACAGCACCGGTGTCTCTGCGGACCACAGTTCCGGGTGATCGACTTTCAGAACAAACTGTGTTTCCCCATCCAGCACACCTTCGGTGCTCTGCAGTGCCGTTCCGTCTTTTGACAGGGTAATTTTCACTTTTCCTTTTCCGATCGTTTTCGTATCAATGACCAGATCTGCCTTCGTAAACGTATCATCCAGCAGCGTCTGTACTTTCAGATCCGAAACGTGAACCTCCGGAATCGTGTACAGATACACATCACGGTAAATACCGGAGAAACGGAAGAAATCCTGATCCTCGCACCAGCTTCCGCTCGTCCATTTGAAAACCTGCGCAGCCAGTTTATTTTCGCCCTCTTTCAGATACGGGGTCAGTTCAAACTCGGACGGAGTAAACGTATCCTCGCTGTAGCCAAGGAACGTTCCGTTCAGCCATACGGCAATACCGCTCTCTGCTCCCTGGAAGGAAACAAAAAGCCGTTTTCCTTTCATCTGATCCGGCACTTCAAAATATTTCACATAGGAAGCCGTCGGATTGAACCGCTCCGGAATCTCGCCCGGCTGGATTTCTTCTCTTCCTTCCCACGGATACTGCACATTGGCATACTGCGGTGCGTCGTATCCCTCCATCTGGATATGCGCCGGCACGCGGATATCATCCCATTTTGTGCAGTCATACTCCGGTGTCTCAAATCCCGGAATCGTGCTCTCGTAGTTCTTTGCATAGTGGAATTTCCACAGTCCATTCAGACTGTGACGGAAGTTTTCCACATGCTGCTCCATTTCTTCCACCGATCCATAATACCTGTGATCGGAATGCGCCGGTACCCGGTTCTCTCCATAATACGTCGGGTCCTTCACTTTTTCATACTGAAATACACCCATTTTTATTTTCCTCCTTCTGGAATTTTATTTTCTTTGATCTTTTGAAAAAAGGTGGATATTCATCCAAATATCCACCTTTTCTGTTCGATTCTTTTTCTTATTTTACAGCACCTGTGATACCTTCTGTGAAGCTCTTCTGGAAGCAGAAGAAAATGATTGCTGTCGGGATCGTACAGATGAATACGCCGAGCATCAGCACGCCATAATCTACAGTGTAGCCGCCGAGCAGGTTCGCTACCAGCATCGGCATGGTAATGGAATCATTGTTCTGTAAGATAACCTTTGGCCACAGATAGTTGTTCCATGCATTCATGAAGGTGATGATCGTTGCTGCCGCATAGGTCGATTTCATGGTCGGCATATACATGCGGAAGAAAATTCCTGTCTCGCTTAAACCATCCAGTCTTGCCGCTTCGATGATATCGTGCGGGAAAGAACGGGAAGCCTGACGGAACATCATAATCATAAACGGAGTGGAAATCGAAGGAAGCATAAATGCTGCCATCGTGTTGACCATTTTTAACTGTGAAAACATACGGAACATCGGGATCATGATTGCTGCGAACGGGATCATCATCGCAGTCAGAAGCACGGTAAATACCGCATCTTTCGCTTTGTCATGATAAATTTCAAATCCATAACCTGCGATTGAGCAGACCAGAAGACAAAGGACCGTCAGTACCGTTGCATTCCGGAACGAGTTCCACAGTGCAAGACGCAGGTTCTGCTGCGCAATCAGTGACTTGAAGTTTTCCATCAGATAAGTACCCGGAATCAGTTTTCCGGCAATAACATCAATACTTCTGTTCGTAGACGCGCAGAACATATAGTACAGCGGAAATACAGAAAGGAGGGATGCTACCGTTAAAACCAGATACATGAAGAATTTCTTTGTTTTTCCCATTATCGCTCGTCACCTACTTTCATCTGAATCAGTGCCAGAATGGCAACCATAATCAGGATCAGGATCGACATTGCTGCCGCATAGCCGAAGTTTGGACTCTGTACAAAGGACATGTTGTAAATGTAATGAGACATGGTCATGGTCGATTTTCCAGGACCTCCGTTTGTCAGGTTCAGGGACTCATCGAACAGCTGCAGCGTACCATTGGTAGAGGTAATCGTGGTCAGCAGGATCATCGGCTTTAACAGCGGAACGGTGATCTTGAAGAAGGTCTGCAGCGGGCTTGCGCCGTCAATTTTTGCTGCTTCGTAGATTGAGTATTCAATGTTCTGCATACCGGAGAGGTAGAATACCATATTGTATCCCGTCCATCTCCAGACCAATGCGATGATGATAACGGCACGGGCTGTCCAGGCATTGGAGAACCACATGATCGGATGCATGCCAAGTCCGCGCAGAACGGTGTTGATAAATCCATCGTTTGCAAACAGGGAACGGAAAATCATTGCGTAAGATACCAGCGATGTTGCGCACGGCAGGAAAATGCAGGTACGGAACAGTCCCTTGAAACGCAGATCTTTGTTGTTCAGCATCGATGCAAACATCAGACCAAGGATCAGCATGATCGGCACCTGAATAATCAGGTAGAGGAAGGTGTTACTTAAAGTCTGTTTAAAAGTCGGGTCTTTTAAAATACGCGCATAGTTTGCAAATCCGTTGAATTTCAGGTTAATGCCCATACCGGTCTGCAAAGACAGGATAAATGCCTGAATCATCGGATAAAAGCTCATCCATGCGATCAGAATCGTTGCCGGAAGCAGAAAAACCCATCCGGTAAAATTCTGTTTTCTTTCCAAGTTCATTCCTTTTTTCTTCTGGCTGCTCATGGAATCTTCCTTTCTTTTTTCGCTGCGAGGTACGCTTGAAAAAATCTTTTTGCAGACAACATTGCATGTTCTCCTGCAGAAATCATTTTTCAAGCCCACCCCGGGGCAGATACAGAACGGGCCTGCTTCTGTCTGTCTAGAAGCAGACCCGTTTCTTATCCTCCTACTTTTTTACAATATGAGAAATCTTAGTTACCCATGTTGAACTCTACGGTTTCCTGTGCAGTCTGGAGTTCGCTGTCCATATCTGCTCCTGTCTGGATGATATTGGAAAGTGCGGTTCCGACAGCATCGCGTGCATCGTAGTAGAATGCTCCAGTGATGTTGGATGGAGTCTTGGTTGCGAAATCAACGATTTTTGCATAAACCGGGTCATCACTGAAGAATGCAACTGGCTGTGCATATGCTTCGGACTCTCCTGCCGGTGCCCAGGTTGCCAGAGCGCCTTTTGCGATGATGTCATCGTAAAGAGCTGTGCTGCCTGCGAAGGTAGATTTCATAAAGTCAATGGCAAGATCGGTTTTCTTGCAGTTGGAAGAAATTGCCCAGGAAGAACCACCGTTGTTGGAGTAGTTGGTTGCTCCGTCGATGCCGTCCAGTTTTGGCATATTGGTGAGCGCCCATTTACCGGACTGATCGTCGTTTGCTGTGATGGAAGCCATGATCCAGCATCCGTTGATAACGCCTGCTGTGGTTCCGTTGTTGATGGATGCAATGTACTGATCCCAGTCGGTAACTTCTACCAGAGTACCGTCTTTTACCATCTGGCTGTAGATCTCAAGGATTGGTTTTAATGCTTTGTTGTCTACGATATTTACGGATCCATCCTCATTAAACAGAGACTCGCCGCAGGACTGCAGCATTTCCATAACAAGGTCCGGAGATCCGGCCTGAGATGTCAGGATTGGCTGACCTGTTTTCTCTTTGACAACTTTTGCTTTTTCCATAAAGTCATTCCAGGTAATGTCTGTGAAATCATCTACGGTAAAGCCTGCCTCTTCCAGCATATCGGTACGCAGGCACTCGATCACGGCGCCATTGTCAAACGGAATTCCGTAGTTCTTTCCATCCAGTGTAGAGTAAGCAACTTTTGCGGATGAGAATTCACCAAAGTCGATACCGGAATCGGTCAGATCTGTGAAAATGTCCGGGTAGTTGGTTGCATATTTCTGGAAGGAGTTGTCCTGCATCAGGAAGATATCCGGCAGAGTACTTAAGTCTCCTGCAGAAACTGCTGTGGTCAGGCGGGTTTCAATGTCATCGGACTGTACTTCGCTGACTTCTACTTTAAAGCCTTCGTGATCCTGTGCGTAAATCTCAGCTGCTTTCTGGATCGCATAAACGTTGAAGTTCGGGTCCCAGGTCCATACGGTTAAGGTGTTGTCATCATCTGAACCACCTTCTACTACGTCGCTGCTCTCTGATTTTGCAGTGGTGTCATCTGCTGCTGATGCATCGTTTCCGCCGTTGCTGGAGCTTGTTGTAGTTCCTCCGCTGGATCCGCATGCAGCCAGTCCAAGTACCATTGCTGATGCCATTACGATTGATACAATTTTTCTTCTCATATTGCACATCCTCCTTAAGATGTTATTTTACAACCTGACTTTTTCACATATATCGCTTAAAAGTCTTTTGGTTGTTTTGTACATTTTTTAGGTTTTTATCCCCTCAACATGTACAAATTATAACAACATTCTTTCGTCTGTTGTGCGCATATTCGACTCTATCCTATGCATTTTCAACTATCTATAGATATTTTCACTTTGTTTCACCATCCTTCCTGTGTTTTTATGTCAAATTTCAACAAATTCTGCTCGTAATGTTCCGGTGCCCTCCGCCATTGCTGGGGCGAAACGCCGAGAATCTTTCGAAAATTACGATTAAAAGTGGATATTGTTGTGAATCCGCAGTGCAGTGCAATGTCACTTACGGAGGCATTTGTCTTTCTCAGCTCTTTGCACGCTGCCCGGATCCGAACCCAGTTGATATATTCCACCGGCGGCATCCGCATGGATTCCTGAAAAATACGGCGCAGATGTGTCTCACTGATGTGGCACACATCCGCAAGTTCTTCAATCCGGATGCTCTCGTGGAAATTTTCCCCGATATAATTGAGCGCAGGAAGAATCAGGGCAATGCTGGCATCATCCAGAATGGCATTCTTTTCCTGCGTCTCATCTTTTTCATTCCATCTCGCAATCTGCATCAGAAGCGCCCGCGTCAGCCCCTTTACTTCTTCCAGATAAAATTCCTCTTTTTCATCCATGCATTTAATAATCAGTTTGATCAGCTCCGCCACCTCAGGTCTGTCCTCATTTTTCGAGTAATGAGCCCTCTGGTTGATGCGGGAAATCAGCTTCTGTGCCATACGCGAATTATCCTTATACAGTTTTGTGATAAAGCCTTCCACATCAATAAACAGCCATGCCCAGGAGCACAGACTGTTTTCCTTTGAGTTTGTCGTATGTGGAAAGTTCTTTGGTACTACCGTAAATGCCCCCCCGTCGTACGGAATTTCTTTATCTTCCAGGACAATTGTCCCCTCACCGTAATAGCAGACGCCGATCTCCATCATATTATGAAAATGCAGGTAATCAATCTGATAACCGTAGTTCTGTACCCATTTTTCGCCCAGAAGCGCCAGCACCGGACATTTCTCCGGCGCTTCGTAGTAGCGGTATTCCATCCTGGGCTTTTTCTTTCTGCTCATGGCCGTCCGCTCCGGTTACTCTGCTTTTTTCTGAATCATCGCCAGAAAGACCAGCGGCTCTTCCCCAAGGCAGGAAATCGCATGTCCGCTGCTGTCCTCGCAGAACGTCGTCATGCCAGCCTGTACCGGATAGGTCTTGTCATTATCCTGATACATTCCCCCGCCGGATAAGATGTGGTACGTTTCTGTCTCTCCGTGATGCTCATGATACGGAAGCTCGTCGCCCGGTAAAATTGTTACTTTCGCAAATAATGTCACCTTTCCGGAAAGACGCTCGCCCTCCAGTAATTTTTCTGTTGTGTGTCTGTCTGCCATTTTTTGTTCTCACTTTCTTTTTTCTGCTGTTTATTTTACTCCAGATTGCTTAAATATTCTACCACGAAAGCAAAAAATACCTGAACACTTCCGTTCAGGCATTCCATTTCTATTTCACAATTTTTCCTCTGTCAATCTCCACTGTCGTGTCGCACAGGGCTGCAATGTCTTCCCGGTTGTGGCTGGCAAGAAGAATGGTTTTTCCTTCGTCTTTCAGTTTCAAAAACAGCTGCCGCATCTCCTGCACGCCCTGGTTGTCGAGGCCGTTCATGGGCTCGTCCAGGATCAGAAGGGACGGATCTTCCATGATTGCCTGTGCGATGCCGAGGCGCTGGCGCATACCGAGGGAATATTTGCCGACGTGCTTTTTCGCTTCCGGGTCCAGGCCGACTTTTCGGATGGCTTCGTCGATCTCTTTCTTTCCGATTTTCCCGCGGATGCCGGCAAGAAACTGCAGATTCTGCCTTGCGCTGTATCCCGGAAGGAAGCCCGGTGTTTCGATGATAGCGCCAATGCTCTCTGGCGCTTCGATTTCTTTTCCGATCTGTTTTCCATTCACCAAAACCGCACCGCCGTCCACCCGCAGAAATCCGCAGATGCATTTGAACAGAACCGTCTTGCCGCTTCCGTTTCTTCCGATGATTCCGTGAATCTTCCCCTTCTCAAAATTCAGACTGATCCCATCCAGCGCCGCATAGCTGCCGAATTTTTTCGTTACGTTTTCTATTCTGATCTTCTCTTCCATCGCCCTAGATTTCCTCCACAAAATTCAGATCCTTCTTCCGTATTCCGAGATACGAAAGGATCGTACATGCGCCGATGACAGCCGCAAAGACACTGTAAACATATGCTATCGACGGCCCGTTTCCATACCCCTGCCACTTGTAGCTTGCAATATTCATCCAAAGCGGCGGCGCGCAGTAATAGCCGATTGTGATGTTGGAAAATTTGCTGAGCAGAAGCGCGGTGAGTGCGATGCCGCAGTTGATGACGATTCCAAATCCCCTGTGTACCAGAAAATTTCCGGCATAACTCACAACGCCTGTCATAACCGACAGGCACCAGATTGCAAGCATTGTGAGCCCCATTGCCTCCTGCGGCGAAAATCGCGAAATGATCAGATAATCCAACGGTTCCTGGTCAAAGGTATATGCCGCATTCGTCTGAGCCAGCGTACTGATCACCTTCCCCCATCCGGTTTCCCACCCTACATTCGGAAACACAAGCAGTACCGGAATCATACTTAAGCATATGGTGTAAAAAAAGGAAACAACCACAATGTATAGCATGTTTCCCCAAAACCAGCTTTTCCGCCCGACTCGCAGAATCTGCCACCCGCTGTTCGGTTCCAGAAACGGAGCATCACAGAAAAGCAGCAGAGCCCCAAGAACGATGATAATCTGGTCTCCATTATATCTGGTCATAAACGGCAGCATCCAAAAAGTCACATCAACTCCGGTCTGCTCGCAGAAGCCTCGAATACCCGCCGTCATTACATGAAAAAGGATCGCAATCCACAACAGCGCAACATAAAATCGTGGTGTTGTGAATGTTTTCCGCAAACGTATCTGACATACCCGAAGGCTCATCCGTATTCTATCCATTCTGCGCCCTCCTCTTTACCACTCGCACGAAAATTACACCTTCCATTCCTGTCAGAATAAGGAAATAACCAGCTATCACAAAAAAATCCTTAAAATTCCGGATACTTCCCCCATGGAGCTGGTACCATCTCATCTGGCCCGGCAGCTGCAGCGCTTCTGCTACAAGCTGGCTTGCATAATAAAAAAGAGCCGGTGTGCTGACCAGCACGAACAGATTTTTTATTTTTCCCGATATCATAAGCGCAAAAACTGCCATAAATGCATACTTGACAGCCTCAACTCCAAATCTTGCGGCAAGGTAAAACGGCAGGACGAGTCCATTTCCATAGTTTAAACCGCCTGTTAATGTTTCAAGCTCTTCTTTTTTTATCCACGGTATTTTTAATGCCAAAATGCCATAAACAACTGCCATTCCCAGAAAAATACTGATCACAGAGCCGAAAAAGGCCACTACCAGATGCGACCAGCAATACGCTGTTCTCCCTATGCGTGTCTCAATGCATCTAAGATAGCCATTTCTGCTGTCTTCCCAATAGCTCAGCGCAAACGGCAGCACAGCCAGCACAGAAAACACTTCAAAAAATGCACCCACACCATGGCTGCTGACAACCAGGTAATATACCGATACATTCCACCGGCTCTGCATTGCTTCCTGACTGATGTTCAACACAGTAACCAGCATCGCACCTGCAATGGCAAAATAAAATTTTCCTGATAAAAGCATTCTTGTAAAATCCATTTTTATCATTCGAAAAAAATTCATGAAAGATCACCTTCTTTCTGTTTTGATTTTCGAGATAGTTTTACTGGTTGATACATTCCATCCCTCGAAACTTCTCTGCGTCTCTATAAAAGATGTGACCCCGCTTAGCCCGGAGCCACATCTTTCACAAAAATAATTTATTCTTTGAGTAAATCATAAAGCTCAGACAAACTCACCCCGCAATTTCCCGTCCATCCAGTGCATTGATGTAAACATACTGTTCGATCTCATCTTCTATAAATCGAAACTGCCACGCAGGAATCATATCACACATCCAATGCCCTGTTTCATTTCTTCCCGTTGTCATCGGGTAATAAATCAGTTTCATCTGATCCAGCGTAATCGGCTCGGCAATTGCCAAATCATACTTATTTCTCAGCGTTTCCAAAATAATATCTTTTTCCGCAAGAGATACCGGTTCCTTTTCCCGAATAGCATAGTGATTAACTGCTTGAAGATATTGAATTCCGCCCTCCGTTATAACAGCCTGTATTTTAGATGACGGAATATAAAGATCATCCTGCCGGTTAATTTCATTGCATAATACAGGAACCCCATTCAGATATCCCTGAAAAAACAACAGGAAGCAATCATCTGCTTTTGACCACTCATATTTCTGAATCTTCTGAGGCTTTAGCAATTCTCCATTCTCGATTGCCTGTTCCATTAATTCCTGCTGTTTTTCCATCTGTTTATACGAAAAACTGTATTTACTGGTCAATTCAACTTTTTCCCAGTCTCCAATCCATCTAACAAACTCTTTTCCTTCCTCTATCAGCTTTTCTTCGTCTTCCAATGAAATTTCCTGCTCATTGTCTCTGACTAAAATCCCTTCACCATAGGCTGATGTAATATATTCAACAGGTAAATTATAATAAACTTTTTTTCCTTCTTCCGTTTCTACTCCTAATATATTGCTGACAGACACCGTTCCATTTTGATTTTTTAATTGTTCGCCAAGTATTCCCTCATACGAATAACAAACATCCGGCTCTCCTGTGTCTCCTTTTCTTGTTTCCAATCCACTTTCCGGGATTTTCCCAAGTATTTTATTGAACACACTTTCTCCTTGAAATCCATCCACTTCTATCACACATTTTTCAAACTCGTTCCATTTTTTGTCAGGCATGTCAACAACCGCATCAATTTTTGCCTGACTGCCAAGCTGAAAACTAATATGCTCACCATCGCTTAATTCCTGATCATTTTCATGTGTCACATTTGTTTCCGTTTCATCATTGCTGATAGAAATATTCCGTTCTTCTCCATTTTCCTGTTTTTTTACCTGCTGCAAATTTTCTGACTCATTCCCCATATTCTGACAACCCGAAAGAAGCAGCAATATCGTCAGAACTCCCAACACTTTCTTTCCCATATATCCCCTCTTTTCAAAATTTCGTTCTTTCTCTTCTGTACTCGAAGCATAACGAAAATTTTCTCCATCGTCAACGGATCTGGGATATCATGCTCTATCTGGGATAATCGGTACAGATGGCAAAAAATAAGACTTTGTCCTTTGAAATCCGCATTCTTTTTGCTTCCTTCATACAAACAAAGTCTTTTTTATTGCGTTCTATGAGGTAGGTATCAAAAGGTCTTTTGACACTGATATCATTTTATCGGAAACACTGCCTCTGCGCAAAACAAATCTCCTGTCTCATAATACTTTAACGCGCCACCTACCTTTTGCATCGTCCGTTTTACACTTTTGTGCCCAATCCCGTGGCTGCTTGTATCTTTCTTCGTCGTATTCAAACTTGAATTTTCATTTAAAACAGATCTCTCTATTTTGTTTTGAATCTCCAACCGAAGATATCCCATTTTTTCCTCTACAAAAATTATAATTTCTTTCTTCTCTGTAACTTTCCGCTCTGCTTCAATCGCATTATCCATGAGATTTCCAAACACAGTGCAAAACTCCAAATCATCAATTCCTTCCATTTTGCTCAGAATCGTACATTTCACATCTACTTTTTCACTTCTCGCAAGAGTAATTTTTGTATTAATCATAGAATCCACATAACTGTTTCCGGTCTGAATCAGTGTCTGCACATCTTCAATTTTCTGATTAATTTTTTCCCATACCTTTACCATTTCCGACTGCGGCATGGTCTCCATTGCCTCTTGCAGAGGTAAAAGATAATTTTTCAAATCATGTTTAAATTCTCGTAATTCTTCATTACTTCTCTTAATAATTTCCATACTTTCCTTTGAATATTTCTCTTTTTCTTTCATCAGTTCATATTCTAGCTTTGTTTGATTATCCTTGCTCATTTGCTGTACTATAAAGTACATAATCAGGCACATCAGCCAGATACAGCATACGCACAGCAAAATCCATTTCTGTTCCTGCATCTGCACACTTGGCAGATCTCTTACTACCAAAATCATAGTATCTCCCGCAATAATTGAGAAAACAAGGTTGCATCCCATGACAATCCATTGCCAGCTTATCAGATTCTCTCGTTCAAACAAAAGACTATTTAGTAATTTACCAACAAAAAAATAAGAAATTTTTGATAATAGCACGAGCGCAATTCTTACTGTATCCTGATCTTGAATAAACGATGCAACACTTTCTTGAAGGATAAAACTGCCGCCGAAAAGGATCGCTGTGTTTACCATCATCAATACTGCTCTCGCAACTACCGCTGCAGTAACCTTTCTCAGAACACTTCCCTGTGTACCCACCATCAAATAGACAAAAAGCCAAATCAATGTGATCCACATTTCCCACCTGTCATATAACGCAGGATACTTTTCCAACGCAGGAAAGATTAGCCCAAATAGCACTGCAATTCCCCACAAAACTTTACCTTTTTTCCCTCTGGGTTTCTGCTGCATAAAATCCATGCAGAATTCCAACAAAAGTATGTTTTCCCAAACAGAAATTGCAAGTTCAAAGACCTTCCAAAATGCTGCACTCATTCCATCACCACTCCCATAATTTTCATTCGAACCTGATTCAGATAATTTCTGCTGACAGGAATGCTTTTCCCGTTCAATAACAGAAGTTCTTTTTCGCGCAACCGATATACATAGTTCATGTTAACCAAATATCCTTTATGTGTCCTTACAAATTTATGCGCTTCTAGTTTTTTCTCCACTTCTGACATTTTCATTCTTACACGAATCGCCTCATCCCTCGTATCTTTTTCCCGATAAAAAAGCAGATAGTTCTTCTCGCTCTCCACAAACCAGATATCACGCAATGCAAGTTTTACACTCTGACGCCCTGTCTGCAGTTCTATTTGGGGAACTTTCTTTCCTGCCTTTTTCTGCAGTTCCAGCAACTGCGGCTCCAGTTCCTCATCCAGATGTGCCTTGCGGATAAAAAAGAATGGATGATACACCAATGACTGAAACACCAGATCATCCTTATTCGATACAAACACAATGCAACATTCCCTGTTCCACTTTTTCAGATACGATGCAGCCTCAAATCCATTCACTTCCGGCATATCAATATCAATAAAAAAAACAGAAATCTCATCAAGATTTTTGATTCCTTCCAGCATCTCCTTCGCAGATACGTAGCACTCCATTTCCACTGCAATCTTATGTTTCTGACATAAACCTCGAATTCTGATTTCCAGTTTATCTAAAAATGCTTTATCATCATCGCATAAAATTAAATTCATTATTTTCCCCCATACTCTTCTTATCGAAGATTCTACTTCTCAACAGCATACCAAATTTTTTCTTTTACCTCAAGCAATCTGGGATAACCCGCAGTATTTGGGATAAGCCGCAACGTAAAACAGCACCCGAATCATTTTGACTGATGCAGGTGCTGAAATGTATGGATTCTTTTTTCTGTGTTACGCCACGACATCCTCGAACTGCGAATTGTAAAGGTTTGCATAGAACCCATTCTTCGCGAGCAGCTCTTCATGGTTGCCCTGCTCGATGATATCTCCGTCCTTCATGACAAGAATCAGATCCGCATCGCGAATCGTAGACAGCCGATGGGCAATGACAAAGCTTGTTCTGCCCTTCATCAGGTTATCCATTGCTTTCTGGATCTCGATCTCTGTTCTGGTGTCAACGGATGAGGTCGCCTCATCGAGAATCAGGATCTTATTGTCTGCAAGAATTGCTCTTGCGATCGTCAGAAGCTGTTTCTGTCCCTGGGATACATTACTTGCATCCTCATTCAGCTCCATCTGGTAGCCGCCCGGCAGGGTCTGAATGAAATGGTGTGCCCGCGCAGCCTTCGCCGCTGCAATAACTTCCTCATCCGTGGCATCTGGCCGGCCGTAGCGGATATTTTCCATGATACTGCCTTTGAACAGCCACGTATCCTGCAGCACCATACCAAAAGCATCGCGAAGCTCTCTGCGGTTGAAATCCCTGATATTGTGGTCATCCAGAAGAATTGCTCCGCTGTTTACATCATAATAACGCATCAGCAGCTTAACCATCGTCGTTTTTCCTGCTCCGGTCGGGCCGACAATGGCAATTTTCTGACCCGGTTTTACCTGCGCGCAGAAATCATGAATGATGATCTGATCCGGATTGTATCCGAACTGTACATGATCAAAGGTTACCGCTCCTGTTACCGTCCCAATATCAGCCGGATTTTCCGTGGTCTGATCCTCTTCCTCTTCGTTCAGGAATTCAAAGACACGCTCGGATGCCGCCGACATCGACTGTACCATGTTGATCACCTGCGCAATCTGCTGGATTGGCTGGGTAAAGTTTTTTACATACTGGATGAATGCCTGGATGTCACCGATTGTAACCACGTTTCGAATTGCCAGCAGGCCTCCGGTCAGCGCCACACAGGCGTAGCCCAAATTCCCGACAAACATCATAATTGGCTGCATCATACCGGATAAGAACTGCGATTTCCATGCGGAATCATAGAGAATGCTGTTGGTTTTCTCGAACTCTGCAATGGTATCCTTTTCACGGTTAAATGCCTTAATTACAAGATGGCCGCCGTAAACCTCCTCAACCTGTCCATTAATATGACCCAGATATTCCTGCTGGTCACGGAAGAATTTCTGGGATTTCTTCGTCACCAGTCCGATCAGCCCCATGGAAATCGGCAGGATCACAAGTGCGATCAGCGTCATCAGCGGAGAGATACTCAGCATCATGATCAGAACGCCGACCAGCGTTGCCACAGACGTGATAATTGTAGTAATACTCTGGTTCAGTCCCTGACCCAGTGTGTCGACATCGTTGGTAATACGTGAGAGCACTTCGCCATAGGTACGGCTCTCAAAATATTTCATCGGCATGCGGTTGATTTTCTCCGAAATTTCCTTTCGAAGCCGATAACATACCTTCTGGGTAACACCGGTCATGATCCAGCCCTGGATGAAACTGAACAGGGCGCTCATCAGATACAGGCCAAGGGTAAACAGCAGAATTTTTCCGATTTTCGTAAAGTCAATGCTGCCTGTCCCTCTGATTTTTTCCATCAGTCCCTCGGACAATGCCGTTGTTGCTTTTCCGAGGATTTTTGGTCCCGCAACGTTGAACACGGTCGAACATGCGGCACAGAGCATAACGACAAAAATCGCAATTTTATATTTTCCGATGTACTGTGCAAGCTGTTTGATCGATTTTTTCAGATTTTTCGGCTTCTCGCCCGGCTGCATACCGCGGCCCATGCCTCCCATCGGTCCTCTTTTGCGCGGCTGCTGATTTCTCTTGTCACTCATGGTCAGCCACCTCACTTTCTATTCCAAGCTCCTTTGCCGAAAGCTGGGATTTTGCAATCTCCTGATAAACCTTACAGTTCTTCAGCAGTTCCTCATGCGTACCTTTTCCGACTACCTTTCCGTCATCGAGCACCAGAATCTGCTCCGCATGGAGAATCGTGCTGATCCGCTGTGCCACGATGATCACGGTGCTGTCTTTGACATTCTCCGCCAGTGCTTTTCGAAGCGCCGCATCTGTTTTCAGGTCAAGTGCAGAAAAGCTGTCATCGAAAATAAAGATTTTCGGATCCTTTGCAATCGCACGCGCAATCGCCAGACGCTGCTTCTGTCCGCCGGACACATTCGTTCCGCCCTGGGAAATCGCGGTCTCATATTTATCATCTTTTGCTTCAATAAACTCTGTTGCCTGTGCAATCGCGGCTGCTTTTTCGATCTCGGCATCGGTTGCATTTTCTTTTCCGAAGCGCAGGTTCGATGCGATCGTTCCCGAGAACAGCACGCCTTTCTGCGGCACAAAGCCAATCTCGTCGCGCAGATCCTTCATGGTAATGTTTCGGATATCTTTCCCATCCAGGGTAATCTGTCCGCCCGTCACATCGTAAAGACGCGGAATCAGGTTTACCAGCGTTGATTTTCCGCAGCCGGTACTTCCGATAATTGCCGTTGTCTTTCCCGGCTCCGCCACGAAATCAATATCATGCAATACATCCTCTTCCGCTCCCGGATACCGGAAATTGACATGGCAAAAGCGAACAACACCATTGTGTACGTCTAATTTTTCCGGCGTTTTAGCATCCTGAATCGAAAGCTCTGTCCGGATAACCTCATCGATACGACCTGCGGCAACCGCAGCACGCGGCAGCATGATAGACATCATCGTCAGCATCAGGAAGGACATAACAATCATCATGGCATAGGTAATGAACGCTGTCATTGCGCCGACCTGCATCGTACCCTCATTGATTCTGTGTGCACCAAACCAGACAATTCCTACGGTCAGTACATTCATAATCATCATCATACCGGGCATCATAAAGGTCATGACACGATTGGTAAACAGTGTCGTCCCGGTCAGCTCCCGGTTTGCCGTATCAAAGCGTTCTTCTTCTTTATCCTCTCTTCCGAATGCACGGATAACGGAAAGTCCGGTCAGGATCTCACGGGAGACCAGATTGATGTTATCTACCAGCTTCTGCATCTGTTTGAATTTCGGCATTGTAATAGATACAAGCAGCATGACATAGCTGATAATCACAATAATTGCCAGTACGATAATCCAGCCCATGCCGGCCCCTGTTTTTACCACCTTGACCACACCGCCAATACCAAGAATCGGCGCATACGCAATCATGCGCAGCAGCAGCACCGATACCATCTGGATCTGCTGGATGTCATTGGTACTTCGCGTAATCAGAGATGCGGTGGAGAATTGATCCATTTCCGCATTGGAAAACCCAACAACCTTTTTGAACACCTGATCTCTCAGATCACGACCGATTCCGGCAGCGACACGGGATGCAAACAGTCCGACAAAAACCGTTACCACACCCATCAGAAGTGCCATGCCGACCATCTTAAGACCCGCCGTCAGAAGATACGACTTCTGAATCCGGTCGATATCAAGTCCCGCCGCTTTATCTGCGGAAACCGCATAGGCAATTCCCATCGATTTTACCAGGGAGCTTCCCATCGTATCGAGCGTTTTTTCCATGCTATCGCGCATCGAAAGCACGTCATCCTTCTCCATCTGTCCACTCTCGAGCATAGACGCAAAAATCGGACGGACATCTACGCAGGTCACTTCCACCTTGTTTCCATCCTCATCTTCTTTTTCCTGCCGGAAGCTCTTCAGCTCCACATGCATCATCTCTCCGATCTGCTCTATCGTCATGTTTTCAAACACGGACGCATCCTGACCGGTCTGCTGTGCCACGAGCTGTTTGAAGGCAGTTTCCTCCATCGCACCCATCTGGTAATTCATAAGGAGTGCAACGGTCAGCGTTTCATCCGCTGTATCTAGTTCTTTTTCGGAAGCTTTGTTCCGTTCGTAATAGCCGTCCTTTTTCGTATAAAGGCTTTCCCACAAGTCTGCCTCATCATCCGTCATGATGAACTTTGCTGTCTGAAATTCTTCCTCTGTGATTCGTTTCGGTGTAACGTGCTCAACACCGCTGTTCTGAATGCCCACATCGATGATGTCGGATGTATACGACGGGAGCGACAGGTCGCACCACGCCTGGACAAACAGAAGCACAAGAATCACGAGAATCGATTTCCAGTACGGGATCATGTTCTTGAAAATCTTACTCATTTTTCCCCTTTCTGTCTTTTTTTGTGTACCAGCTTGCCGGCACACTAATTCTGTCGTTTTCGGGTGTCAATTTCTTTTTCTGCGATCTCATAGATACGATCCAGATAATCAACCAGCTGATCTATATCCTCTTCCTTTAACTGTGACATCACAGAGCAGCCAAAGTCCTGCATTCTGTCCCGTACCTCTTCCCCCTTTTTCCAGCCCTTCTCTGTCAGACTGATATACGTATTTCTGCGGTCTTTTTTGTCAACGCTCCGCTCTACATATCCTTTTTCTTCCAGTCCGCGCAGTGTGCGCGACACAGCCGGCGGAAGTGTTTTGGTCTTCGCCGCCAGCTCTGAGCTTGTAATTTTTCCGTTTTCTCCCATTTGCAAAATCGCACCCATAACGGAAAATTCGGAACTGCTGAGTCCCGGAACCAGGTCTGATACGTTCAGTTTTTTAAACTGGTGCACCGCACGAAACAGTTTTTCAAATGCATCCTTCATATTATCCCCCTCCTTTTTGTGCAAATACTTAACAGTGTTATTTATTTACGCGTGTTAAATAATAACACCGGCAAATTTCCATGTCAAGAAATTTGCCAGTGTTTATGTTTTTTTTAGAATTTACGCTACTCAAATAGAATTTGACAAACGCTGCCATTTTGTTTAGATTAGAAGCAAATACGAAAGGACACCTTCATTCCCATGCCAGGTTTTATCTTACATCTCACCGCAGCCCAAATGCTGTTAAAGCACCTCCCGTCCCACCCGGATTTTCCATATCCGATTTCATCGGTAAATGATTTCCTAATCGGAAATCTTCTGCCGGATGCGACGCAGCAGAAAGAATCCTCCCATTTCCGCGACCCGCTTTACCGCGAAAAAATGATGGTATTCCCGGATCTTACACGGTTTACAGCGAAATACCGTTCACTTCTGCCAGATTCGAGCGCACTGGGATATTATTTTCATCTTTATATTGACCGGAAATTTTTTAAGGATTTCATTCCGCAGATTGTGGAATTTTATAATGCGGATGGAGAAATTACAGATATGAGAGATGAGATTGCAACGGTTTATATCAAAAAATCGCGGACATCCATTCCTTTTTCCAGATATCTCACGGAGGAGTATTATTACGGGGACTATACACGAATGAATACATATCTTGTCAACCGCTATTGCATCCCGCTCGATCTCAATCCTAACGTCACGAACCCTGGAATCGCAGAAATTCCGTATGAGAACGTCCAACAGGTACTTGACCTCCTCCATCACTTCCTCTCCGTCCCGCCGGAAGCCGCGCAGGATCTGAAGGTCTTTCCGCTTGAAGAACTGCTTGCGGCACTGGAACAATATGTAGAAGAGTTTTTGGCTGTGCCGAATAAGTATATTTCATAATTCTCCATTCAAAAAGGAGCAGAACCCACACCAGATTCCGCTCCTTTTTCAGAATGTAATTTTTCCGTTTCCTCTTACACTACATCTTGAACGATCCCTTCTCTGTCATCCGTATCCATTTGTTTTTTTCTTCGATATTCCGTTGGTGTCCTCCCATAATATTTCTTAAATGTTTTGCAAAAATAATCCATATTTTCAAATCCCGTCTCGCCGGAAATTACAGTTATCTTTTTCTCCGTCGTGGCCAGAAGCTTTGCAGCCTCCTGCAGACGATACTTCACCAGATAATGCACCGGCGTATCGTGAAGATATCTTCGGAACAGATTCAATGCCGTACTTTTGCTCACCATAGCCTGCCCGGCGATATCCTCCAATGTAAGATTATGTCGGAAATTTTGATGAATATATTGCATCATCAGCTGTGTTCTTCCCTGTGAGGATGCCGTATTTTCTCTTTTTTTCTGCAGCACTTCCGAATCCATGTGCAAATAAAGCAAGTGCCACAATTCCTGCGTCAGAAATAAAGTAACCAGTTCCCGGTCTTTGTCTGATTCCTGCGCTTTGAGAATTTTCTGCATGAGCTCCAGTGCTTCTGCCTGCCATTTTATTTCCCTGCAAAAGACAATGCAGTCCACCTTACACGCCTGTATCGGTGCAATGTATTTTTTGTAAATCAGGCTGTCTGCCGGAGCGAGAAATGTCGGTTTCAGAACGAAATTTGGCACAATCGCATGGCCTTCAGAAAAATAGCGATGCAAAATCTTTGAGTTAATAAAAATGCCCGTTCCCTGTCCCAGTGAAAACTGCTTTTCGCCAACCCAGAAGGTTGCTGTTCCCTCCTGTACAAAAACAAACTCAAACTCCACATGCCAGTGCCATTCTACACAATGAAAATCAAACAACGCAAGATCGTCGTAATACAATTGAAACGGATATTCACTGTTTCCATGCTGTATCGTTTCCATCATGCTTTCATCCGTTTGGATCTTGTTATAAAATGTATTAAATTCCATCTTTCCCCGCCTCCGTTTTTCAGGCACGCCCCTCTCTATTTTACGATATTATACAATAAACAGACGATATATTCCAGTGAAAGCGACACTATTTTACGTTATTATACAAAAAGAATCGTTGTCGCTCCATGGAACACGGTGAACGGCAACGAAACGAACACTACGGCCGCAGCAGTTCTGCCATTTTAAAAAACGGAGTATATCATCATGAAAAAGAACTACCACAAAACCTTAATTGCCTGTTATCTTGGATTTATCACGCAGGCAATTTCTGCAAATTTTGCACCTTTACTATTTCTTACCTTTCACAGAACTTACCATATTTCTCTTGGAAAAATTGCGTTTATCTCGACAGTATTCTTTTTCACACAACTTCTTGTCGATTTGTTCTGTGCCAGATATGTCGATAAAATCGGTTATCGCAGGTGTGTCGTTGCTTCTGAGATTCTTTCCGCCTGCGGCCTGATTGGACTTGCCTTTCTGCCCAATATTCTGCCAAATGCCTATGCAGGAATTTTGCTCAGTGCCATGATCTATGCCGCCGGAAGCGGACTGATTGAGGTTCTTGTCAGCCCAATCGTAGAGGCTTGTCCGTTTGACAATAAGGACAGCGTTATGAGTCTGCTTCACTCCTTTTACTGCTGGGGGTCTGTAGGCGTCATCTTACTTTCCACTGCTTTTCTGGCAGTTTTTGGTATGGAACGCTGGCCGATCCTCGCATGTATCTGGGCTGTACTTCCACTGTACAATACGTTTAATTTCCTTTCCTGCCCGATTGAATCACTCACCGGAAGCGAAGAAGGACTTACCATTCGTCAGCTGTGCCGTCTTCCCATTTTCTGGATTTCCCTTGTTCTTATGGTCTGCGCCGGAGCAAGCGAGATTTCGATGGCGCAATGGGCTTCCGCTTATGCCGAGTCTGCATTAGGTCTCTCAAAAAGCATTGGAGACATTGCAGGACCGTGCCTGTTTGCTGTTATGATGGGCATCAGCAGAACCTTCTATGGTAAATACGGGGAAAAAATTGACTTAACAAAATTTATGATCGCATCCGGTACACTTTGCCTGATCTGTTATCTGGCTGCAGCTCTCGCACCATATCCTCTTTTAAATCTTACAGGCTGCGTTGTGTGTGGTTTCTCCGTAGGAATTATGTGGCCGGGAACCATCAGTATTTCATCCTCTAAAATTCCACTCGGCGGAACTGCACTGTTCGCACTTCTCGCCATGGCCGGAGATATGGGTGGTTCCATTGGCCCATTTGTTATTGGATTTGTCACACAAAACACCGGCGACGATCTGAAGGCAGGTATGCTGGCCGGCTGCATTTTCCCTGCTGTACTGATTTTGTCTGTTTTTCTGCTCCGACAAAGGAACGCAGAGCAAAAATAAGCACCGAAGAGATACTGTAACGTGTCTCAGACACAGGAGCCGGACAGTCCGGCTCCTTTTTTTCATGTCTCTGCAATATTTCTCACAACTCCCGAAAACAGAATCGATCCGTCCTGCCCCGTGACAAGAAACAGGAATGGACGATCCAGTACAAAGTCGATTTCGTCGTCCGGTATTTCTGCTGCGGCTTCTGAAACGCCAAGTTCTGTATACGCTGCTCCGGTTACTCCGTTTTCGTCGATTTCAAGCATGGCGGCGTGGTCTGCTTTGCTCAGGTATAAATTCTCTTTGTCCCCTGTTAATGGGCTGAAATCTGCCAGATCTGCATCCAGCGCATCCGTTACACCCAGTGCGCGCACCGTTTCGATCAGGTCTGTTTTTTCCGATACTTTAAATTTAGGAACAGACAGGTTCACCATAGGGGAATACCAGTTATCACTGCTTTCATCCCGCCGTATAACCTTCATCAGATCCGGATCCGATACCAGTTCATTGACATCGGTATTTTCATCCGGAAGCAGGAAATACATGGAGCCGCTGTCCTGAAGGCTAAGGCTGACTGCACGGAAATGTTCGCCCTGGTAGACATCCATCCATTCCGTTTTTTTCATCATGTCCACAGTGGTATCTCCCGCAGCTCCGTGGAAGGTTTCCTTCTCTGTATTCACTTCCCAGAAATTTTCCCTCCACATCGCCTTATAATAGATGGTTGATACCAGTTCAAATACCGTTTCCGGGGCGATCGCCATGTCTTTCGTATATTCCTTCAAAAGTCCGCCGGTATTATCATCCGTCCACGTCCGCAATGCCTGATTCATCTCTTCCGATCCAGGTGTTCCTCTGAATGTCGATGCATAGTACTGTTCCGCAAGCCGCTGCAGCGTTGTGTCACTGTATGTTTCCTCACCATCCAGCCACAGCGAATTTGCCAGCACACTTTTCAGCGCGGGCGTGTCTGCATAATTGCTTTCCCAGAGTGAAGAAACATTTTTCCGTAAGGTGTCCATATCCTGCGCACCAAGCATATCCAGAATCTGCTGCCGCGTATTTCCATCCGAAGTTTCCGCCAGCATTGCAAACGCGATATACAGGTTGATCGGCGAGCAGACGGTATTTTCATCTTCTGAAACCAGCATCTGTTTCATCAGGTTCTGATAATACGCATCCATTCCCGACTGCAGTTCTGCTGATTTTGCTGTCAACTCCCGGTACGAATCCCACCAGTCCCAGTGTGCATCGCTTTCCATGAATTTCTGTGCATCCATCGTCTGCGCCACAGATGCCGGATAAGCTGCCATAACCGTCTTTAGCCCCGACGGGTAACGGACTGCCGAACTCCCCTGTCCATTTCTCCATGTCGTAACCCCCAGCACAGCTCCGCCGATGATCACCGCGCAGGCTGCCGCGGCCGTCCATTTTTTCCATGCAGCCCTTCGTGAACGCTGATATTTCCCCGCGTTTTCCACCATACCAGGATCCAGATTTCCCAGCGTTTCAAATAATTCTTCTTTCTTCATACTTCGAACCCTCTTTCCGTCAAGTGTGTATGCAGTTTCCCGCGGATCCGGTTCAGCGTAACTGAAACATAGTTTTCGCTTCTGCCCAGACGCCCCGCGATTTCGCCGATACTGTCTACATACCAGTACCGCAGAACAAACATGCATCGTTTCTCCTCCGGCAGCTTCTGCAGAAACTGATTGATCTCCGCGATCAGTTCTTTCATCTCCCACTGCCGCTCAATATCATCTTTCCCCGAAACACATTCTTCCAGCTCGTCCAATACTGCATCCATCTGACTTCCTCCGCGTTTTTTGCGATGCATTTTTCGATACAGATCAAACGAAAGATTTCTCGTTATTTTTCCAAGAAATGTGGATAACAGAGACGGCCGGTGCGGCGGCATAGCATTCCACGCGTGAAGCCAGGTGTCGTTGACACATTCTTCTGCATCCGCCGGATTCTGCAGAATATTCTGTGCAATGGACGTACAGTATGTACCATATTTCATCGCAGACTCGCTGATCGCTGTTTCGTTCCTGTCCCAGTACATTTGGACAATATGAGTATCCTCCATATGGAAATCCCCCCTTTCATCTATCATCACGCCATTTTGCAGAAAATCTTACACTTTTCAAAAGAAATTTCAGTTCAAAAAAGGGCGTGACCGAAGCCACGCCCTTCCATTCTTTTATTTTCTTTATGCCAGAATCGGTTTTAAAGCCTCTGCGAGTTTTTCTTTCTCTGCTTCTGCCTCTGCCAGATCCTTGCCAAGTGTTGTGTAGTATACTTTGATCTTCGGCTCTGTTCCGGACGGGCGGACGATGACGGTTTCACCGTTTGCCAGTTTGTAGATCAGAACGTTTGCGGATGGGAGTCCTGTTTCTTCCGGTTTCTCGTAATCGGTTACTTTGACAACAGCGGAACCTGCGATCTCGGTCAGCGGCTCTTTTCGAAGGCCATCCATAATACCGGCCATCTTGTCCATTCCGCTAAGTCCCGGGAACTCGAAGCTGTCTACTTTGTTCAGGTAACGGCCATACTCGGCATAGATCTCTTCCAGTCTCTGTTTCAGGGAGCTTCCGATGCTTCTGTAATAAGCTGCCATCTCGCAGATCAGCATGGAGCCGATGACTGCGTCTTTATCTCTTACATACGGGCCAGCCAGGTATCCGTAGCTCTCCTCGAATCCGAAGATGAAGCGGTCTACTTCGCCGTCTGCCTCAAGGTTTGCAATCTGATCGCCGATCCATTTGAATCCGGTCAGAACGCTGCGGAGTTCTACGCCGTAGTGCTCGGCAACAGCATCTGCCAGCGGTGTGGATACGATGGATTTGACAGCAACCGGTTTCTCCGGCATGGTGCCTTTCTCGATGCGGCCTGCGCAGATGTAGTCGAGAAGCAGAACGCCGACTTCGTTTCCGGTTACCAGCTCATAGCTTCCATCCGGGCATTTCATGGCGATACCAACACGGTCTGCATCCGGGTCGGTAGCCAGCATCAGGTCTGCGCCGGTCTCTTTTGCAAGATCCAGGCCTTTTTCCAGTGCAGCAAAGATTTCCGGGTTCGGATAGCTGCAGGTGGTGAAGTATCCGTTCGGATACTCCTGCTCCGGAACGATCGTGATATCGGTGATGCCGATGTCTTTTAATACACGGGTAACCGGTACAAGACCAGATCCGTTCAGCGGGCTGTAAACGAGCTTCAGTCCGGCTGTTTTGCAGAGGCCCGGACGAACCTGACGGGATTCGATTGCTTCATACAGGGCATTCTTGCAGTCTTCTCCGACAAAACGGATCAGTCCTTCTTCCACGCCCTCTGCGAACGGCATGTATTTTACGCCGGTCAGGATATCGGTTTTCTGAATCTCTGCGTATACAATCGCAGCAGCATCGTCAGTCATCTGGCATCCGTCCGGACCGTAGGCTTTGTAGCCGTTGTATTTTGCCGGGTTGTGGGATGCAGTTACCATGATACCTGCGTTGCAGTTGTAATAACGGGTTGCAAAGGAAAGTGCCGGTACCGGCATCAGTGCGTCGTAAATTCTGACTTTGATTCCGTTTGCTGCCAGAACACCTGCTGCTGTTTTTGCGAATACATCGCTCTTAATACGGCTGTCATAGCTGATGGCTACGGTCTGGTTTCCGCCCTGTGTTTTTACCCAGTTTGCAAGTCCCTGTGTTGCCTGACGTACTACATAGATATTCATACGGTTTGTTCCTGCGCCAAGTACACCACGAAGTCCTGCGGTTCCGAATTTCAGAGATACAGCAAAACGGTCCTTGATCTCCTCATCGTTTCCTTCAATCCGTGCCAGCTCCGGGTTTAGATCTGCGTCTTCCAGATCAGCTGCCAGCCATCTCTTATACTCTTCCAGATACATGTGTTTATCTCTCCTGTTCTCTTTTATTTTATGTCCTGCTATGTAATGTCCATCCTAATGCAAGCATAAGTACACTATAGTCATAATATACCATAGCCAGCCCAAAACAGCAATTAAATTTGGTCATTTAAGCAGAATTTTACCGTTCTTTTTCTCTTTTTTTCGACTGTATCGGCTGTTTTCAGACAGAACAGGAGCAAAACAGATTTATCAGCCTTTTTATTCCTCTCCCGGTCTGTGATGATAATCAAATCCACATTTTTCCAGAAATGCCCGAGCGATTACCGTCGCACCGATCTGGTTCGGATGGATTCTGTCCCAGGCGATGTAGGAAGAATGGCGGTACTGGAAATAATCATTGAATACGGCCTGCAGGTCGATGAAGCGGCAGCCGTATTTTTCAGCCAGCTCACTGCAGATGGCCCCGTAGGTGTCCATGCGTTTTCTCATCCAGTCCTCTCCATTTGGCTCCATGTAGTATGGGGTCATAAGGAAAATACCTTTTACGTTGTCTTTTACGGAAAGAATCATCTTTTCGACGTTAAAACGGTACTCCTCCGGGGATACCTGCTCGTCCGGGATAGCCGGGCTGTCGAACTGTCTCCAGACATCGTTGATACCGATGCAGATGGAAACCCAGTCCGGTTTCAGAGATACCACATCGCGGTCAAATCTCTGCAGCAGATCGCGGCTTGTGTTTCCGCCAATACCGGAGTTTGTCACACGCAGATACACCTCCGGGTAAAATGCCGCAAGCATATTCTCGACGATTCTGACATAACTCTTTCCAACATTTTCAAATAAACCTTCCCCCACCGGCTGTGCGCTCTCCATATCCGTTACGGAATCTCCTGCAAATACAATCCGGTCCATGTGTTCAAAAATCATTTCTGTACCTCCTCTGGTCCTAATTTTTTAAATCTTCTGAGCCTCATTATAGTCTTGCCGTTTCGACTGTGCAAGGCAATCTTTGCGAATCCCCCACTTGGCGGACGCAAAAATTCCCGGCGGCAAAGCGTCGTTTTTTGTGCCTTGCTGTCGGGAATTTCATCTTTCTTTTTCTTACTCAATGCCATCCATATAAGCATTGTAAATTGCCGGGTCAATATTCTCTTTGATTGACTCATACACGCCCTGGGATGCCTCGCGGATGTCAGCTCTTGTCTGGTCATCGAGTGTCAGAATCTTCGTTCCGCTCTCCTCGATCGTCGCAATTTTATCGGCGATACGGGCATCGGACTGCTCTCTTGCGTACTCGGTCGCAATCTTTGCCGCCTTGGTCATGATCTCCTGCTCGTCCTCCGGCAGAGCTTTGAAGAAATCGTCGTTGACAATCAGGGAAATCAGATGCGGCAGATGGTTCGTTTCCACTACGTAATCCTGCTGCTCATACAGGTTATTCGAAACGATGACCTCATACGGGTTCTCCTGCGCATCAATCGTGTGCTGCTGCAGGCCGATGTAAACCTCACTGAAGCTCATCGGCGTCGGGTTGGCACCGATGGCTTTCCAGAATGCCAGATGGTAGCTGTTCTCCATGGTACGGATCTTCTGGCCCTTGAAATCCGAAAAGCTGTAAACCGGCTTATTCGTACTCATGACACGAAATCCCTGATCTGCCATACCGAGCAGGTGATAGCCGCCCTCCGTATAAACATTGCTGATCAGATCGTAAAACTCCGGATTATCAATCTTCTCACGGCATTCATTGAGAGAATCAAACACACACGGCAGATCAAACACAGCAAGATCCCCCATAAAGGAAACCTGCGGTGCCGTATTCTGTACGACAAACGGAATATCACCATCGGCACACGTTTCAAGCAGATCGCGGTCGCCGCCGAGCGTTGAGTTTGCGTAAACCTGAATTTTCATCCTTCCATCGCTCAGCTCTGAAATCTCTTCCGCAAACTTCTCAGCGAAGATCTGCGTTACCGTGTCCTCCGGGCTCGCCGTTGCCAGCGGCCAGGAATAGCGCTGTGTCGTCTCTTCTCCGGAAGAGCCGCAGCCGGCAAGCGATGCGCCAAGCGCAATGACAGCGGCAAGTGCCGTCACTTTTCGGAAAAGCTTTTTCTTTTTTGTCATCTTTTTCATCGTCCTTCGCTCCTCCCTATAAAATTCCAATCGAAATTGCCGGAATAAATGTAATCAACAGCAGTGCCGCGAGGAAGAAACCGATCATCGGCATAGCCTTCTTTGCGATCTGCATGACCGGAACCTCGGTCAGGGAGCTTGCCACGAACAGGTTGACGCCGATCGGCGGTGTTACGAAACCAATCGCAAGGTTGACAACCATGATGACACCAAACTGAATCGGATTCATGCCGATCGCCTGTACAATCGGCAGAAGGATCGGCGTCAGAATCAGAATCGCCGGTGTCGTATCCATAACCATTCCGACAATCAGCAGGAATACATTGATGATCAGAAGGATCGCAACCGGGCTGTGGAAGTTGTTCAGGATAAACTCGCTGACCGTCTGCGGTACCTGCATCAGCGTCAGCACACGGGAAAATGCCGTCGATGCCGCCAGAATAAACAGGATCGGGGTGAAGGTACGAATCGCCTCAACCAGAATGGACCAGATGTCGCGGATGCGGATACTCCTGTACACAAAAAGGCTGATGATCAATGCATAGAATACGGAGATAACAGCCGCCTCAGTCGGGGAAGCGACACCGCTGTAGATACAGCCAAGGATGATCACCGGACTGAGCAGTGCAAAAAAGCTCTCTTTTAAAACGCGAAGCAGGCCTTTGTCATGCAGCACTTTGACTTCTGCATGGATCTTCTCTTTGTCCTCCCCATACCGTTTGCAGTGATAAACGGCATAAACCATCAGCAGCAGACCGATCATCAGACCCGGTACAATTCCGGCAAGGAACAGGTCACTGACCGAAGCGCCGGAAGCCATACCGTACATGATGAACGGAATACTCGGGGGAATGATAACGCCAAGGCCGCCGGCAACTGCCACAATCGCTGTGGAGAATGTCAGATCATAACCAAGGGTAGTCAGAATCGGGATTGTCATGCTTCCGACAGCGGCAACGGTCGCCGGAGCGGAACCGGAAATCGCACCGTAAAAAAGGCAGGTGACGATAACCGCGCACGGCATACCTGCGGTGAATTTTCCGAGAAAATAGGCAAAGACATCAAACAGTTTTTTGGAGATGCCTCCCTTAGCCATGATGATACCGGAAAGGACGAACATCGGAACTGCCAGCAGTGGGAAGGAATCGAGTCCTCCGAACATGGCACGGATCAGATATTTGGCTCCTACCGTAAAAGATGGGTCAAACACCGACGGAAGCACAGATGTGATTCCAAGGGTAATCGATACCGGAACAGCGATGACCAGCAATGCAACAAAAATCAGAAATAATACTACGACTGGCATTAGCGTTCCTCCTCATTCGAATTTTTAATCGTATGGATGCGGTTGTCGATACCCGCGTTCAGGGCATTTTCTGTGGCGTTATCTGCTCCGGCATTTGCCTCGATGAAGGATTCCGGCGTATTTCGCTCCGGATGGGCCGGGTCGAAAACGTTCTCACCGCGTGCCACACGGAACTCGATCATCCACCGCTGCAGAACGCGGAATGCAACCAGCACAAAGGAGACGAGCGGTGCTGCCTGGATAAAGTACATCGGAATTTTGCAGGCCGGGGAAAGCTGGCCGCTTTTAACTGACGACATCATATAGGAAAAAGCAAACGGAATCATATAGATGAAAAAAATCAGTTCAAATGTATGATTCACAATTTTGAAAACAGCTTTTCCTCTCCGCGGGAAAATCGCAACAAACTGCTCGATCTTGATGGAAAGGCATTTTTTGCTGCAGTAGCTGACGCTTAAAAAACCGCACCAGATAAAAATATATCTGGTCAGCTCTTCCGACCACGACAGCGACATGCCAAGGACGTAGCGGCAGAAAACCTGAATTCCCATGATCAGCGTCATGGCGATCAGGCCGATCACAAGAAGAAATTCTTCGAGGTTTTCATCCAGCCAGTGAAATACTCTCTTCATAAAAGGCATACCTCCGTTAAATTTATAACAGAACAATAATACAAAAGGGACATCGGCATCAACAGCAAAGCTAAAAATACCGGTGTCCCATAAAGAAAAAACGGTTACATGGCTTTGTGAAGCAGATCCAGAACGGTGCTCAGATCATTGACTCCCATCTGACCCGGTGCGGATGCTTTCTTCGCCGCGCCGAAGGTCATGGAAGAACCAAACACCTCACCGCAGAGACGGCTGATTACACCGGTGCCTGCCATAGACATGGTGATGATCGGTCTGTCCGCATAATTGGTGGTCATTTCCTCTGTTGCCGCAAGCAGGGTCAGAACGTCTTTCTTATTCTGCGGCATAACAGCGATCTTCGGAATATCTGCGTTCATATCCTGCATTTTGCGCAGTCTGTAGATGATGTCTGCTTTTGCAGGAGTTTTGAAGAAATCATGGTTGGAAGCAACAACCTTTACGCCTGCTGCGTGTGCACCGTCGATGATCTTCTTTACAATGTCATCTCCGGTAAAGATCTCAACATCCACCAGATCCACATATCCGGTCTGTGCTGCTTTGATGTTCAGCTCCGCATAGGCTGTCGGCTCAATCGCTTTTTCACCGCCCTCTTTGGAGGTACGGAATGTCATCAGAAGCGGAATATTGCCGAGTGCTTCGCGGAGGTCTTTTAACACGTCCTCTACCTGTGCAAAGTCGAATACACCCTCGAACCAGTCTACACGCCATTCTACAACGTCAACCGGAATCGAATGGAAAGTTTTTGCTTCTTCGATGATATCGTTTTTGGTAACGCCTACGATCGGAACGATGATCTTCGGTGCACCGGCACCGATTTCAATATCACGAACTTTTACTGTATTCATGTGTTTTTCCTTCTTTCTTCAATATTAACCCTAACTTTTCTTTTGCAGGCTTTTCTTTTTCACGCCCGGATTCCCTGGTACTTCGTACTCCCGCAATCCTTAACCTCATTTTAGTTGTCCTGCTGTGCAAGTTCAACCATTTTTTTATAGCGAATGTTTACAAACAGTCCAAGCGCAACACCAACTGCGGTCAGAACGATGTTCATGGTCATAACGCCGGACGGCTGCATTTTAGATGCTGCGGTCAGGATGGTGTAGTTGCAAAGAGAAGATGCAATCATAACCAATGCGGTTACGGTTCCTTTGATTTTCGGGAACAGCATATTGCAAACGGAAGTTGCGATCTGAAGCAGTCCGCCTGCGCCTGCCCATCCGATAATGAAAGCACCGGCAATCATCAGCGGTTTGCTCTGTCCCATCAGGACAGCAATCATAGTTACAAGGCAAATGGCCGGGTAAACAACGATGAAACGAACATCTTTGATTTTTCTGGTCAGGAACGCTGTTACGATCAGTGCCAGCATGGTTCCTGCAGAATAATAGGTCTGCATGATGGACGGATCAGCCCAGCCTACATTCTCTTTTGCAAAGTTCTGTGCACAGTTCAGCCACAGCTGGAATGTACCGGTGCAGGTGAATCCGATCAGGATCATGGCGATGGATTCGAAGGAGAAATGTGTATGTTTCAGACTGTCGATCAGGCCCTCTTTTTTGCCGGATGCTTTCTGGTCAGCGTCTGGCAGCGGGAACAGGAATACCAGTACAAAAAGTACGATATAAGCGATTCCGCATCCGTAGAATAACGGATTGTAGGAGGTAAGGCCTGCTGCTGTAGAAGTAACAGCTACACCAAGAACAAATGGAAGCAGCATCTGAGCAATTGCGATGAAGAATTTGATTCCCATGGTAGCAACGCCAGGAGCTTTGTAAATAATCTCGGATACTGCCGGGTAAATACCGGTATCCAGAAAGGAGTTTGCGATACCGCCGATAATGGCGCATACGTAAGCGATGGTATAACCACCGTGTGTTCCTGCATGAAATGCAAGGGCAAGGCCGATCAGATAAATTGCATAAGAAGCACTTCCGATTGCGGTGGAAATGCGACGTCCGAGCTTGTCGGACAGAGGACCTGCAAATGGCAGTGCGATCAGACGGCCAAGACCGAGTGCTGCGGAAATTGCGGTAATTGCCATTGCTTCCACTCCCCATGCTGCTGCCAGAGCCTCTTTGATGACTGCCTGGCCCAGAATAGAGCATCCAACACCGTGGATAAAGTAGTTCAAGTACAAAATTAATGCACTTGGCAGGTATTTCTTGTTCATGGTTTCTCTCCTTTTTAAATAGATCATGTGTTGAGGTCAAATTGTCTTTTTCCTCTGTTCGGTTCATCATTTTGTTTTGTCACAAACAACAGATTACCAGTTTCGTGAATGTTAAAAAAATAACATTTGCCTTTATTTTAACAGTGAAAGTGTGTGCGGTCTAATGCTTTTAAAGGAAAAAATCAATGCATTGAATGCATTGATATGGTATACTTGAGTTATCATAATAAGAGGAAGCAAAGACTTTCTTACGGAACCATTTTTTCAGGAGGAAAAACCACATGACACTGAATCAGATTCTCTATTTCCGAAAGGTCGCCCGGCTGGAAAATTATCACCAGGCGGCAGAGGAGCTTTATATTTCCCAGCCATCCCTGAGCCGTTCGATGGCCGCCCTTGAAAGCGAGCTTGGAATCACGCTGTTTGAAAAGAAAGGGCGCGGTGTTGTCCTTACCAATGCCGGCCGTCTTTTCCTGGAGCATGCAGACCGGATCGCGGGCGACTGTGACATTGCGGCAGGCAAGATGAAAGAGCTCGCCTCCGGTGGCGGCAAAATCAATATCGGTTATATTTTTCCACTTGCCGGACATTATATTCCGCACAACGTCCGTACCTTTCTGGACCAAGAAGAAAACAAAAATGTTGCATTTAGCTTCTGGCAGAACCATACCCCGGCCATTGCACAGAAGGTGAAATCCGGCGAACTCGATCTTGGGTTTGGCGGCTTTTTAAAGCGCGACGACATGGAGTTTTTTCCGTTGATCCAGCAGCCGCTTGTCATCGTGTCCCCGGAACAGCATCCGATTGCCGATGAACCGGAGGTTCCGCTTGTAAAGCTTACCCGTTATCCGGTGATCGGCTACGACCGCGCATCCTGGATGGGGGCCTACACCGGTCATCTCTACCGCAAATATCAGCTTCATCCGAATATTATCATGGAATGCCCGGATGAATATTCGATTGCGGCACTGGTACGCGAAAACTTCGGCATCGCGCTCATGCCGCGAACCGATATTCTGGAACAGGCAGACGGTATCCGCATCCACACACTGAAAGGTCTCGAGATTTATCATCAGACTTTTATGTTCTGGATGAAGAACCGCTACCGGCTTCCGGCTGTCGAACGGTTTACCGAATACATGAAACAGCACGCTGACATTATCGAAGAGTCCAGAAACGATAGCGAAAACGTATCAAAAGTTTATCTGAAAGATATTGTTAATTTTTAGTCGAAAGCGTTATGATGGATTTGTCACAAACAGAGGATTACCGCTCATGTAATGAATAAGGAGAAATTTTCATGAAGAGTGCTTACCCAAAAATTTTCGAGCCAATTACCATCAAACGAACAACGATTAAAAACCGTATTGCAATGACCCCGATGGGAACCAACTACGGTGAGACAAGCGGTGAAATGAGTAACCGTCATATGAACTACTACTCTCTCCGCGCAAAAGGCGGCGTTGGTCTTATTATTCTGGAGAACGCCAACATCGAGTACCCGGTCGGTTCCAACGGAACCAGCCAGATCCGTATCGACCACGACAGCTTTATGCCGCGCTACTATCAGTTAGTCGAAAACCTTCATAAAAACGGTGCTACCGTAGCGATCCAGATCAACCACGCCGGAGCTTCCGCATCTTCCGCAAGAACCGGTATGGAAACCGTTTCTTCTTCCAACATCCCGACAAAAGCCGGCGGAGAAACCCCTCGCCCGATGACAAAAGAAGAAATCATGACAACCGTGAAAAAATACGGCGAAGCTGCAAAACGTGTGCAGGCCATCGGCTTTGATGCCATTGAAATCCACTGCGGCCACTCCTACCTGATGAGCCAGTTTATCTCCCCGTATTACAATAAAAGAACCGATGAATTCGGTGGTTCTGTAGAAAACCGCCTGCGCTTCCCGCGTATGGTCCTCGAAGAAGTACGTAAAAACGTCGGACCGTGGTTCCCGATCATCGTTCGTATCTCTGCCGAGGAGCGTGTTCCGGGCGGAAACACACTGGAAGATACCCTGGAATACCTGGAGTACCTGGATGAGTTCGTAGATATGTACGACGTATCCTGCGGTCTCAACCCATCCCTGCAGTATCAGATCGATTCCAACTTCCTGCCGGATGGATGGCGTTCCTACATGGCAAGAGCCGTAAAAGACAAATTCAAAAAACCGGTCATCAACGCTGGTAACTACCGTGATCCGAAGGTCGTTGAAAAAGTTCTGGAAAGCGGCGATGTTGATATCGTCGGCATGGGACGCGGCCTGATCGCTGAGCCGAACTGGGTAAAGAAGGTGGAAAACGGCGAGGAAGATATCCTTCGAAAATGCATCTCCTGTAACGTCGGATGTGCCGGAAATCGTATCGGTGTCAACCGCCCGATCCGCTGTACCGTAAACCCGGCTGTTCCGGAAGGCGATGTTTACAAAGCACTGAAAGTGAACAAAAACTGTAACGTTGTTGTTGTCGGCGCCGGTACTGCCGGTATGGAAGCAGCCTGCACCGCTGCAGAAGTCGGATGCAACGTTTTCGTACTCGAGAAAAACGACCACATCGGCGGTCTTTCCACTTTCATCTCTGATCTTCCAAGCAAGAGCCGTATGAAAGACTTCCCGAAATACCTTGAGGCAAGAGCCGCCAGACTGAAAAACCTGTATATTTTCCTCAACACCGAAGCTACGGTGGATAAGATCAAACAGTTCAAACCGGACATCATTGTAAACTCCACCGGTTCCGTTCCGCTTGTTCCGCCGATCAAAGGCCTGAAAGAGAACATCGATGCCGGAAACGTAAATACCATCTTTGGTATGATCAACAATGTAAACGCCGGAAAATATCCGGAAGAAGCCTGTCAGGGCAAGAAAGTCGTTGTAGTCGGCGGCGGTTCCGTAGGACTTGACGTTATTGAATACTTTGCACCGAGAGGCGCCGAGTGTACCATCATCGATATGCTGCCGCAGATCGGTATGCTTGCAGACCCGATCACCAAATGCTCCATGCGTGAGACACACGACAAATACGGTGTAAAAGAATATGTCAATACTGCTCTTCAGGAAGTAAAAGAAAACGCATTCACCGTAAAACTTCCGGACGGAACCATCCAGGATCTCACCTTCGATTACGGATTCAACTGTCTTGGAATGCGCTCCAATAACCCGATTCTGCCGGAGATCCAGGAAGCATTCGCTGATACCAATACTTATGTATACACCATCGGCGATTCCGTACGTGCACGCCGCATCATGGAAGGTACCATGGAAGGCCGCGCGATCCTGAATGTACTGGAGTCCCAGGGCTACCTGCATCTGGAGCCGCTTGAGTAATCACTGAATCACTTTCTTACACAATATAAAAAAACAGAAAAGAGGAAAATATCATGCCAAATATTACAGGACATACCGAATTAGTTGGATTAATGGCTTACCCGATCCGTCACACCCAGTCTCCGACAACCCACAACCTTGCATACGACAAAAACGGAGATGACGTCATTCAGCTTGCTTTCGAAGTTGATAACGATTCTTTAAAAGATGCTGTGCAGAGTATCCGCGCGCTGAAAATGCTCGGTTCCAATATTTCCATGCCAAACAAAACTGTTGTCCACAAATATCTGGACGAGGTAGATGAAGCAGCTAAGTTATGCGGCGCTATCAACACCGTAGTCAACCTCCGCGACGAAAACGGTCAGGTAACCGGCAAACTGAAAGGCTACAACACCGATGGTATGGGATACTGGCAGGCACTGACCGAAGAAGGCATCGATTTCAAGGGAATGAAGATGGTCCTGATCGGAACCGGCGGTGCTGCTACTGCAATTGCAGTGCGCGGTGCTCTGGATGGAGTTGCAGAAATTGAAATCTTCAACATCAAAGACAAATTCTACAGCCGTGGAGAGGAAATTGTTGATCTGATCAATAAGAACACCAACTGCAAGGCTACCATGAACGATCTGGCAGACAAAGACCTCCTGAAAGAAAAAATGCACGCAGCTGACCTGTTCTGCGATGCTACCGGCGTAGGAATGCATCCACTCGAAGACCTTTCCAACATTCCTGATCCTTCCTTCTTTAAAAAAGATCTCATCGTAACGGATACCGTTTACGCTCCGCGCGAAACCGTTATGATGAAACAGGCAAAAGAAGCAGGATGTGAGAAAGTATTCAACGGCATGGGAATGATGCTGTTCCAGGCACTCATCGCAATCAAGCTGTACACCGGAAAAGATACTCCGGTTGACTACATGAAAGAGAAACTTGGAATCTGATTTCCGGGCGAATCTTTTCCATCTTAAACCTTAATCAAAAACCAACACGAAAAGAGGAAATGAACTTTGCGTCATTTCCTCTTTTTTTCTTGCTTTCTTTCGGCATCTGGAGTATAATTCACTTCATATAGTAGCAGTTTAAAGTGCTACAGCACGATTTATCATCATGCGGAAATACGAGGAGAGAGAGGATTTCAAATTATGTCAAAACACATCACAGGACACACCGGATTATTATGTTTACTCGGAAGCCCGGTTGCACACAGTGTTTCTCCGGAAATGCACAACGAAGCATGCGACCAGCTCGGCCTTGATTATAGCTACCTTGCCTTTGATGTACCGGAAGACAAAATGCCGCAGGCAGTCGAAGGACTCCGCACCATGGGTGCAAGAGGCTGGAACATCACCATGCCTGGCAAAAATATCATGTGCAAATTGGCAGACAAGGTTTCTCCTGCTTCGGAGATCTCCGGCGCATGTAATACCATCGTCAACGACAACGGCGTTCTCACCGCTTACACCACCGACGGTGTCGGCTTCATGAGAGCAGTTGCAGAAAACGGCGTAGACATCATCGGCAAAAAGATGACTCTGCTCGGTGCCGGCGGCGCTGCTACTGCAATCCTGGTACAGGCAGCCCTCGACGGCGTGGCTGAGATCAATGTATTCAACGTCAGAGACAATTTCTTCGGAAGAGCCGAGGAAATCGTTGCAAAACTCAATGAGCGTACTTCCTGCAGGGTTACCCTGCACGACTTCTCCGATCCGGAAGTCCTTCGCGCATCCATCGCAGACAGCGCCATTCTTGTCAATGGAACTTCCGTCGGAATGGCTCCAAAAACCGAGAACACCATCATCACCGACACAACGATGTTCCACAAAGACCTCTTCGTTTTCGATGTGATCTACAATCCGCAGGAAACCCGCCTGCTGCGTGAGGCAAAAGAGGCTGGATGCAAGACCGGAAACGGTATGTACATGCTGTTATACCAGGGAGCTGCTTCCTTCAAACTGTGGACTGGCGAGGATATGCCGGTTGAGATCATCAAAGAGAAATACTTCTCCGGAAAATAAGAAGAACTCCTGCTTTGCCGAATTTTCCGCCTGCGGCGGGTCGCTTCGGCGACACGCGCAAAAAGCGACACGAACAAGAAACGGCAAAAGGCTTCTGCCACGGATTTTTATCCGCTGGCAGAAGCCTTTTTTATAATCTTTTTTTTGATCTTTTTTTGATCAGCCCGCTTTCTGTACTTCATCAAGCTGTGCTGTATACAGTTTATAATAATGGCCTTTCTTTGCCATCAGCTCATCATGTGTTCCGCTCTCCATAATACCGCCGTTATCGATATACATAATCTTATCGCAGTTGCGGATCGTAGACAGACGATGCGCAATGATAAATGAGGTTCTGCCCTTCAGCATGGCATTGAGTCCCGTCTGCAGTGCTTTTTCGGTCTGTACGTCAATGCTTGAGGTCGCCTCATCGAGAATCAGAATGGCCGGATCGGAAAGCAGGGTACGCGCAAACGAAATGAGCTGCTTTTGTCCCTGGCTCAGCATGGAACCACGCTCCCTTACCTCCGTCTGATAGCGATCCGGCATTTTGCTGATAAACTCGTCCGCACAGACAGTTCTGCTCGCCTTCACAATCTCCTCATGTGTTGCGTCAAGCTTTCCGTAACGGATATTATCCTCAATATCTCCCGAGAAAATAAAGCTGTCCTGCATCATAATACCCATCTGCTCACGCAGGGAATGAATGGTCACCTGCGAGATATCCTGTCCATCAATCAGGACGCGACCGCCATTGACATTGTAAAACCGTGAAATCAGATTGACAATCGTACTCTTTCCGGCTCCGGTCGGTCCGACAAGCGCCACACTCTCACCCGGTTTTACCGTAAACGAAACATCGTTTAAGATCTGTTTTGACGCATCGTACGAGAAATTTACGTGATCGAAGGTCACCTCACCGCGGATTTTTGGCATTTCAACGGCATCTTTTGCATCCTTTACCGTCACCGGCTCATCCATCGTCTCAAAGATACGTTCCAGATACGCAATGTTGTTGATAAAGTTATTGAAGATGTTTCCAAGGTTCATGATCGGCTGCCAGAAATACGATGCATAGCTCGAAATCGCTACAATCGTACCAACCGACTTATTTCCCTGCCCGAAAAGGATCAGACCGGACAGAAAAATGGCAGCACGCACGCAGACGGAAATTGAATCGATACCCGGCCATACCAGGTTGGAATAGCGAACTGCTGTATTCCATGTTCTGCGGCAATCCTTGGAAAGATCTTTGAAAATCTCCGCATTCTCATCCTCTCGTGCAAAGATCTGCGTAATGCGGGCTCCGACAATATTCTCCTGCAGATAGGCATTCAGGTTTGAGTTCTTGTTCGAAACTGCCTGCCATGCACGTCTCTGTTTATTCTTGATCCAGACCATGAAAACGCACAGCACCGGCACGCCGCAGAGCACGACAAATGCCATCTGCACATCAACCAGAAACATGAAAATCACGATAAACAGAAGGTTGAAGCTCTCCAGAACGATGTTGATCAGACCATTTGACAGCATATCCGATACCGAGTTGACGTAGTTGACAACCCGAATCAGGATCTTGCCGTGCGGGCGGTCATCGTAATACTGGAACGGCAGCTCCTGCAGATGTGCAAACAAATCTTTTCGGATATCATAGATGATACTCTGACTGACATCCACCATAATGCGGCTTCGGATTGTTGTGAAGATCACGCTCACCAGATAGATGCCGACCAGCATTCCCACAAGAGAAAATAAAAGCCTCTCGTTTTTCTCCGGAATTGCAAGGTCCAGCGCCCGCTGGATAATCATCGGCGCCACATAGCCGGACGCACCGCCGATGCCACTCAAAAGGATCGCAAAAACCATCCGTTTTGCATATTTTTTGATATAGGATGAAGCTCTGAGCAGATGCTTGATGTCAAACGGCTCTTCGAGCACTTCATCCTGCTTGTATGTATTTTTTGCCATTGCTTCCCCTCCTACAGTTCATCCACACCGGTCTGCAGCTTCACCAGTTCATAATAGTAACCCTTCTTCTCCATCAGTTCCTCATGTGTTCCCATTTCTTCAATATAGCCATTTTGCAGAACAATAATCTTGTCCGCTGTTTTCGTTGTCGAAATTCGCTGTGCAATCACAATCTTGGTACATGGAAAATCAAGCTCCCGTAAGGACTGCTGAATCTGTTTCTCTGTTTCCATATCAACCGCCGATGTTGTATCGTCAAGAATCAGAACCGATGGACGGATCGCCAGTGCTCTTGCCAGAGAAATTCTCTGCTTCTGGCCTCCGGAAAGACCAACACCGCGCTCTCCGACCAGGGTATCGTAGCCCTCCGGCATCTTTGAAATGAAATCTGCCGCAGCGGAATACCTTGCAAACTTGACAACCTCGTTCATCTTGATCGAATCATCGCCGTAGGCAATGTTTCCCTCGATCGTGTCAGAATACAGCAGAACATCCTGCGTGGCAAGTCCGATCTGTTTTCGGAGATCATACAGCTTCAGCTGTTCTACAGGAATTCCGTCAATCCGGATCTGTCCTTCTGTCGGCTCATAAAACCGCGGGATCAGATTGATCAGCGATGTCTTGCCGCAGCCGGTCTCGCCCATGATCGCAACCGTCTCGTTCGGATGGGCCGTGAAGGAAATATTGTGCAGAACCGGCAAATCACCATCCTCGTATTGGAAGGAAACGTTATCAAACTCGATTTTGCCTTCAAACCGCTCCGGATGGGAAACGGCATTTTCTTCGTCCCTGATTTTCGGTTCGGAGTAATACAGCTCCATGACCTTTTTCGACGCTGCTGAGAACCGCTGAAATTCGTTCATGATATTTCCCATCTGACGCATCGGATTGGCGATTGCCCAGATGAGGCCTGAAAATGCCACATAGTCTCCCATAGTAAGCTGTCCTCTGATCATAAAAACACCGCCGACTGCGAGCAGGACAACCGGCATCAGGTTCGCAATACTCTCGACAATCGGGAAAAATTTCAGCCATACCATTCCGGTTGCCTTATTCGTCTCCGCATAGTCGGTATTGGCACGGTCGAATTTCTCGATTTCGTAATCTTCTCTTGCAAACGCTTTGACAACGCGGTTTCCGGAAATATTCTCCTGTGCGCATGTATTCATCTGTGCCAGTTTTTCACGCAGCGCCGCATGCATCGGGGCAACGCGGTTCCGGAACAGATAGATAATCCAGAATACAAACGGTGAAATCACAAGAACGCACAGTGCCAGCTTCCAGTTCGTATACAGGAAGAAAACGGCCGCTGCAGCAAACAGAGAAAATGACTCAACCACCATTCGTACAACCCATGCAACCATGTGACGCACCGCATCCAGGTCTCCTGTCTGCCGTGTCATCAGATCTCCTGTCCGATAGGTACTGTAAAACGTCATATCCTGACGCTGAAGCTTGTCGTACAGATAATTCCGCACCCGGTACAGAACACTCTGCGACACCGTCTCATAGATCATACAGCTGCCATAAACAACGATAACACGCAGGAACGTAAAGCCGACCATCGCAAACAGCAAGCGGTAAAGCAGGTCACGGTGTACCTGAAGATTTGTCGCCGCGTTCTCCCCCGTTAAAAACAGATCCACAATTTTTCCCGAAAAATAGGGAATCGTAAGCTGCAGAATATTGTACAAAACGGTTCCGAGAATACCGACAAAGTACAGCGCCCGTTTTCCCTCCATGTTTTCCCACAGCCACGCAATTTTGTTTTTCGGGAATTGTTTCGTGTTGCTTTTCATGTTTTCATATCCCCCCTTATCTTAGGAAATTGAGTTACCAAATTCAGCATTAATTTTCTTTCAAATGCTTTCGCCATTGTATCAATTTTCATTTGGATATGATATAATGCGACTGTACAAAAATAGAATGTTTCTATTTTTCCGAAACTGATATTCCCAGAAAAATACTGAATATTTTTTACCTGAAGGGGGACTTTTCCGTTGAAGAATCTTTTTGAATACAGTGACATCCTGCACTCGCCGATTGAAGCCTTTTCCTGCTGCTCCGACAGTTTTTCCATGCCGGTCAAATCCCACTGGCACTATTTTACGGAGGTTCTTTATCTGCAGGAAGGTTCTCTTCTCGTGAGCTGCAACGATTCCGTCTACCACATAAAACCGGGCTCTTTCATCCTGTTTCCTCCACAGACGGTCCACGCACTTGCCGCAGACCAGGATCGGCCATTCCGCTATTTCTGTATCAAATTCAACCTGAACCGCATCCAGCTCACCGGAAGCTACCTTCCGAACCTGAGCTTTGCTTTCCATAAAATCGCCACGATGACCTATCCTTCGCTTTTGTTTACGCAGGAAGATCTCTCAGAGCTGAATCTCCATGATTTTTTTGTAACCCTTGAGAGGGAGGCTCTTGAAAAGAAATACGGTTATGATGCCTATATCTATTCTCTCTTTTCCACACTGTTTCTCCGGCTTCTGCGTATCTGGCACTGCCAGGGAATCTGTTTCAATCCCGAATCGATTTCCGAAAGTGAGGAACAGAGTATGCAGGATATCCTCGTCTATCTCGACCGCCATTCCCAGGAAAACATCAATATCGAGGCACTGGCACATAAATACAACATGAGCTACTCCTATTTTGCCAAACTTTTTCTGAAGCATTACGGGCAGAGCTGTAAGCAGTATATCGAGTTTATCCGCCTGAACAAGGTTGAAAACCTGCTTCTTTTTACCGACTATGACCTGAACTATATTGCAGCCGAGACCGGCTTTGCGGACTGCAGTCATCTGATCCGCACCTTTAAAAAGCGGTACCAGATCACCCCGCGGCAATTCCGTCAAAAGCACCAGACCACGGTTTCCTCGTCTCTCCCGGCGAAGCTGGGATAATCTGAAAATGAAAAAACCCTGCAAAAAAGAGCGTTGCCATAAGAAAACATGAAAAAAACCAGTAAAATCAATGTTTTTTAGGGCAGCGGAAAACGGGGCAGGTCAAAACAACTGAATAATCAGACAGAAACAGGGTGTTGTCAAGCATGACAGCGCCCTTTTCTGTTCCCCGGCTAAGCCGCAGATTTTGAAAAAGTCTGCGGCTTTTCTTTTTGCCCAAACGCAGAAAGGAGGCGACGGCCTATGTACTTCACTTCCGGCAGCGACCGGGCCTTTGAACAGCCCAAGCCCCGGCCAGAGCAGCCGGACGAGGCGGCACCGGGATTGGAAAACTCGGTGTTGGAAAATCCAACATCGGATAATCCGACACCGGGAAACCCGACATTGGAAAATCCAATGCAATTAAATAAAGATATATCAAGTAAAGAAAAAACAACTACGGATGTATCAATTACCGATTCCATTCCTATCCTTTCCCGACCCTTCCCATCGGAGGACGAAGCGGCACAGCCGCCGGAACGGAAAGGAACGGGAGCGAAATCACAGAGCGCCATAGAGATTTATCGTGAGATCATCATGGACAACATCGAGTACGAACACCTTTGCCAGCACGCCAAGGGCATTGACCGGGAAACGCTGGACGAGATCGTGGACTTGCTGGTGGAAACCGTGTGCAGCGTCCGCAAGACCATCCGTATTGCCGGGGACGATTACCCGGCAGAGCTGGTGAAATCCAAGTTTATGAAGCTGGACAGCTCTCACATCGAGTTTGCTATGACATAATCGGCAATTATCCAAAACGCCGGGCGCGGAGGTGTCAAAGCCTCTGCGTCCGGCGCTCTTTTTTCTTATGCCTGCCCCATTGGGAAGTTAGGCAGTTCTTCCAACAGTTTCAGAATAAGGTGCTGCTTCATATCTTCGTCAACGGCCAACTCGTCGATCATGGGGGTGTAGTGTTCGATCACTTTTTGTTTAGCCCATAGCTCACCGGCGACGGCGGCCCTGATGGTAGCTGTGTCCAGTAACATTTCCTGTTCGGCCATCGTGTCAACTCCTGTCGTTTTTTGTCTTATTCCAGCATACCACAGAACCGGCGGGAAAACCAGCGCCGGAAAGATTTTCCTACGCATTTCAAAGCCCGTTCCGACGGGTATTTGATAAATCATTCTGCCACCCCATCGACCACCGCCGAAAAGCCTTGATTTCCGTGGGCTTTTTGCCCCCTAAATGCGTAGACAGGAGGGGCTTTTACTGGCTTTTGGTTTCATATTTCCAGTGTACCCAGCAATAGAAATGTGTTCTTCTAACATCTAATAATTCATATTTTATGCCTTGTATTCTCTCCTGAAAGGAAATATAATTAAATCTATTAGAGATAAAAAGTGTAGTACAATGCTGACATAAGGCAGGTGAACATAGAACAACATGAAAATTTTGATTGTTGAGGATGATTTAGAGATCAGCAAATTGCTGGCTGATTTTTTACAGGGAAATGGATATGAGGTGCTTTGTCAGTATGATGGGCTTCATGTGTTAGACTGCATACAAGAACATCAGATTGATCTTATTCTGCTTGATATAATGCTGCCTTATCGGAGTGGTGATACTATACTTGCGGATATTCGTAAATTCTCAACGGTTCCTGTCATAGTAATTTCAGCAAAGGAAACAACACAGAACAAGATTGATTTGTTGCGGCTTGGTGCGGATGATTACATTACAAAACCTTTCGATATGGAAGAAGTTCTCGCCAGAATTGAAAGCAACTTACGCCGGATTCAATTTCAAAACAGCACGCCGTCATCTTTGAAGTGCAATGATTTGGTTTTAGATTTAGACGGCAACAGAGCTATGCTACAAGGGGCGGAGTTACCTTTAACTGCGAAAGAATTTGCTATACTGGAATTGCTTATGAAATACCCGGACAAGATCTTCTCAAAGGCGAATTTGTTTCAAAGTGTTTGGAATACAGAGTATATCAGCGAGGACAACACCTTAAATGTCCATATTAGCAACTTGCGAAACAAGATGAAAGCCATTTGCCCGGATAAAGAGTTTATAGATACTGTGTGGGGCATTGGATACCGTTTGCATAAAGCCGAGGGGTAAGCTCTTGGCTTTATGCTTTTTTTATGGTTTCCAAATAGAAATTAAGAAATTCTTTATGATTTCCCCTTACACTAAAATGTAAAGGAGGATGACAACATGAGTTCTGTTATTTTGGAAGCACATGACTTAACAAAAGAATACCGGCACACAGTTGCCTTAGATCATATTGATTTGAAAATTGAAAAAGGGAAAATTTATGGCTTCATAGGCCAAAATGGAGCAGGAAAGACCACCTTTTTGAGATTGGTTACAGGATTAGCGTTTCCGACAAGCGGCACCTTATCGTTGTGGGGGAAAACCGTCGAAAAGGAATTGCAGGAACAGAGAAAGCGGATCGGTTGCATGATCGAAACACCTGCGCTTTTTCCGACAATGACCGCTTATCAAAATATGGAGATACAGCGTATCCAACGTGGTATCCCTGACAAAGCAGTTATCCAAAAAACTTTAGACATGGTAGGTCTGAAAGATACCGGGAAAAAAGCTGTCCGTAATTTTTCGCTGGGGATGCGACAGCGATTGGGTATTGCAATCGCACTATTAAATACACCAGAATTTCTTATTTTGGATGAACCGATCAATGGGCTTGATCCTGCTGGAATTGTGGAAATTCGTAATTTGCTAAAGTCCCTGAATAAGGAATACGGAATGACGATATTGGTATCCAGCCATATCTTAGAGGAACTGTATCAGACAGCATCAGAGTTTATTTTAATAGACAAAGGCAAAATTATCGAAGAAATATCAGATCGAGAACTAAATGATCGTTGCAAACGGCATATCGCAATAAAGGCAACTGATCCACAAAAAGCTCTGATCGTTTTGGAAGAAACGCTACACACAGATAGTTTTAAGCTGATGCCAGATGGCATAATTCGCCTATATGATTATCTCGATGATATGGAAAAAGTGGCTGCTGCTTTGTCAGATGCACATATTCTCGTTACAGGTCTTTCTGTGGCCGGTGATACATTAGAAGATTACTTTTTAAGCAAAATAGGAGGGACAGGAAATGTCAAATCTCCTAAAAGCTGAATTTTATAAGCTGTTCCATAGCTGGTATTTTTGGGGGATAGGATTGTTTAATCTCCTTTTAAGTAGTGTGTTGTTACTGGATAGCGTTGGGGAAACATCCAACCTTTTCTTTGCTTCGATATACAATATGCCAATCCTATATTTCCTCACAATCATCTTTTCTGCCCTGTTTGTTGGAAATGATTTTGGCAGAAGAACATTACAATCATATATCAATGCCGGACATCGACGCGGAAAGATACTATTTGCGAAGCTGGTAGTTCATCAAATCGCCTGCATGGTTATCCTGTCTTTTCCACTGTTGTTACATAGCATAATTGGTACGTTTGTCACTAAAGGAGCATTGGCAAGCATCGGCATAGTTGTAATGGTGATTGCTTCGCAATTTGCAATGTGCCTATTACCTTTTTTCTTTGCCTTCATTTTCCGTGATATAGGAAAGAGTATGGCTGTGCCGATGGTACTCTTTTTCTTAATGGTCTTTTTGATGAATGGAGATCAAGTGCAGCTTATCTCACAAATATTGCCTATGGGCCAGCTTCGGCTTATGGCATTGCAACAATCCAACATATCCGGCGGGCAATTCATGTTTTCAGATTTTTTATGGGTACTGGCATTATGCTTAGGTACTTATCTGTGGTTCCGACGCTCGGATTTGAAATAACAAGGAGGTGTGGGAATGAACAACTTACTGAAAATGGAAAAATATCAATTATCACATAATATCTTTTATTGGTGCGGTTTAATAGGGATATTTTTGATTGGTTTTTTTACCGCAGATACTTATGTCCCGGAAGCTATGGGGCCTATGGGTGGGGCTGCTACATCCCTCGCAGATATTTTTAATGGAATGGTTTACGATTCAACCTTTCTCCTGATTATTATATCCAGTATTTTAGCTCTGATTTTAGGACAGGAATTTTCCAGTCGGACGATTGATCTTGAGGTCAATGCAGGACATTCGAGAAAAACCATTTTCTTTGCTAAAGTAATCTCATACTTAATTACATTTAATATCATGGCTCTTGTTTATCCTGTGGCTGGTTGTATAAGAGAAAGTGTCCGCTTTGGTATTACCGAAGCAGGCAACCTTTGTTATCAGGTCAGTAAGGCGATTTTATATTCTCTGCTTTTGAACAGTGCGACTTTTCTTATTGCAATCTGGATTGTTTTTTGGTTAAGAAGCTCTGCAAGAGCAATAGCTGTTACCGCTTTAGTCACTTTTGTTCTTAGCCTTTATCTTGGGTATGGAATGATGTTTGATCTTCCTGTTGCATTTTTGGCAACCTATCAGATACGGGAAGCGGTTTTTTCTGTGACCTATTTTTTGCCATGGGCCATTTTAGTTGGCGTTGTTTGGATAGTTGCTTTGATAACCTTTTCATGGATTAGCTTTCGCAAATGTGAACTCAAATAACAAGGAGGGAGGTGTCTGGAATAAAGCTGTTGTTAATTTTAGTTATCGCAGTCTTGATAGTAGTGCTTTTCAAATATGTGCAAATCAAAAGACAAATCCGTAACCTATCGAAACAAATGACCGATCTTACAACTGGAAAATCGGAAAAGATGCTGGACATCTCTCTTGTTGATAAAGATATAGAACAACTGGCCGCAGTATTAAACCAGTATAATGAAAAGCAAAGACAGTCCATTGCAAGCACATTACGGCACGAAATGTATTTGAAAGAGTCCATTGCTAATATTTCACATGACTTGCGTACCCCTCTGACGGTAATACTTGGCCATTTACAATTATTAAAAAAGGAGAATTTATCAGCAGGTCAAACACAGCGTATAGAAACCATTTATAATAAAGCAGAAAGAATGAAAGCGCTGATACAAACCTTTTACGATGTTTCTGTAATAGACGCAAAAGAAGTAACTCCTGTGCGTGAAGATTTCAACTTAACAAATTTGCTGATAAATCTTATCACAGAGAACGCCCCAGCATTGGAAGCAAAAGGCATATCTCCTGTAATTGGTCTGCCAGATCATTCCGTTTATCTCCATTCGGACTATGGTATGGTAGAACGTATTTTTCAAAATCTTATTATAAATGCTATTCGATATTCCTCTGGCTCGATTAAAATTGACCTGAAGCAAGGCAAAGAAAAGAGTGCTATTTTTATCATTGAAAATCCCATTGATAGTAAGGTGGAAATAGACCCAAACCGACTATTTGAAAGATTTTATACCGGGGACAAATCAAGGCATAATAGTGGTACAGGAGTGGGGCTTGCTGTGGTAAAACTATTAACTGACAAGCTCGGCGGCAATGTGTTCGCTAAAATTGAAAATGATACACTAACCATTTCATTGGAAATCAAATAAACAGTATTGTTTCAACTGCCGGGCGACGGCAAAGAAAAAAAGCCGTCGTACAACAGCCCTTTTGACACGCCCATAAAACCAGCGGCGGCTTTGAGAAATCAAGGCCGCCGCTTCTCTTTGCCCAGCGCAGGATCGGCGGCCCACGGAGGGAGCCGCCATGCTGATATACTGTCCCGTGACTATGAATTGGAACAGACTAACCTTACAAACCTTGTCGAATATCTTCGGCAAGAAGTCAAGGAACAGGAAAAGCAGAAAGTCAATGTCAGACAGTTTATTGCAGCGGTCAGGAAGTACACTGATATGCAGCAGCTTGATGCCTCTGTTCTCCGGGAGTTTGTGGAGAAAATTTATATCTCCGAGGTTTATACGCCGGACGAGAATGAGCCGCGCATCAAGGTCAGAGAAATCGAGATCGTCTATAACTTCATTGGTGCATTTGATTTTGAGGACGCAAGGGAGCAATCCCAAGCAGCCCAAAAAGAAAAGAAAACCGGCGTAGCCTAAACTACGCCGATTCTCTCACATAAATGTTTTCTTACGTCACCGCCCCTAAGCAGGGCTTTGTCTACAGTCTGAAATCTCCCGGAGTTTTTCCGGGAGATTTTTTTCACAGGACGCCTTTTCTGATCAGAAAATAACGCTTTTAGATATTGAGCAGATCACTGAATACTTTCAGTGCTCCGTCTGTCTCGTGAGCCAGAACGCGTTTTGCAAGGACTTTACCAAGCTGTACGCCTTCCTGGTCGAAGCTGTTTACGTTCCACAGGAATCCCTGGAACATGATCTTATTCTCGAAGTGTGCAAGCAGTGCTCCCAGCGTCTTCGGATTTACCTGATCTCCGATAATGATGCTGGACGGACGGCCGCCTTCGAAGTTTTTGTTTTTATTCTCATCTGCTTTACCGCAGGCAAATGCAACGATCTGAGCTGCTACGTTTGCGCAGAGTTTCTGCTGGCTGGTGCTGCCCTGGATGTCGACATCGGTCTCCATCTGGTTATTGCGGAATCCTACAAACTGCAGCGGAACGATATCAGTTCCCTGATGCAGCAGCTGATAGAAGGAATGCTGTCCATTGGTACCTGGCTCGCCGAAGAGAACCGGACCGGTCGGGTAATTGACCGGCTCGCCGAAGCGGTTGACCGATTTACCGTTGGACTCCATATCTACCTGCTGTAAGTGAGCCGGGAAACGGTTCAGTGCCTGGGAGTACGGAAGAACTGCAGTGCTTGGATAGCCAAGAACGTTTCTCTCGTAAACACCGATCAGCGCATCGAGCATCTCCGGGTTCTGTAATACGTCTTTGTTTGCAGAAAGTTTATCTTCTGCTGCAGCGCCCTCGAGGAATGCTGCGAATACTTCCGGTCCGAAAGCCAGGGACAGAACAGCGCCGCCGACTGCGGATGTGGAAGAATAACGGCCTCCGATATAGTCATCCATGAAGAATGCTGCCAGATAGTCGTCGCTCTTTGCCAGCGGAGAAGTCTCACTGGTAACGGCGATCATATGCTTGGATGCATCCAGGCCTGCATTTTTCAGAGCGTCTTTTACGAAGGACTCATTGGTCAGAGTCTCCAGTGTGGTTCCGGATTTGGATACCAGAACGAAGATGGAATGTGCTACGTCGATCGAATTCAGAACAGCTGCTGCGTCATCCGGGTCAACGTTGCTGATGAATTTTGCTTCCATTTTAAAGCAATCGTTTTTCTTTGCCCAGTTTTCCAGAGCCAGATACATCGCACGCGGGCCAAGGTCGCTTCCGCCGATACCGATCTGCACAACGGTGGTGAATTTTTCACCTGCTGCGTTGGTGATCTCACCTGCATGTACTTTGTTCGCGAACTCTGCGATGCGGTTCTGCTGCTCTACGTAGAAAGCACGTTTGTCTACGCCGTCTGCCGTAACGGTGTTTCCGAGCTGGCCGCGGGTCAGCTGATGAAGCACGAGACGGTTCTCTCCGGTGTTGATGACAGCACCGTTGTAAAGCTCCTCAAATTTTTCAGAAAGCTGTGCCTCTTCTGCCAGTTTTACGAGTGCGGCAAGGACATCCTCATTCACCTGTTTTGCTGCGTAGTTATACGCAAGTCCTTCTGCCATCGGAACGCTGTAAGATTTTACGCGCTCTGCTCCGTTTTCGCCGGACATCACCTCGGCAAGATTGACACGCTCCACTTTTTTCAGCTCCTCAAAAGAAGCCAGTTTATCAAGATTGTTCCAGGTAACCATTGTTAAGTTCCTCCTGTTTTTTTATTTTGTCTCTCTATTCCGTCCGCGGAAACATTTTTATTCCCGCTATTATACCAATGAAACAGACTGCTTGCTAAAAACAGTCTGTTTCGTGATATTTTTTTATTTCGTATAGTTATAAGAAAGAGCTCTTGCGATCTCCCACTGATATTCCGGCAGAGTCTTTGTCATGGACAGTGCCTCGTCGATATCGTAATCTACATATTCACCGTTCTTGTATGCAACTACGCGGTCTGTTTTTCCTTCCAGAAGAAGGTCCACTGCGTAAGCACCCATGATAGACGCGTATACACGGTCTTTACATGTCGGGCTTCCTCCACGCTGCATATGTCCAAGAATCGTTGCACGGGTCTCGATGCCGGTTGCAGCTTCGATTCTGCGCGCCATGCTGGTGGAATGGCCGATGCCCTCAGCATTTACGATGATATGATGTTTTTTGCCTTTTCTACGGTTCTCGATGATGTTGTTGATGATCTTCTGCTCATCGTAATCGTATTTCTCCGGAAGAAGAATATCCTCTGCGCCATTTGCGATACCGCACCACAGAGCGATATATCCGGCATTACGTCCCATAACCTCGATGATCGAGCATCTCTCATGGGAAGTGGAAGTATCTCTTACTTTATCAATGGCTTCCATTGCAGTGTTTACCGCGGTATCAAAACCGATGGTATATTCTGTGCAGGCGATATCCAGGTCGATGGTTCCCGGTACACCTACGGTGTTAATTCCAAGAGCTGCCAGTTTCTGCGCTCCTGCAAAAGATCCGTCTCCGCCGATAACTACCAGTCCGTCGATGCCGTGTTTTCTGCAGACATCTGCAGCACGTTTCTGGCCTTCCGGTGTACGCATCTCTGCGCAGCGGGCGGTATAAAGGATAGTACCTCCGCGCTCGATGGTGTCGGATACATCGCGGGCTGTCATGTCGATGATTTCTTCGTTCATCAGTCCGTCGTAGCCTTTCAGGATACCTTTCATCTGAACGCCCTTCTGCAGACCTCTTCTTACGGCTGCACGGATCGCTGCGTTCATACCTGGTGCATCACCACCGCTGGTAAGCACTCCGATTGTCTTTACCTTGTTAGTCGTTGCCATATGAATTCCTCCATCTCATCACACACATTAATAAACGAGTAGTTTTATTTATTAATCACACACAGTTTTATTTTAAAGCATTCAGGCCCTTTTTTCAATACTCTTTTCTACAACTTTCACGTTTCCGGTACCGAATTTTGCCTGAAGTGACGCCACCAGACGGGCATCTGCCTGCACATTGCGGCTCGGCGGCAGTTTTTTCATCGCTTTGATCGATTTGATGTAGAGAATCACGCTGTCCTTGCCGTCGGATTCATGCAGCATCTGGTACAGATCCGCCACTTCTCTCTCGTACGTTTCCTTGTCCGGGAACTGGATCCAGAGCTCTTTCGGGATGCCTGCAAACGGGAAAATTTTCTCGCAGATCAGCTTGCTCGGCTTATCATCCTCCGCGGAAACACGGCCCTGGATGAAGACACGCGCATCGGTCTGCATCATCGCTGCGTTTTTCTCGTAATCGCGCGGGAATACGACGATTTCCATACTGCCGACGAGGTCCTCGAGTGTGAGAAATGCCATTGTCTTGTTATTCTTTGTATATTTGATTTTTTTATCCGTGATAATGCCGCCGACAATCTCTTTCGCGCCGTCGGTGACGGATGGGAAACCCGTCTCCTCATCCGGCTGGAAGTCTGTCGTTACCGCGGAAATGTTCTTCCGCCAGCACTCCTCCTGCTCCTCGAGCGGATGACCGCTGACGTAGATGCCGAGCACCTCTTTTTCGAGCGCCAAAAGATCACTCTTTTCGTATTCTCCGACATCCGGGTACACCGTTTCATACGACCGTTTGGTCGTCTCATCTACGAAGTCAAACAGACTCATCTGGCCGCTTAACGAATCTTTTTTCTCGCGCGCCACATCATCGAGCACATTGGCGTAGACGAACATGAGCTGCTTTCTCGTCACGCCGAAGCAGTCGAATGCACCCGCCTTGATAAAGTTCTCGACAGTCCGCTTGTTGACTTCTTTTCCGCTTAAACGCTCTGCGAAATCCTTTAACGAGCGGAACGGGCCGTTTGCACTCCGCTCCTCCACGATCGCCTCCATGACCGGCTTTCCGATGCCTTTGACCGCCGCCATGCCATAGCGGATCGCCTGGCCGTCCACCGTGAATTTTCCTTCGCTTCGGTTGATGTCCGGCGGCAGAATGGAAATGCCCATCTGGCGGGAACTCAAGATATACTCTGCGACTTTTCCCGGGTTATCGATGCAGGAGGTCATCAGAGCCGCCATGAACTCAACCGGGTAATAGTATTTCAGCCATGCCGTCTGGTACGATACGAACGCGTACGCCGCCGCATGGGATTTGTTGAAGGCGTATTTCGCGAAGTCGATCATCTCGTCGTAGATCTTGTTCGCTGTCTTCTCATCAATGCCGTTTTTGATACAGCCCGGCACGCCCTCGGCCTCGTTTCCATAAACGAAATTCTGGCGCTCTTTTTCCATGACGGATGCCTTTTTCTTCGACATCGCACGGCGCACCAGATCAGCCCGTCCAAGCGAATAGCCCGCCAGTGCCTGTACGATCTGCATAACCTGTTCCTGGTAGACGATACAGCCGTACGTCGGCTCCAGAATCGGTTTTAAGAGCGGTGTATCGTACGTAACGGATTCCGGGTTGTTTTTTCCTTTGATGTACTGCGGAATAAAATCCATCGGGCCCGGCCGGTACAGGGAAATTCCGGCGATGATATCCTCGAGGCTCTGCGGTTTTAACTCCTTCATGAAGTTTTTCATTCCCGCACTCTCGAGCTGGAATACACCGACCGTTTTCGATGCGCCGATCATGCCGAGCACTTTCGGATCGTTGTAATCGATGTGAAGCAGATCAATTTTCTTATTGCTGTAACGCTCTGCGAGCTTTGTCGCATTCTGAATGACGGTCAGGGTCCGAAGCCCTAAGAAGTCCATTTTCAGAAGTCCCAGTTCCTCGAGCGTCGTCATCGTGAACTGCGTGACGATCGTTCCGTCGCTTCCTCGCGAGAGCGGCACAAATTCCACCAGCGGACGCGAGCCGATGACAACACCGGCGGCGTGCATCGACGTGTGGCGCGGCAGACCTTCAAGTCTCCGTGACATGTCGATCAGATGTGCAACCTCTTCATTGCCCTGGTACAGCTCCCGCAGCTCGTGGTTCATCTGCAGTGCCTTGTCGATCGTGATATTCAGTTCATTCGGAATCATCTTCGCGATCGAATCGACCTGTGCATACGGCATATCCAGCACACGGCCGACATCGCGGATGACACCGCGCGCCGCCAGTGTACCGAATGTGACGATCTGTACAACGCGGTCCTTGCCGTATTTTCTCGTTACATAGTCGATGACCTCCGGGCGGCGTTCGAAACAGAAATCCACGTCGATATCAGGCATGGTAACTCGTTCCGGGTTCAGGAAACGCTCGAACAGGAGCTGGTACCGCATCGGGTCCAGCTGTGTGATGCCAAGGGTGTAGGAAACAATACTTCCGGCCGCCGATCCTCGTCCCGGTCCGACCATGATGTCGTGGTCGCGCGCAAATTTGATGAAATCCCACACGATCAGGAAGTAATCGACGTAACCCATCGTTTTGATCGTATCAAGCTCGTATTTCAGCCGCGCTTTCAGTTCATCCGTCGCCGGGTGATACCGTTCCTCGAGGCCGTCGTAGCAGAGCTTATTTAAGTATTCCCAGGAAGTGTATCCTTCCGGCACATCGAATTTCGGAAGTTTTGTGACACCAAATTCGATCTCCACATTACACCGGTCTGCAATTTTCTGTGTATTTTCGATTGCCTGCGGTGCATACGGGAAGAGCGATGCCATCTCCGCCTCGGATTTCACGAAATACTGGCCGCCCTCGTAGCGCATGCGGTCCTCATCCGTGATCTTCTTTCCGGTCTGCAGGCACAGAAGAATATCATGGGAATCCGCATCTTCTGCGTACGTGTAGTGAATATCATTCGTCGCCACCAGCTCGATGCCGGTTTCTGCCGAGAGGCGCATCAGCTGCTGATTGACCATCCGCTGCTCCGAGATGCCGTGATCCTGCAGTTCCAGGAAGAAATTGCCTTTTCCGAAAATCTTCTCATACCGCAGTGCGGCCTCTTTTCCCATCTCGTACTGGTTCCGCACCATCGCACGCGCCACCTCACCTGCAAGGCAGGCGGAAAGCGCGATAATGCCCTCGTGATACTTTTCCAGAATCTCCATGTCGACACGCGGCTTATAGTAAAATCCATCGATAAAGCCCGCCGAAACAATCTTCATCAGATTGGAATAGCCCGTATTATTTTCCGCCAGCAGAACCAGATGGTAGTACCGGTCCTCTCCGCGGCTGGTTTCGCGGTCGAAACGGGAACCCGGCGCCACGTAAACCTCACAGCCGAGGATCGGCTTGATGCCCTGCGCGCGGGCTTCTTTATAAAAATCGATACAGCCGAACATGACGCCGTGATCGGTGATCGCGGCGCTGTTCATGCCAAGCTCCTTGACTCTGGCAACGTACTCTTTGATCTTGTTCGATCCGTCCAGAAGGCTGTATTCGGTATGTACATGTAAATGCGTAAAACTCATCGTTTTCTCCTCTATTTTCCAAAGGCATGTTCCGCTGTCTCCAAGATCGTCTGCACCAGGCTGTCCGGCTCGATCGGCTTGGTCAGATGGCTGTTCATGCCCGCTGCGCGGCATCCCTCTTTGCTCTCTTCGGAAGACTGCGCCGTCATCGGGATGATCGGGACTTGTTTTGCTTCCGGAAGCTCCATGGTGCGGATCTGCCGCGCCGCCTCAAGGCCGCCCATCACAGGCATCATCAGATCCATTAAAATCACATCAAATTTCTGCGGATTCGCCGCATACTTTTCGACCGCCTCGCGGCCGTTCCATGCCTCTTCCACCGTCGCACCGTGATCGGTCAGGTAAAACTCGGCGATTTCCATGTTGATCTCATTATCCTCGACAAGCAGAACGTGGAAGCGGACAAGCTCTTTTCCTGCGATCCGTGTCTTTACTTCCTGAATCCGCTGTCCCTCGCAGTCAATGTAAAACGGAAGCCGGAATACATACGTCGTTCCGACGCCCTGCTGGCTCGTTACCTCGATCGTGCCCTGCATTTTTTCGATCAGTTCTTTGACGATCGACATGCCAAGGCCCGTTCCCTTGTACTGCGTTCTCGCACCGGACTTCTCCTGTGTGAACGGATGGAACAGCTCTTTTTCGATAAATTCGCTGCTCATTCCGATGCCGCTGTCCGTGATGCGGAACTCGTAGACGACCCGGGTTCCGTCGCAGGAGACTTCGCCCGCATACGTATCGATCATTCCGCCCGGCTTGTTGTACTTGATTGCATTGCTGAAGAGATTCAGCATAATCTGCCGCAGGCGCAGCGGACTGCCGATCAGTCTCGTGTGCGTCAGCTCACCGCGGTGCGTACGGTGGGTAATGCCCATCTCCGTAATCTGCGCATTGACAAGGGATGACACATCATCCATCAGATGCGTCAGGTCAAAAGAAACGCTCTCGATCGTCTCTTTTCCGGACTCCAGCTTATTCATATCGAGCACATCGTTGACGAGTGCCAGCAGATGGCTTGCGGAAAGATTGATTTTATCGAGGCAGTCGTCCACTTTTGCCTCATCCTGCCGGTTTTTGCGGATGATATCCAGCATGCCCATAATGCCATTGATCGGCGTGCGCACATCGTGGCTCATGCGGTTCATAAATTCTGTTTTTGCACGACTTGCACTGTCTGCAGCTCTAAAGGCATCCTGAAGCTGTATCTTCTCCCTCTCTTCCCGGCTGTGAAACTCTGACGTATCACGGAAAAGGATCATGCCGTGTACCACAACGCTCTCCCGCTTTGTCTTTCGGTCGTAGACGGTATCCTGTGACATAAGAACCGTCTTCTGCAACCATATTCTTCTGCCGGACTCATCTGTTTCCTGATACTCCACGACTACCTGCTTATCTCCGTTTTCAAAGCGCTGCAGCAGTTTCTTCGAGGAATCCACAATGCGGTATGATTCCAATGTCTCCTCCGCGACAAACGCACTGCATTCCCCGCAGTATTTCTCGTAGGAACACGGCAGATCTATATTGAGGTCAAATTTCTTCTGCTCGCTGTGGTAAAAAATCTGCTCCAGCGAATCATTCGTCAGATCAACGGCGAACACGGCCTCGGCCGTCTCGAGAAGTGCCTCGGCGTAGTGGCTGTTTTCAATGATCGACTGTTTCATCTGTTCATAGTATTGGTCGAGCTGTTCTTTTTCATTCCGAGCAGCTTCCCCATTGGAGCGGAACCGCTCAAATCCCATCAGAAAATGGTGCAGTCCGCCATCCTCGGCCGCGTCGTAGAACAGAATGGTGACTTTTCCCCGGCAGAGCGCTTCCCCTTCGCTGCCCTCCTGATACTCGTACAGAATTTCTACGCTCTCTTCTCCCTTCTGATAGCACTCCTTCAGATGGGTAAGATCCAGCATTCTACGCATTTCCTTTCTCTTTTCCTCATCCGTGATGCCCTGCACAATATGCTCGGCCGCACCGGTATAGCTGCCGTCCTCGGCAAGGAAAAAGCCCGAAACGGCACGCAGAATCCGGTACTGGTCCTGTCTTGCATTGCAGTAAATACAGTTGGAAAAATGGTATCCCTTTTTCTTTACGACGTCCAGCGCTTCCAGGCTGATCTTCCGCTCTGCGGCGGCTTCTTCCATCTTCGCGCGGTTTTTGTCGATATACATGTTCTGGTCCGCATGGCGGAACAGTTCCCGGATATCACAGTCTTCAAATTCCGTGGACAGTGCATAGCCTCCGGCGTAGCTGATCGGCATCTCCGGGTGCTGGCGGGAATATTCTGCCGTCTGCGTGCGGATGTGATTCATGCACGCTTCCACTTCTTCGCGGTTCAGTCCGCGCAGAATGGCAAGAAACTCATCTCCGCCGTTTCTTCCGACGAAATACTCCTCCGGGACTGCTTTTCGAAGCTGAACGGCAAAGGAACGGATATATTCGTCTCCCTTGTCGTGACCCAGACTGTTGTTGATCGTGCGCAGATTGTTGAGGTCAAACACGCAGACCGCATACACGCCGGAAATTTCTTCTCCTCCGTCGCTTCCCTCCAGAATCTCTTCGCATTTATTTTTATTTGGCAGGCCCGTCGCCTCATCGAGATAGACTTTCTTCTGCAGAATACGGTTCATCGCCGCATAGCGGACGGCCTTGATCAGCTCCATGCCGATGACAAACACCAGACCGATGATATCTCCTACTACCACCTGCTCCAGCTTCTTCAGCGAATACGCCATTCTCTGCGAATACGCTTCCGCAAGGCCCGTCGCCTCGTCACAGATTTTGAAAAAGGTCTCACTCTTTTCGATAATCGCGGTATTCTCATATCCTTTTTCACGCACCAGCAGAATCTCTGCCTTCAGCTCTTCAAAATACGATGCCAGCTCCGTCATCTTATCCTGAAAATCCCGGTCATCCAGGCGCACCAGATCCAGCTCGCTGCTTCCGTTCCGCAGACCGTCGATATAAGCGTTGATGTCTGCAATCATCGTATCCTGCGGTTCTCCCGCATCTTCCAGCTTGATAATCCGCTGCGTTTTTCCGCGTACCAGACCGGCATAGTTGACAACGCGGGCCGTTCCCTGTATTTTCTCGACCATCGACATAATGCAGAAAAACAGAATAATCAGAATGATCGTCAAAACCGTCATTGCGGTTTTGGAAATAAAAGATGTTTTTTTCTTACTTTTCTTTTTCTTCATCGCTCTCCATCAGATCCTGTGTCATTTTTTGTCATATAGATCATATTATAAGCGTAATCCTCTCTTCGCGCAACCGCAAACCGGGCGCAGAAAAAATTTCAAAATTTTATCTGCTGTCTGACACAAAAAAAAACGGACACCGGAGAGGATGTGCTTCCTGTCCAGTGCCCGATTTTTTCTTATTTTGCTTTTTCTGCCGTCCAGATTTTACCGTCGCGGATGACAACCTGTTTTTCTTTCATCAGATGGCCGACCGCGCGCTTAAATGCTGCTTTGCTGAGGCCGAATTCTCTCTGAATCACTTCCGGTGATGCTTTGTCATCAAATGGAAGGACACCTGCAAATTCCTCGATCACAGAAAGAACGCTCTCTGCATCGATTGCGATCTGCTCGTACGCTTTTCCGCGTGCGGACAGGGAGAGTTTTCCGTCCTCTTTGACTTCTGTAACGCGGCACTCAAGTTCCTGGCCGACATGATAGTCTGCCTGTGCTTCTCTCTTTGGAATCAGGCCGGAGTAGCGGTCATCAACAGCAACGAAAACGCCGAAGTTTCCGCTGATCTCGTAGATTCTTCCCTTTACGATATCGCCTACGACGTACGGAGAATTGGTTTTCAGGAAATGGTAAACCTTCATCGTTGCGCAGAGACGGTCGCTCTTGTCGATGTAGAGGGAAACCAGAACCTCATCACCTGGATGGAGGCGGCGGGTCTGCTGTTTAAACGGAAGAAACAGATCTTTTTCCAGACCCCAGTCCAGAAATGCTCCGATCTTTCCGGTAGCAGCTACGTTTAAGACAGCCAGCTCTCCAAGCACCAGCTTCGGCTCTCTGGTTGTCGCAATCAGACGGTCGCTGGAATCGCGGTACAGAAATACTTCCAGCTCATCTCCCTCTTTTGTTCCTTCCGGCACCTGTTTGATCGGCAGAAGAACACGTTCCTTCTCGCCTGCTTCCCGGGTCTCCCCAAGATAAATACCGAATTCTACTTTCTTTACTACTACCAGCTTTTGCTTTCTTCCTATATTTAACATTTGACTTCCTTTCTTACTGCTCGCCGAGAGCCTTCATGCTCATCTCCTCGAGCAGGTCGCTCTTGATGTGGTACAGCTTGTCGGACAGATCCACGTAAACCTCATGCGGATTGACCAGACGTTTGGACTCCTCCCAGAGGGTATCTTTCTCTCTGGTGCAGATGTCGCGGATCTCCATGACGGATGGAGAAGTGTAGACGCATGCGCCCTTCTGGAAAATCGGAACGAGGAGCTCGCGTAAGGTGTAGGTTCCGCCTTTGATCTTCGTCTTTTTCCAGGTCTCGATCGGGTCGAAGATGATCATATCTTTGCTCTCGTCGAAGGTCTCGTCTGCGAGGCAGATCAGGTCGGCACGGATCTTTCCGGTTTCTTTATCATAAATACGATAAATCGTCTTATTGCCCGGGTTTGTTACTTTCTCGGAGTTCTCGGACAGCTTGATCTTCGGTGTGAATTCTGCGTCATCTTTATCTTTTGCTGCTGCCAGCTTGTAAACGCCGCCGAATGCCGGCCAGTCACCGGATGTGATCAGGTTGGTGCCGACGCCCCAGGAATTGATCTTCGCACCCTGGGTTTTCAGGCTGTCGATCAGGTACTCATCGAGGTCACTGGATGCGGAAATGATGGCATCACCGAAACCTTCTGCCTCGAGCATCTGATATGCTTTTTTCGACAGGTAAGCCAGGTCACCGCTGTCGATGCGGATGCCGTAGCCCTTCATCGGTAAGCCCTCTGCTCTCATCTCTTTGAAGACGCGGATCGCATTCGGAACACCGGATTCGAGAACATCGTAGGTGTCTACGAGAAGAATGCATGCTTCCGGATACATTTTCGCATACGTTTTGAATGCGGTGTACTCATCCGGGAAGCTCATGATCCAGCTGTGTGCGTGGGTTCCCTTGACTGGAACGTCAAACATCTGTCCGGTCAGGACATTGGAGGTTCCGATGCAGCCGCCGATCATGGCAGCACGCGCGCCGTAGATACCGGCATCCGGTCCCTGTGCACGGCGGAGTCCAAACTCCATGATGCCGTCGCCCTTTGCCGCGTAAACAACGCGGGATGCTTTCGTCGCGATCAGGCTCTGATGGTTGATCATGTTCAGAATCGCGGTCTCTACAAGCTGTGCCTCCATGATCGGAGCGACAACTTTTAAGAGCGGTTCTCTTGGAAATACGACGGTTCCTTCCGGGATCGCATAGATATCTCCGGTGAAATGGAAGCCTCTTAAATACTCCAGGAAATCATCGTTGAAAATATGGAGGGAACGGAGATAGTCGATGTCATCCGGTGAAAAGTGAAGATCGCGGACATACTCGATTACCTGCTCAAGTCCTGCACATACGGCGTATGCGCCGCCGCATGGATTCTTTCTGTAAAATGCATCAAATACCACGATCTGATCGGACGGGTTCTCGTAGTAGCCCTGCATCATGGTAAGTTCATATAAATCGGTTAACAGTGTAAGGTTCTGCGCTCTCATGGCAAATTCCCCTTTCCTCATTGTGTTTATTACGTTCGTATCTTATTCTTTCCGATTGTACCACAATCATTGAAATTCCACAACTACGTATGGCTGTCCTTTTTCATCGTTCAGCGAGATAAAACAGCCGTTTTCCGTCTCGGCGCGCAGCGGATGCAGGACATCGCCGAGGTGCGCCTGCTGTTTGTATTCGGCGCGCATCCGGCGCACGGTGAAGTTCTTCGGAAGGCATTCACCGGCAAGGGAAATGAACTGTGCGTTATTGACGTGGTGGTTCGTATCGAGGTTGTGCGGCTGCACCGGGAACGGTTCGCCGATGAAATCTGCTTCCGGCATTTTCACTTTGCGCTCGCCGAAATCCTCGTCGATCGGATCGTCAATGCCATAGGCGTCTGTCGTCTCTTTCGGTGCGCGGACGGGATGACCCGTTTCCATATTGACGTAAGACCAGATGGAGTTGGCACAGGCGAGCATTTCGCCGTCTTCTGTTTCCATCGTGAAGTTACGCATGCCAAGAAATCCTTTGAAGCCGCTCGCCCATGTAGTGATTTTTACCGCTTCACCAAGGGATGGATAGCGGCGCACATGAATCTGCCACGCGGACAGCACCCAGGCGCAGCCTCGTTTTTTGAGCTCCGCAACGCCCTCGCCGATCGCTTCCGACTGGAAGGTACTGCAGTCCTGAAAGTAATTGATCAGCCCCGGCAGGGTGAGATTTCCGTCCTCACCGATTTCGCTGTAGCGGATTCTGCTCGTAAAGGAATACTTCATCGTTTCGTTCCTCCTGCTGTATTTGTTTTTGAGCATCGAAAAAGGCCTCAGGTACGAGACCTGAGACCTTTTAATGAGCTGGGCTACCTGGATTCGAACCAGGAACTGACGGAGTCAGAGTCCGTTGCCTTACCGTTTGGCGATAGCCCATTGCCTTGCGACAAAATGTATAATACACTATCGCAAGAGAAAAGTCAACACCTTTTTTGAAATTTTTTTATTTTTTTCAAAAAACTGACTTTTGGAACATTTTGGAAGGGATTTGACGGCTCAACCCGGCCGTTGTCACTCTCCCGCCACGTATTTTTTGTCGATGTTGACGACGCATTCATACTTCTCATCCATTTCCTTCATCAGCGCCCCGATCTGCCCGATCACGCGATCACAGTCTTTCTTCTTATAAGAATACGGGATTTCAAGATCAAAAATCAGCTTCTTTTTCTCCGCCCCGTTGATCATACGGAAATCGTGGAAGGAAAGCTCCGGATCGAGAATGGAAATTACGTTTCTTACCTTCTCCTTTGTCGCAAGAACCGTCGCATCGTGGATCTCCACCGGATCCATGTGGATGACCAGCAGAATCCCCAATTTTTTGCCGACCTCATGTTCAATGCGGTCGATAATATCATGCGATACCTCGATATCGACATCTCGCGGCACCTCCGCATGGATCGATGCCATACTTCTGCCAGGCCCGTAGTTGTGGACAATCAGATCATGGGTTCCTACAATTCCTTCATAGGAAGCAACCTCTTTCATGATCCGTGCATACAGATCCGGATCCGCGCCCTGCCCGATCAGCGGTTCCAATGTATCTTTTGCAATGGAAATACCGGACCACATAACGAGTACCGCCACAACAAGTCCTGCGATTGCGTCGATATTAACCGAAAGGAAATGGCAGATCAATATAGAAGCGATCGTTGCGCTCGTCGTGATCACGTCGCCCATGGAATCCGCCGACGTTGCCAGCATCACCTTCGACTGAATGCGGTTTCCCAGTTTTCGGTTGAAAAGCGCCATCCACAGCTTTACACCAACCGAGAGCACCAGAATCAAAAACGGAACCATCTGAAATGTGATCTCTTCCGGATTGCGAATTTTCTCCAGGGAGCTCTTTAAAAACGTAAAGCCGACTTCAATAACCAGAAACGAAACGATCAGCGCTGCAATATACTCGATCCGTCCATGCCCGAACGGATGCTCTTTGTCGGCCGGTTTGTTTGCCATCTTGACACCAACAAAGCTGATGACCGAAGATGCCGCATCGGAAAGGTTATTGAACGCATCCGCCATGATCGCCAGAGAATGCATCCCAACACCGATCAGCAGCTTGGCGGCAAACAGCAATACATTGCAGCAGATTCCTACCATACTGGATAAAATACCATATCTCGTCCGCACATCCGCATTGTCAGTGTTCTCATACTCTTTTACAAAACATCTTACCAGAAAATCTGTCATGGGTTCCCCTTCTTTCCACAATACATTCAGAAACATTAGCTTAGATAAAAAGGGCCTCACGCATCGCCGCGAAGCCCTTATGTTTTTTCTGTCTTTTTCTATAGTAGGCAGTGTTGAAAAAAAAGTCAAGCCTAACATATTTTCGGAGATTCTATCGACAGAGAGAAAAAGCAACGCAGACTGCTTCTTTTCAGCAATTCTGCGCCGCTTTTTCTCTGTTTTTTCAGATTTTATCTCTTTTCAGGCAGATTTGACAATCGAATGAGAGTTTTTCTTTTTCCTGCCTGAAATAGCGTTACCGCCCACCGGTACCCAGCGAGCCGTAACGGAATAGCTACTATTTTACTTTATAAATTTTCGCCATATCCTGCACATACAGCGGATAGAACCGATAGCCCGCAAAATCGCTCCGAAGTGCAACCTCACATGCCATATCCTCGATATACAGGTTTGCCGCATCGTCACAGAGCAGTGTTTCCATTTTTTTGTAAATCTCAACCTGCTCCTCTTCATCCGTGCTGGTCTTAACCTGCTGATACAGTTTATCATACTCTTCGTTGCTGTAGTTGATAAAGTTCTTGGATGATGTTGAGGTAAACCGTTCCAGCAACGCGCGTCCGGTCAGATATGCCGCATCAACGCCGACAACCGTGGACTGGAACTTCCGGTCTGCATATACATCCGACAGCCAGCTGTCCCACTCGACCTGCTGAATTTTGGCAGTAACACCGATCGCTTTAAGCTGCTCTACCAGAACCTGGGCTGTATCGATATGCTGCTGATAATTGTTCGGCACTGTAATCGTAAGCTCAAATCCATCTGGGTATCCGGCTTCTTTTAACAGTTCTTTTGCCTTCTCAATATCCTGATTATATCGCTCTGACAGTTCCGGCACATAATATTTTCCAAATGCCGGGAACATGCTGCTTCCGATGATCGTTCCTTTTCCGTCCGCAATCATATCCAGCACTTCCTGGCGGTTTGCCGCATAGCACAGCGCCTGGCGCACCTTCACATTGTTGAGCGGTTCCACGGCATTGTTCAGATACAGCGCCTGTACCAGGTTCATACCGCCGTCATAAATCGTAAAATCGGAATCTTCGGCAAGCTGCGCTGTCTGTGTGGAACTGAGACGTGCATACATGTCCAGTGTACCGGATTTCAGGTTTGTTACGACTGCATTGCTGTCCTTGACAATTCGAAATGTTACCTTGGCCAGATACGCCTGATTTTCCGTATCCCAGTAATCGCTGAATTTTTCAAGGACAATGTTTTCCTGCGGGGATCGTGATACATAGTGGAACGGGCCTGTTCCGACCGGATCTGCTTCCAGATCTTCCACATGCTCAGGTACAATCGCTACCGTCAGATAGGCAAGAAACTCGGTGTCTGCCTCTTTTAAATAGATGTCGATCGTGCTCTCGTCCGGAATTTCAACCTTGTCCACATTGGAAAATGCCTCTACCAGAGGCGTTCCGTCTCCGTTGATACCCGCACAGCGTTCGATTGAATATTTTACATCCTCTGCAGTGACGGTCGTTCCATCGTGGAATTTGACACCATTCCGGAGCTTGAAGGTATAAACCTTTCCATCCTCCGAGATCGAATGGCTCTCTGCCACCGCATCGTTCAGATTTCCTTCTTCATCGGGCTTTACAAGGCCCTCATAAATATTGAATAGGATTTCTTTCGTTCCTGCCGCAACAGATTTGTGTGGGTCAAGACTATCCTCAATGTCCTGAGGAATTCCTACCGTGATGGAACCTCCCATAACAGGTTCCCCTGTCGGGGTTGATTCCGTTGATACCTGAGAACTTGTGGTATCGGAAGAATCTGCTTTCCCATCCTTGCCATCCTGGCATCCGCCAAGTACAACAGTAAGAGCTGCAACTAAAAGCAGCGCAAGTACGCTTCTTCTTTTCTTCATGATTTCTCCTTTTGATACGAGTTCTCTCATTTTGTAATTGTCACGCCTATTGTATCGGACCTGTTCCCAAATAGCAAGTACATTATTGTATACAATTTATTTTCCGAATTCGAAAATCACGTATATCCGCCCCGCGTATTCCGGATTCTTTCCCTCGGGATGTACCGGAAAAGATAAAAATTTTGCCGCCCGGGAATTTTAACATTCCCGGGCGGCAAACGCTTTTGCTTTTTTTCTTTTATCCTTCAATGGAGATTGTCTTTTTCTGCTCCACAGCCGGTTTTGCTTCCTTCTTCGGTACGAAGAGTTTCAGCAGACCGTGTTTAAATTCAGCCTTGATATCCTCTTCGGTAATATCTTCACCTACATAGAAGCTTCTGCTGCATGCACCTGCGTAACGCTCTTTGCGGATGTAGCGGCCGTTCTCTTTTTCTTTCTCGTCTTTGTCAAGACCTTTCTCTGCACTGATGGTCAGATAACCATTTTCCAGTGTGGCCTGAACTTCATCTTTCGTGAAGCCCGGAAGGTCAACCACTACCTCGTAGCCATTATCCAGCTCGCGAATATCTGTTTTCATCACATGGCTGGCTTTGCGGCCATACAGTTTCTTTTCTGTATTCTTCATCTCTTTGTCATAATCATAGAACGGAAAATCGTTGAAAAAGTCATCAAATAAATTTTCTCCAAAAATACTAGGCATTAACATAAGTCATCGCTCCTTCTTATTCTTCTCATGGAACCTGATCCATGCTTTTTCTCCGGTTTTTCTTTTCACCGGATCTTTTTGTTTACCTGTTTCTTTGGAACGGAAAGGCTTCCGGATACCGGAGGTTTTCTTCTTTTCCTCTCTTTGTATCCCTCTTCCTTTGTTCTAGATGTAATATAACACTTATTATTAGCACTGTCAAGAGGTGAGTGCTAATTATTTTGTGAAGAATTTGTGAACGCTACAAACCATGCAAAATGTTGAAAAAAGACGCCCTGCTAGTTTACTTGCAAAGGCGTCTTTTTTTGCTATTTTATAGGGCGACAGCCCTACAGCGAGGGAATTCTTTCCCGAGCTGTGCATGGCGTAACATTCTCTTTCGCACTCGATTTTCTTGGTTTGACCACATTTTTACGACAAATTCTTGGAAAAATATATTTGTCTGATTTTCTTACTACTCCTCATCTCTTTTATTATTAGATTTCAGGCATACTTGCTAATTTCTTCTATTCAGTCTTCCCCTCTGGGAAAATAATTTTAAACACAAAGAAAAAAATCACCATGGAAACTCCACCTGTAATAATTGTCACAAGCATGTTATAGACTGCCGGGGCCACATATGCAGATGCAACTGGCATCCACAGATTATTAAATCCATTACAAATCAGTGAAATTACCACCCATGCAACAAAATACCAAATTGCCTGATATACAGGATTTCCATGGCTTTTAAAAGTAATATTTCTCTGACGTGGAAAATTGATACACTGTGCAAGAAATGACCCCAATTCATAACTGATAAAATAGCCAAGTCCACCACCGATCAGTATATTTCCCGTTGCATCACGCAATACATTATACCCCAGCAAACTCCATGTAAATTTTACTACAAACAGATTCATGGAAACCTTTGGCCACATAAACTCTGTACCAGCCAGTCCAATTCCCAAAATCCCTGGTAAAAATGTAAATACAAGATACTGGAATACTGTCACGCCCATACTGAATATAACAAAATAGAATATCTGATAAAGCCATTTTGCAATAGCAGAATGTTTCTCTTCAAAACATTTCCATATATTTTTTATATGATTCATCTGCACTTCCCTTCGGCTCCTTTTAATAATTTTTCATATTTCTTATTATTTCTTCTGTTTCTGAAATATCCGCCAACTACTTTTTTTACTCCACGCATAAAGTGTCCATTCACAGCATCGACAATTCCATATACCATTTCCATACTGACTGCCCCGCCGGTCATTTTGGCAATACCTCTAAATGGCATGTTGTAAATAAAAAGAATATTCAGATCCGGCTTTCCCTGTGCCTCACTCTTCTTTTTCATTTTTGTGAGACATCTATATATCAGTCTTGCAAGTCTGCTTTTTGCATAATACATCTGACAGATTGCATCATTGATTTCCAGATTTCCACTCCATCTTCCATTCGGTATCTCATGACCAAGAAGTTCACGAAATTCCTCATCTGATATTTTCTGCACGATTCCTGTATAATAGTAAGGCATTTTGCCGGATTATAAGGATATCCTTTACTGTTTCCTGTTCTCTCGGTCATACCTGTTAAACGAATATCTGCAACACTGGCACCTACCATAATCTGATAAGTTCCTGTTTCTGTTTCCCACTGTCCTGTTTTTATATTCCAATAACGGAATGTCTTATCATCAAAGGGAATTCTGATCTGTCTGCTTTCTCCTGCCTTTAAATAAACTTTTGCAAAACCTTTCAGTTCTTTTTCCGGTCAGAATATCCAATGTTGCAGAAGCGCCTGCCTGTCCATTCAGATAGCCATGCAAAATCGCTTTGCAGCAGGTGTGCCATGGCATTTCTATCGCAGATCCTGCACTCAATATTCCAATAATATTTTCATTCACTTTGCTGATATCCTGCAAAAGATCTATCTGATCCTGCGGAATACGCATATGGGTTCTGTCCAGTCCTTCTGATTCACTGATCTCATCAAGACCAAAGCAGAAAATCACAATATCCGCGTTCATAGATAAATTTAATGCAAACTTTCTATCATTCTCATCTACATCTCCATTTCTCTGATAGCCTCTTGTCATTCCCAGAATATTCAGATCATATTGTTGCAAAATTGATGACATATCTTCTACTTTTGTTGGATTGACCATAGAAGATCCTGCCCCCTGATATCTGGGTGAAAAAGCAAAATCTCCAATAACAGCGATGGATTTTTTTGTATCCAGCGGAAGAATCTGTTTTTCATTTTTCAGAAGAATCATGCTTTCTGCTGCTGCTTTCTTTGCCAGTTGATGATGTGCGTTTCTGTCAAAGTTTTTATTTGAAAGCTTCTTCCCTGATGTCAGCTCCATCACTGCATCCACCAATTCTCCAACTCTTTCATCCAAATCCGCTTCCTTCAGCTTTCCACTTTGGACAGCAGCAATCACTTCTCTTGCAGAATCGTACCCACAGGACGGCATCTCCAGATTTGAGCCGGCAGCAACACCTTTCACATGGTCATTGCTTCCGCCCCAGTCTTTGCGCAGGATGTCTGTCAAAAGATGTTTGTCCTCATTAGCATAAATCCCATTAATCTGGTTGTAACTGCTCATGATTGCTTTTGCGTGTCCTTCTTTAACAGCTATCTCAAAACCGGTCAGATATATTTCTCTTAATGTCCGTTCGTCAACAACTGCGTCCATTGCCATTCTCCGAAGTTCCTGACTATTAACCGCCAGATGCTTCGGGCAGGCATATACGCCTTTACTCTGTATTCCACGAATATATGACGCTGCCATCTTCCCGGAAAGATATGGATTTTCTGAAAAATATTCAAAATTTCTTCCACATAATGGGCTTCTTTTAATATTTAATCCCAGACCAAGCAGGATATTTACATCCATACTTGCTGCTTCCTCTCCAAGAGCCTGTCCGATTTCTTCCCCCAGGTCCTGATTCCAGCTGTTAGCTATTGTCGCTGCTGTGGGAAAACAAGTTGCATTCAAGGATGCATTCAGTCCCAGATGGTCTCCTGCTCCTGCCTGTTTTCTGATTCCATGCGGTTCATCTGAAAGAAAGATGGACGGAATGGAAAGCCGGTCAATTTCTCTGGTCTGCCAGACAGTTTTTCCACTGAGGAACGCTGCCTTTTCTTCTATTGTCATCTTTTCAACCAATTTTTGCTGTTTCATAACTGTTTTCCATCCCACTTTCATCTTTATTCAGCATTCTTTCTTTTCTTATATTCTCTGATTACCAGTACTTCCATTCCTGTCATGAAAAGTGCTATTACAATATCGATACCAATTCCTGCTTTCTTCCAGTTTTCCATACCTGTTTCTTCGTGTTCTCCATCATAAGCCCAGCTGCTTACAACTGTATACATGACATTTTTGCAGGCATTTCTCATCTGAAGTACAGATGTTGGATGCTCCGGATTGGCTACATTGTTCTCTTCTCCGTTGAATGTAGACAGCATTGCATCTTCATGAATTCATCACTATCTATTACTCAACAACAATTAACACACTTTTTCTCTTCTTATATTTCTTCACCAGAACTACTTCCAGAAGAATCAGGATAACAGCTACTGCCACGTCCACACCAACCATGATTTTCATCCACAATGCCAGTGTTAAAGATGTTTCACCAGCATATGCATTACTGTTCACAACAGTATACATAATGTTCTTGCAGGCAGTTCTCATATACTGAACTGTGGATGGGTCAGATGTATCTGTAACAAAGTTTGTTCCTACATCAAATGTAGACAAACAGCAGGAACCGCCAGTTGCGATTACCTGATCTGCATTCATGTTAAATGCACCAGCAAAATAGTCGGTTTCTACAAAGCCTTTGAATCCCCATTCATCACGGAGAAGCGTTGTCTGCAGTTCGTAATTTCCGCCAGCCCACACATTTCCAATGTAGTTAAAGGAAGACATTGTAGCTGTAATATTGCTGTTTTTTACACAGATTTCGAATGGTTTCAAATACAGTTCACGCATTGCCTGTTCATTTGACCAAGTGCAGATCATAATCCAACGGTTTGTCTCCTGCTCGTTCATTGCAAAATGTTTCATATATGCATAAACACCATTCTCAGCAGCACCATTTACAACCTGTGCAGACATAGTTCCTGCAATGATTGGGTCCTCTGACGGGTACTCATATGTACGCCCACCAAATGCACTTCTATGAAGGTTCATAGATGGTGCATACCATCCAGAGCAACCAAGTTCTGTAGCCATTTTTCCCATATCATATCCGTATGTATGAGCTAAATCCTTATTCCATGTGCAGGCGATCATAACATTTGACGGGAATCCTACAGAACCTGCACCTGTAAAGTTATTGCTCACAGCGGATGGTCCATCGCAGTCAACAGTAGCAACTTTTTCAACGCTTTTTGCTTCTGCAGTCTGGAATCCGGCATGGGCGATCATATTCTGCATCTCATCAATTATAAGCTGATCCAGAAGTGTTTCCCAACGCTCATCATCTTAATCTGCACCGCGAAGCTCCGTCAGTTTCATTCCATTATCCGCACCAGTCACAGGCATTTCGGCATCTGGAATTTCCGGCATTTCATAGTTGGAAGTTACAATAAATCCCTCTTTTAAATCCTCCGGCATAGACGTGCTCGCAGGTGCAGCTGTTGTTTCATCATAACTCTTGAAGCCATCTTTACGTGATAAATAGGTAAGATGTCCGTCTGCATAACCGAATTGATTTACAGCAGCAGTCAAGTCTGTCGAACGTGGATTTGCCTCATCATAAACAATATCTTCATCTACTGTATAAGTAACAGAATCGATCACATTATGAGAATCGCTGTTGATACTGATCTCATAATCTCCTGCTTCCAGCACGTAGCATCCATTTTCCAGGTAATCATAAGAAGCCATGTCCTCAGCTGTAAAAGAAATTGTTACCGTCTGTGATTCACCTGGTTTCAATTCATTTGTTTTCTCATATCCAATAAGATTTGCCGTTGATTTCTCAATTCCTCCATTGGTATATGGCGGGTTATAATAAACTTCCACAACATCTTTTCCAGCTATGTCCCCAGTAAGTAATAATATAGGTAAAAACTGACCGCAGGATATACGCACAGAACACAACGACCATTACCGTCCAGAATGTCCTCCACGCATTATCCGGCAGCAGCTTGTACATACACCACCTAGAAATAAACGGAAATGCCAGATCTATTACTGCTATTGCCAGAGCACATACCATATCCAGCAAAAACAGCTTCCTGTGTGGTCTAAAATATGACAGGAATATCTGCATCTCACTTTTGTTTTTAAAATCTTTCTGGTTCATTTCTTATTGCTCCTGATTCTTATTTATTCTCTTATTTTAGTATAAATTCAAGTCGAACGCACGTAAAGATTTGGTACGTGATTCTGGTCAGCATAAGCTATTGAAATGTTTTAAATTTGGTGTTACAATTTGTCACATTAATAGCCACTATCGGAAATGTTCTCAAAATCAAGCCTATTCTCAGAGGAAACAAAGATGGCTATATTGTAACTTATAAAAATGTCCGTGGACGTAAAGCAGCCCTGAATACTCTGATCAATCTGGTTTGTGATAATATTATAAAACCTGAAGAACAGATCATCGATATTGCACATGCCGACGCTTACGAAGATTCTCTTTATATCATGGATAAAATAAGAGAAAAAATCAACATACGTGATTTTATCAACACATCTTACGACTTCTGCACCGGAAGTCATGTCGGTCCTGATACAATTGCCCTTTTCTTTATCGGCAAAGACAGAGAACTGGTCCAGTCATAATTCTTCACACAAAAAGGCCGGGATCCTTTCGGATCCCGGCTATATATGGGGAGAATAAGCAATGGAAGTTAACCTTCAATTGCGATATAACCATCTTTTTCTTCAACGACTTTCGGTGCTTTCTTCGGAACAGAAAGTTTCAGAATGTCATCTTCACATTTCACATGTTTTCTGAATTTCATCCCTCGTCGGCATTACACGCAATGCTCCTTTTCTTGTTGTGATCACAGATGCTGCTGCATTTGCAAAAGTCAACATTTCCTTTAGTTTATTTTCATCTAAACCTTCCATTCCGTGTTCACAAATATAATGTAATACACAACCACAGAATGTATCTCCTGCTCCTGTTGTCTCAATTGTATTTTTCTGAAGGAACGGTTTTACTTCTACCATCGTTCCGTTATAGTATGCACGACTTCCTTCTTTCCCCATAGATACAAGAATCAACTGAATCTGATATCTTTCTCTGATCCAGTTTACCCCGGCAGTATAATCTTCTTCACCTGTCAGCCACTGAATCTCATTATCTGAAATTTTCAGAATATGACAGTGTGCTAATCCATATAATACCTGTTCCTTTGCCTCATCCAAAGAATTCCAAAGAGGTGGACGTAAGTTCGGATCAAAAGAAATAACTGCACCAGACTCTTCTGCAATACGGATTGCTTCTTTTGTTGCTTCACGTACTCCTTCATGTGTCATAGACAATGTTCCGAAATGGAAGATTTTTGTTTCTTTAATAAGTTCTGCCTGAACTTCCGTTTTATTCAACATCATGTCTGCTCCCGGATTTCGATAAAATGAGAAATCTCTGTCTCCATCCGGATAAGTATGCACCATTGCCAGTGTTGTATGGATTTCCTTGTCTGTACATAATCCTTTTGCATCAATCCCTACTTCTGTTATCACATCTCTCAGCTGTTCTCCGAAAAAGTCTTCACCTACTTTTCCGATGAATGCCGTCTTATGTCCTAGTTTCGTCAGCATTGCAAGTACATTGCAGGGTGCGCCTCCTGGATTTGCCTCAAAAAGTGGGTTTCCCTGATTACTTTTTCCATTTTCTGTAAAATCAATTAACAATTCTCCAAGTGCCACTACATCATATTTTTTCATCATATTCTCCATTCTGCCGCAAAAAACGACATTTCTTCTATCATTGATACTATGCTCCTATATGCAAAAGGGATTCCCGTTTCAGGAATCCCCTATCATTATCCATGCATCTTCAATTTCAATATAATTTTTGTCCTAAACCAGATTGTATTTCACTATATCGATTTTAGCTGCACCTTCAGCAAAGAATGAAATTCCTTTTGCCTCTTGTTCTGTAAATATAACAGCAGACATAACCTGCTCACCGTCATTAATAAATATTTCAGCACTGAATCTATCCAAGATCACACGAAGCTTTAATTCATTGGCATCGCCATTTACCAGACACCTTCTCTGATGAACTAATGCTCGTTCGGTTCCTGAAAATTTTCTGTCAATTTTCAGGACAGACTCATCCGGGCGGAAACTTAATTCTGTATAAAACTTCTCATTTTGTGCAAAACGTAATACAAATTTCTTATACACATTTTCTTTATCTTCCGGACGTATCACAAGTTCCATATCTATAGTTCGTCCTTCGATTTTGTCTAATGTGATCGCATCATTATCTATTACTACATCGTTGTACTCAACTCTGTCTTTACGCATTGCATCGAGTTCTTTGATCGGAGTCTGATAAAGTCTTCCGTTTTTGACAGACACTTCTCTCGGCAGACTCATTTGCGCAAACCATTTTGAGTCATTACAACGATGAGCAGTCGTATCCCAGTTCTGCATCCAGGCAATCATAATTCTACGGCCATCCGGTGCAAGCAAAGTCTGCATTGCATAATAATCCATTCCATAATCGACGCTTTGTACTGTCTCTTCTTTTAAGGTATGTGTCTCCGGATCCATCTCTCCGATGATACATAAGGTCCCATTTCCATTATGGAACTCCAGTCCTTCCGGCAACATGTCCTGTGGACTTGTCAGAAGAACATGTTTTCCATCTAATTCGAAAAAGTCCGGACACTCCCACATCTTTCCATAACGTTTTTTATTTTCTGCCAGTACACTGACAAATTCCCATTCAAATCCATCTGCACTTTTATAAAGAAGAATCTGTCCACTTCCATCTGCCGGACGGCTTCCGATCACACAATAGAAGTACCCATCTTTTTCTTTCCAGATCTTTGGATCCCGGAAATCCACTTTACTTGCACCTTCCGGCAAGTCTTTAGCTGTCAGAACCGGATTCTTTTCATATTTCTTATAATTTTTTCCATCTCCAACAGCCACTGCCTGTGTCTGAATATCCCTTGCCGTTCCATCTTCAAGCGTCTCCTGATCTACAGCAGTATAAATCAGCAGCTGTCTGCCGTCGTCCAGTTCTATTGCACTTCCTGAAAAACATCCTATCTTATCATAATCTTCATCCGGTGCCAGAGCTGCCGGAAGATATTCCCAGTGAAGCAGATCTTTACTTACCACATGGCCCCAGTGCATACTGTTCCAATGTGTATCATATGGATTATACTGGTAAAACAAATGATACTCTCCCTGATAGCAGGAAAAACCATTTGGATCATTCATCCATCCAACATATGGACTCACATGAAAAGCCGGTCGATCCTCTGCTTTTATCTGCAGCCCCTGTTCAGCTTCATATTTTCTAGCCTTTTCTAACATCTCACTCATGAAAATTCTCCTGTTGTTTGTATCGTTATTTTTCTTCACTCAACGACTTCTGATACTCATCAAAGTATTTCTGTTTAATTGAAATATAATCAGAAAGTCCATACTGTTCCATTTTCTTCAGATAAAAATCCCACTCTTTTTCAATTCCGCCATTCAGGATCCAGTCTGCTTTCTTCTGTTCTGCATATTTTTTGATATCTGTATCATACTGAGATACTTTATTGGTATCATCAATGCTCATGAATACGTTTGGATAAACATATTTACTGTTCATATCCTGTAAATAAGTTTCATGCATATTGTCCAGACGCCATTTTGCATCCTCTGGCTGTGTTACATAGACGTCATAATATTCATTCAGAACTGCAAGAGGACCATTTACAGATTGTGCTTCACGTACTTCTACCGGAGACTGATCCCCCAGATCCATGTGTTTCAGCATTTCTCCACCATCTTTATTGGTAGACAGTTCAAAAATGTTAAAGGAATCCTTCTCTCCATAAGTTCCCCAGTTATTCTGCGGTGACTGAAGTGGTGCATACATCTGATCGATCCATGCAGCAGCAAGTGCTGTGTTACGGCAGCTGGATGTAAGAACACATCTTCCACGATCATATCCACTTGTTTCACTGTTATTCTGTCTTGTAATGTTCCGCATACCATCTGGTCCTGTCAGAGCCGGCAGCATAACATAATCTTCATTATTATCAATATTGGCGATATCCCATGTAAAGCAGAGACCATAGCGGTGATTCTTTCCTTTGGCGACATAAGTAGACCACTCTTGTGTAAATGCTTCCGGGTCGACCAGATCCTCTGTTACAAGTTTATGTAACCACTCAATTCCTTCTTTGTATCCTTCCTGAACGGTTGTATAAATAACTTTTCCTTCGTCCGTTACAGCGAAATGATCTCCTGTATCTCCATAGCCTTCTCCAAATCCATTGAGCAGAATTGCCGGATCCTGGTCACCATTATTGATGATAAATGACATTGGAATCACAGCACCTTCAATCGAAAATTCTTTTTCAAGCTCATCTGCATGATCACGGAATTGAATCAATACCTGTTCCAGTTCATCTGTTGTTGTCGGAATCTCGAGTCCTAGATAATCCAACCATTTTTTATTAATATACGGAATATCTCCGATTGCCTGAATGGCTTCTTTCCCAGAACCAAGCTGTTCAATCCATGGGAAGGAATAAATATGTCCATCTGGTGCGGTGCACATTGTCCTGTATTCTGGATATTTTTCAAACACTGCCTGTAAATTCGGCATATATTTATCTATCAGATTTTCCAGCGGAATGATAATCCCCTGTTTTGCATAACGCAACAGATCATAATCACTCATTCCGGCATTGAATAATCCATCTGGCAGATTTCCAAATTGTGCAAGCGCCAGATTCTTCTTATCAGAGAACTGATCCGATACAAAACAAGTCCAGTCAATATGAACATTGGTCTGCTCTTCCATTCGCTGAAAAATTACTCGTTCATTCGGATCCTGTGTTGATGTAGCCGGTGCACTTGTAATAAAGGAAAGCTCTGCAGTTTCCTTTAATGGAAACTGCACCTCCGATACAGGTGTACCCGGATCAATTTCAGCCTCAAGCTGCTGCTTTTTTCCACATCCTGCAACTCCCACCATCATCGTCAGGGACAGTACAATTGCAAGCAATGCATTTACTTTTCTTTTCTTCATATCTGTATCGTTCCTTTCTTATTAGCCTTTTACCGATCCGACCATAATTCCTTCATCAAAGTATTTCTGGAAGAATGGGTACATTACTAACAGTGGTAAACTTGATACTACGATCGTTGCATATTTCAGCTGTTCTGCTACTTTTGCCATTTCTGCTGTACTCTGAATATCAGCGATCATTCCAGGCTGTGGTGTATTCTGTACCAGGATGGAACGGAGTACCAGCTGTAATGGCTGAAGATTTGCATCATTCAGATAAATCATTGCATCGAAATAACTGTTCCACATTCCAACAAAAGACCAGAGTGCCAGTACTGCGATGATTGGCTTACATACCGGAAGCATGATTTTAAAGAAATGCTGGATCTCATTTGCACCGTCAATCGCAGATGCTTCTCTTAATTCTGTCGGGATTGACTGATAATAAGTTCTGGCAAGAATCATATTCCATACATTAAATGCTCCTGGAATCAGGATTGCCCACACTGTATTAACCATGTGCAGCTGATTGATCAGGATAAATGTAGGAATCATTCCACCACCAAAGAACATTGTGATCAGGAAAATAACATTGAAAAAGTCTCTTCCTACAAATTCCTTCTTTGACAGTGGATACGCAGCCAGTAATGTCACAAAAACAGAAATTACTGCAAATGCAAGTGAATACAGGAAGGAATTCAAAAATCCACGCCAGATCATTTCGTTCTCTAATACTCTTCGATATGCGTCTAATGTCCAGTCCTTGGTGTTAAAACTCAATCCCTGGTTATTCAAAACAGTAGGATCCATAAAGGATGCGAGTACTACATAAATAATCGGTATCGCTATAGAAAGGACGAATAAACCAAGAATAGTAAATCCGATTCCAAGGATTACTTTGTCTGTCCTTGAATATTTTCTCTTTTTTTTCTCCATCTCTTCTCCCTCTTTTCTATAATCCTTCTCCATCATTCAGTTTCTTAACAACCCAGTTCACAAAGATCAGCAAGATAACATTTACAACTGAATTGAAAAGACCTACCGCTGTCGAATATCCATAGTCTCCATTCAGAAGTCCAATACGGTATACATATGTAGACAGGATTTCTGATGCCGGAAGGTTCATATCTGTCTGTAAAGCATAAGCTTTTTCGAAACCAATACTCATGATATTTCCAGCCTGCAAAATAAACTGAATTACAATGATATTCTTAATTGCCGGCAATTCTACATACCAGATCTGCTGCAGAAGATTCGCTCCATCCATGAGGGCTGCTTCTTCCAGCTCCTTGCTGGCATTCGCCAGTGCTGCTGTGTACATGATAGATGCCCATCCTGCGGTCTGCCAGATTCCACTTGCAATGTAAATTGTCCGGAATGCAGAAGGCATTGTCATCCAGTTTGTACTGATTCCTAATACTTTATTCAGTGGGCCTACAGGAGATAAAAGCATACGAACCATACCACAAAGCACGATGACTGAAATAAAGTTTGGCATATAGATCAAAAGCTGCACTTTCTTCTTAATTCCGGTCTTACGAATACGATTCAGAAGCAATGCAAGAATGATTGGAACCGGAAATCCCCACAGTAATCCATAGATACTCAATTTCAACGTATTCATCAGATAGTTCATAAAATCTGGTGAAGATAAGAATCGTCTGAAATACTCAAGCCCTACCCAGGGACTACCAAGAACTCCTTTTATTACATTGTAATCTTCAAAAGCAATCAGAAGACCTCCCATCGGGAGATACTTAAAAATAATTGTCAGTAAAAGTCCCGGCATCAGGAAAAAAAGATATAACTGCCAGTTTTTCTTCACATAAGTCATCTTTTCTCTCCACGTTCGCTTGCTTACGGACTTTGCTTGATTTTGCATTCTTTTCATGCACTTCTTCCTCCATTCCATTGATTTTATGAGAACCGGTTACGTAACCGGTTATTTTATGATTTGATATTACTATATCCATTTCTTTCTGTCAACACTTTTGTATACTAAAATAACCGGTTACGTAATCAGTTATTTTATCGTTGCGTTTTTCCATCAAAATTGCTATACTGAAAAATATTATTAACCGTCAGCCATCATATTGAAGGAGATTCAACTTTTATGAGTAAAAAGAAACAGGTAACTTTTGCAGATATTGCGGAATACACCAATTTTTCAAAAACTACAATATCAAGATACTTCAATCATCCTGATTCTCTTACCTTGGAAAACCAGGAAAAGATTTCACAAGCTCTTGACACACTTGGATATAAAAAGAATAAGCTGGCAAAAGTTCTGGCAAATGGAAAAAGTGAATTTATTGGAATCATTGTTCCGAATCTTTACCTGCACTATTATTCTGAGATGCTGACACAATTCCTTTCCAGCTACCGTGATTATCATTATAAGTTTCTTGTTTTCGTCAGCGAACATGGCGCAGAAGAAGAACAACAGTATATTGAAGAACTTCTGTCTTATCAGATTGAAGGACTGATTGTTTTAAGTCACACTCTTCCATCTGAGAAACTCGCTTCCTACCAGATTCCTGTCATCGCAATTGAACGCGAAGCAGAACATATCAGCAGCGTCAATACTGACAACTATATGGGAGCACTTCAGGCTACTTCTCTGTTGATTCGAGATAAATGTGATATATTAATTCACATAAATGTCAATGTGAATAAATCCGCCCCGGCTTATGACCGAATCTGGGCCTTTCAGGCAACTTGTGAAGAATATCATGTGCCATATGATATAGATTTGAGTGTAAAAGGTGCTTCTTATCATGAGCTTTTGGATGTAATCCGAGAGATTTTCAATAAGATAGAATCAAAATACCCCGATCAAAAAAAAGGTATCTTTCTTGCGAACGATACCTATGCTAATATGTTTCTTAATTTAATTTTCCAAAAATACGGGACATTTCCTTCCACTTACGAGATTGTTGGATTTGACAATTCTCCGATTGCCAGCGAGGCAATCCTTCCGATCACAACCATCGGACAGCAGATCGATGTGATTGCAAAAACTGCCATGGATCTTCTGGTCCAGCAGATGGAGGAACAGAAAAAGCGTGTTCCCAAACCATTGGGTGAACCCATCCATAAACAGATTACACCTATATTAATTCGCCGCAATACAACAGAATAATTTATTTCTCATGTAAAAAGGCCGGGATCCTTTCCGATCCCGGCTATATATGGGGGGAGAATAAGCAATGGAAGTTAACCTTCGATTGCGATGTAACCATCTTTTTCTTCAACGGCTTTCGGTGCTTTCTTCGGAACAGAAAGTTTCAGAATACCGTCTTCATATTTCGCATGGATATCTTCTTCACTGACTGCATCACCAACATAGAAGCTTCTGCTTAAAGTACCAGCATAACGTTCACGTCTGATGTAGTTGCCCTTCTTATCCTGTTCATCTTTATCAAGACCTTTGGCTGCTGACAGTGTCAGATAACCATCCTTCAGCTGAACCTTAATCTCGTCTTTCTTAAATCCCGGAAGATCCACATCCAGTTCATAACTGCCATCAGTTTCACGGATATCCGTTTTCACCATGTTCTGCGCATGTTTACCATAAAGCGGATTCTTCTTGCCCCAGAACTCATCTTTAAACGGGAAGTCCATCCAGTCATCATCAAATAAGTTTTCTCCAAAAATACTAGGCATCAACATAAGTCATCGCTCCTTTTCATGACAAACAAATCTATTTTTAAGTCTTTCGACTGTTACTTACTAATCTATTTTAAGGATACCGCCCGAAGCCTCCGGGCAGTATCACGAGTCTTTAACGATCATACATTACCTGACGGAAATGAATCAACTTCTCAATCATTCAATGGTGATATATTTCGGATCGTTGGAAACCGGTTTTGCTTCTTTCTTCGGAACAAACAGTTTCAGGATACCGTGTTTGTACTCGCCCTTGATGTCTTCCTGTGTAACATCTTCACCTACATAGAAGCTTCTCTCGCAGGCTCCTGCGTAACGTTCACGTCTGATGTAACGTCCTGTCTTCTTGTCATCCTCTTCCTCATCAAGGCCTTTAGCTACACTGACTGTCAGATAACCATCTTTCAGTGCTACCTTAACTTCATCTTTCTTGAATCCAGGAACATCAATTACAAGTTCATAACCTTCCTTGGTTTCTTTAATATCGGTCTTCAGAAGATTCTGTGTTCTGTGTCCGTACAGCTTCTTCTCTGCTTTCTTCTCATCTTTATCATCGTAATAGAACGGTGTAAAGAAATCATCAAATAAGTTTTCTCCAAAAATACTAGGCATTAACATAAGTCATCTCTCCCTTTTCTTTTATGATCTATCTTGAAATAAGTTTTAAGTTCTGAACTCGGTTGGTATGAAGGATATTCAAAAGATTTTCTTTCAATCTTTTTATCTCATATCCCTCTTCCTTTGTTCTAGTTGTAATAGAACACTTATTATTAGCACTGTCAAGAGGCGAGTGCCAATTATTCTGTGAAAAATTTGTGAAGCCTTGATTTTACGGGCTTCACAGGGATTTTTCACTTGCTTTCGCACTCTATTTTCTTGATTTGACCACATTTTTACGACAAATCTTTGGAAAAATATATTCGTCTAATTTTCTTACCACATTTTACGACAACGACTTATGGTTTATACCACAGCAGGTACGGTTTCCGGCAGATTCATTTTAGACATCTCATTTTCCACGTGAGACTTCTTTAATTTTCTTTGTCAGGTCTTTCCGAACAATCTTACCGTCAAAGTTCTGACGGAGCTTGTTCTTTATTTCTTCATGGGTACTTTCACCCTCTGCAAATTGCTCCATCTTTCTCTCCTCCTGCGGCATTAACTAAAAAAATCAAACTCGTCCACCGCAAAGGCGATGTCAATCTGGAATGGCTCCCGCTGTGGCATCTGTAATCCCTGTTCATCTGCAATTACCAGATAATAAGTAGCTGTATTGCTGTATTTTAGAGATTTTAGATTAAACTGACAACGGAAAGTTCTTTCTGCACCGTTATCACTGGTCTTATCTGCAATAATCTTCTGAATATCACTAATCTGCTTGCCGTCCTCATCTGTAAAGTAAACCTGATGGTCACTAATCTCTGTCATTAGCTTTGTCAGAATTACTTCGTTAATACACGGAAAGCACTCTGTTCCTACCAAATCTTCTACTGTCAGCTTTTCAAAACGCTGATACAGACGAGCTTCATCCTCAACATAACGTGCCACATCATATAATTGCGGAATGTTGTCACTATGAAGCCATTCAGAAATAAAACCGTCCAGTCCGGCAAGATATTCCTGCCGCATGGTACGGGTCGCCGCGGTTAAAAGCAGATGAATTGCCAACCGCCCAAGATCTGGTTCTTCCTCCACAAATCCGCATCCCTGACGAACCATCGCCCAAAATGCTGCGTCTGCATGATATTTTACAAAATCCTGATAAACCGTATTATTATTCAAATCCAGTCCCGCCTGGAACACACTACGGAGAATCATATTAGGCTGTGCATCTTTCAATCCACAGATTGCCGCCATGACAGCCATGTGTAACTGTGCCGGTGTTTCCGGAACTTTATTCTGCGTGCTAACTTTCAAACGACAGTCTTTCGCATTGAAATAAGCACGATAATTCTTAACCTGTTTCCTCATTGCTGGATTTGATATAAGTCCCATCTCATCCATCCAGATAGAAATCAGATCCGCCCGAAACTCTTCGCTGTAAAGCTCCACATCCAGAAGCCAGTTATCATCAGGGCGGTTATAGACACACGGACTGTAAACCAGATAATTTGTGCTCAAATCATCTACTGAAAGCAGTTTTTTACAGAAAACGCATTATTTCCAGTCAGTGCAATCACCTTTGCATTTTCTAAAACCACTTCATCCAATTTATCCTCAAATTCCTTATCTTCATCGTACCAGAAAATGATACGACGCTGATAAAACTCAGGAAGAGGTGCAGCAAATCTGCGATTTAAATCTTGTATTATTTTATCTGTATCCATGCTGTCCTCCTACCTTATAATTTTCCAATTTGCTTTTCGTTTTGTTCCGCCCTGTACCAATCTACCTTTTTCCTGTAAAGAAGCGAACATTCGAGAAATCGTTCTTTTCGATATACCCATTTTTTCTGCATAATAGGCCTGTGTTGCAGACGGATTCTTCTCTATAATCTGCAACAATTTTTCTATCTGCGTCTGTTCCTTATTAAGCGGCACTTCAGCGATATTAGTGCCATCATCAACGCCACATTTAACGCCATTAGCGCCATTTTTAGTGCCATTGGCGTTAATCATGGCGTTATTGGTAGCAACCTGATCTCGATAAATATTAATACGCAAATCAACTTCGCCACCAATAAACTCCAGCTCCCGCAATCCGGCAGCTTTTACTTTATCAATAATTCTCGGAATGCCGCTTCCCCAATGCTCAATCAGGTTCATATAGGCAAACGCATGGGCAAGGGCTTCATTTCTGATTTTGGAATAGCCTTCTTTCATACGCTCCATCGTTTGTCCCATTGGCAGCTTTCCTGGAGAAGTAATTTCCAATCGGTTGTCATATACCGCTACCTGTATCGTACCATGATCCAGATAACTACGATGTACCATAGCATTTATAATCAACTCACGAATGGCATCCGGTGGAATCTCATAAACATCCTGGCGATAAATTCCCACAATTGTAGCACCCAGATGAATATTTCTCAGGTTCTTCGCCATAGCCATCGGAACGGATTCTTTTACTCCATCCCGGATAGCTGTTTCCACCCTTTCCTGAAAAGCATCTTCCTTTTCTCTGGTTTCCAGATACGGATCTGCTTCATTCCTGTACTCTCTGGAAAAATAATCGTTTAAAGCAACTACAACTGCTCTGGTGTACGATTTATATTTTTCCCTGTCCATCGTCCGCAAATATTCCCATGCCTGCCTGTCCTGTTCATCACAAAGGTTCAAACGGATATTGGTATTGATGATTTTCCGTTCTTTTCTCATACAAGCATCCCTCCGTTTCTCTGGATCTTCCTTACGGTCATTGCTTCATAACCTTTCGCTGTGGCACAGATGTCCCGTACAATCGTCATTCGGTTCTTGTCATATTCTCCGAAGTTCTGGATCATACAACCGCCACCGCCCACTACATACAGACGCATCAGTTCTGGATTGTATTCCCGTTCCCTCAGCTTATGAAAGATTTCTTTCGTATAATCTCCGGCAGTTTTACGAATCACTGTCAGATATTTCTCACCAATATCTGCTGTACCGGTACGGATCACCTGCTCAATCACTAGATCGTCCACTACTGTTCCCAGTTCTTTCAGCAGGGATTCCCTTACAGCAAGCACACACTGATGTGTTCCATATTTCTCTGTAAAGCATTTCTTCTCTAATGGACGGGAATTGTTGATATACATGATGTTCATAGTTCCGTTTCCAATATCCACAAGCATGTTGATTCCTTTGAAATCCTGTAAGCGGTAAAAGGCTGCTGTAAATCCCTGTGGGTAAATATCAGCACCTGCAAACTCCACATGATACTCTTTATTACGGAATGTAAAATCTACACATTCATTCTGGAGAAGATATTTCTGAAAGTCTTCTTTCTGTGTAGCTACCCAGGTAAGGGGAAGTCCGGCAGCGATATGTACCGTTGCCCGGTTCATACATTTCCCATCCAGTTCCCTTGCGATAGCCGCCAGTGTCAGCACATAATAGTCCTCTGCTCAATGTTGCCAGTCCTTGCATATTGTAATTCCAGTCATCTGGCAAACTTAACATCAGCGATAATAGACCTTTCGCTTTCAATGTCAGATTCTTATTCTTGAAATGATGATTACTCATTACCGTAAAATTCTTAGTTCTCTCTACACGAAAAATCTGTGCCATGCTCCCATCCTCCTTTCCAGTTCAAAAGAAAAAGACGCAAGCCATATCTTATGACTCACGCCTTACTTCGCTCACAATATTCTATTTTTATCAGTTACCTGCCAGATTAGTTACTGGCAATCCTTATACATAAATCAATTCTTTCAGGATAATCTCTTCTGCAATCGCTCTGTGCTGATTGGCAGCTCTTACCCATGCCATCTGATCTTTCTCCTTATCCGGCAGTGGTTCTTTTTCTTCCAACTGTTTCAGAATCACTTCTTCCCGTTCCCTGGCTGCCTTGTCTACTTCCAGAAGATGCTCTCCAATGGTGTTCTGCAGAAGCATCACCTGATGTAGTCTTATCAAAGTTGCTGTTCAGATGATATTCAGAAATATATGGCTCACCCAGTTCTGCAGATGCCGGCGCTTTTGTAGCCTCTTCATAATTTGCAAAATGATCTGCTCGTGAAAGATATGTCACATCGCCTTTTGCATTTTCAAATACATTTGATGCTGCAATATCATCTGATGCTCTTTTATTTTCTCCCTTATATACTACATCATCACCTGCAGTATAAGTTTTCTGATCCAGCACAGTGTGTGAATCGCTGTTGATTGAAATCACATAATCCCCTTTTTCAAGAACATATGCTTTTGCATTATTCTCATCATAAGAAGCCATATCTTCTATACTGAATGTAACTGTAACAGTCTGAGTTTCTCCCGGCTGAAGCAGATCTGTTTTTGAAAACTCGATCAGATTTGCAGAAGATTTCTCGATTCCGCCATTTGTATATGGCGGTTTATAATACACTTCTACTACATCTTTTCCGGCAACATCTCCGGTGTTGGTTACTTCTACATCTACAGAAATCTGTCCGTCTTTCTCCTCCAGTTCACCCATTTTCTGTTCAAATTCCGTATAACTCAACCCATATCCAAATGGATACTGTACAGTCTTATCGTAATCAATCGAACCTTCCTGTGCAGCTGTTTCATAATACTTGTATCCTACATAAATGCCTTCCACATAATTTGTAAATGCCGGAGCATACACCTGAGCGGTTCCTGCGTTCATTCCTTCAACGGCCATATCTGCCAGATTTGTATACTCCGTTTTTTCTGCATTATTCCACCACGGTGCAGTCGTCATATCATAAATGAATGTATCCGGTGTTTTTCCGGAAGGATTGACTTCACCTGAAAATACTTTACCGAGTGCATTAAATCCCACATTTCCCGTTCCTGGGCACCATACAACAGATTTAATCTGAGGATATTCATCTACGAAACCAAGTTCAAACTGATTTGCTCCATTATAAATTACGATCACATTGTCAAAGTTTGAGCAAACCATATCCACCATATATGTCTATTTTGCCATTACATCAAATATCTCCTTAAATGCTTCTTACTCCACTTCCTCCAGTTCTGTTCCTTCTGGAAGAATATATCCGCAGTTATCACATACTCCGTCCTCTGCAAGTATCCCGTCTTTCACAAAGGCTTCAATGCCTCCCGGTTCATGACAGCGTGGACAATCTAATTCCTGTATCCTTTTCTGATTTCTTACATCCTGGCAATTGGAAAATTCAATTTTACCCATAGTGATTCCTCCATTTTCATTCCATATCAATTTGTCTTCGTAAAAAAGTTCCTACTATACGGGAAAAATTGCTGATATTACGAATATAGGCAAAGTCTTTTCCATAGATTCTCTTTTCCACGGAGAGCTCTTCTTCATTCCCTGCAAAAATACCAATTACGAAAATTCCCTGATTTCTGGCCCGACGTACCTCATATGCAGTATCTTTCACAGCTTTTTCTCCGTCATAGATCTTGGGCTGGCGGGTTCCTGGTCGTTGTATGCTCATATCACAGGGTTTTCCATCACTTAATACGATTAAAATCTTATTTTTTTCCGGTCGCTCCATGAGAGAGGAACCGACTGTTTTCAGTGCAAGCCCATCTCTGTTATTGGCATATGCACGAAATTGAAAGATTCTTTCATTTGTTTCCCTTGGATCTTCATAATCCCGAAATCTCTGAAGTACTGTATATCCCCAGAAAGCACAGTATCCTGTCACCCGATGAGGAATTCCTGCCTGGCTTAATGCTTCACTGATAATATATCCCTGCGCCGCTACCTGATCCTGTCTGTCAGCCTGGGAACCACTGGAATCAATCAGGACGTCTATTACAAACTCAGAATCTTCTGCTCTCTTTTTTCTATTAAATAACTTGTCATCGTCTGTTCTTCCAATTTTCCATAATCTCTCAGGAACAAGCTGTCCTGCATCAGATCTGCTGACAAAATCATCCTTTCGGATTATAAAGGCCCGTTTCAGTGACTCTGCCAACACAGAAATATTTCTTTTAATGATCCAGTGATTATTTCCATAATAGGCTTTATTTTTTTCAAACTGAAGCTGAGAAAAACGGTATTGATTATTTTTAATCACAGGGCTCTGTAATATTCCATCTGTAAGATACAGGTTACAGTTTTTATGGATTCCTGTACAAAATTTCCGGTTGACTCTGGCCTGCTCCGATTCACTTAGATACGATTTTCCGTAATTCAGTTCCACATATTCCCGTATCCGTCGCACTGCCTGTGGATTTATATTCTCCGAGCTTTCCGGAACTTCTTCATTTTCCGGAGAGAAATAAAATCTTTTTTTCTTTTTGTTTCTGATATCCAGACTCATCATCTTTTTTTTGAGATTAGAAAGATATTTTTGAATGATGTCTTCCATCTGTTCATCCGTCATGCATTCCTGCCACGCGTCATTGGCTAATGCCATATCCGGTAAATTCAGAATCTTCTCCAGATTTCCATTCCTTTTTTCAAAAGAGGGATCCAGAACATGATTATAAATCTCATCTATCACGTTTATGACATCTTCCGTATTTTCCGCATCCTTCAGAGAAAGAATCTTGTACAATGCAATCTCTGCCTGTGGATCCATTCCCTCATCGTCTGTGTTCTCCAGAACATGCCTTATATACAGAAGCCTAATCCTGTGAATCAGGTCTGTTCCAGCTTTGTCTGATACCTGCTCTTTCTCGGCCTTTTCCAATTCTCTGAACGCCTGTTCTCTGATTTCCTTTGTTCCCAAACGTTCTCGAATGATAAAACGCTCCACAGCAGCATCCATGCATAATCCAGCAAGAGGCAAAAGTATATCTTCTCCAGCAGAAAAATGTAATTTTTTCATCAAATACATGCCAAGTTTCTTCTGATCAAAATATCGTGCAAAGGCACCCTGCTTCACTGCCTCATATAGAACCGTTTGTTTTGAATAAACATATTTTTCTGTGTCCGGTTCAAATTCCATATCATAATCACCACTGACTGTCCAAAAAAGATTTCTGATACGATTGCTGATCTCCAGACGATGTTCTTCCAGTTGTTTCGCCGGCCATCTGACATCCTCCATACAAGTTTACCCCCATATGTCTTTTCCGGTCCAGGAAGATGGGATTCTGGTAGAAACCACATCTTCTACGATCTCTTTTTCAAATACATCAAAACTTTTATTTATGATTCCCATCTGGATTGCATCAATTGGAGAAAGTCCGCTTTTTGTTGCTTTTACAGCAGAAACCAATCCTCTCAGGTCAAGAGATTTTGTTGAGATTTCTCCATGATAAGCTTTGATCTGCAAATCCAGAAACAGTCCTGCAAAAGCTTTCAGTGCACTTTTTTCCCCATCTGGAAAATGTTGTCTTAATACAAAAAGGACACTATCCTCATCCATTTCAGGCATATCAATTACCATAAACCTTGAAACCAATGCTTCATTTAGCTCTCTGGTACCTGCGTAGCCATAATTCATCGTGCCGATAAATCGTGTTGCCGGATGAAGTAAAATCCTGTTATATCCTGGAATATCGATTCTGCGCCGATGATCCAGTGTGGCATGCAGTACAGAAACCGCATCATTTTTTGCCATATTGATTTCGTCCAGGATTCCAAATCCTCCAAATTCCGCGCATTGGTAGATGGGGCCTTTCCGAAGGCGAACCTCATTATTTATAAAGGTATCCGTTCCAATCAGATCGGCACTGTCTGTATTTACATGAAAAGAAATGTCGTATTCCGGTCTTCCGAATATCCATGCCAGTGTCTCACATAGTACATTTTTCCCTGTAGCTTTCGCACCGGAAAGTAACAGGTTATCTCCCTGAAGAAGCGCTGCTATTGACATTTCCAGAATCTTTTTCCCATAAAACAGGATATCCGGTTTTTCTACCCGTTCCTTTACCTGATCCTCTACCTCATAACGCATGTGAAAATCTCTCAGTTCTCCAATTAGTTCCTGCGCTATCTTCTGGTCTTCTAAATATTTTTCTATTTCTGCCCAATGATTTCTCATGAAGATTTTCCTTTCTTTACAATTAGTTATGCCAAATCAGATAATATTTCTGTTTACTCAATCTTCAAACTTTCAATCCTCCAACTCACAATCCCAACTTCTTTACAATTTCTCCCAGTGCACTTCTTACAGGAGAATCTTTCGGAAGCTGTATGATCGGCTTTCCATCACAGTCATACTGATATACCTGGTCATCATGTGGCACAACCCCTAACAATTCCAGTCCCTGATTTCGAATTTCTTCCAGAGTTCCGGCATCCAGTTTTCCATCCGGAACACGATTCACGATTAATCCAGTTTTCTGTGGTTTAAAGTTTAACTCCTTCATCAGCTTTGCAATACGTCCGGCTGCCTGAACACCTCTTCTGGAACAGTCACTCACAAGAATCGCAACTTCCATCATTGGCAGGATTCCTCTGCTGATATGTTCCATACCCGCTTCGTTATCAACCACAATATATGGATAATGGCTTTGCAGTTTCTGAACCTGGGTCTGCACAAGACCATTTACAAAACAATAGCAGCCCTGTCCCTGGGTTCGTCCCATTACCATCAAATCATAATCGTCTTCTTCTGCAATCGCATCAGAAAGACGCATTTCCAGATATGCCTGTTTTGTCATACCGGAGGGAATCTGATATCGTGGGTCTATGCCTGCCCGCTCAATTTCTTCTCTCAGCTCCCCAAGTGTGACCTCCGGCTCAACACCGAGCACTTCGTTCAAATTTGCATTTGCATCTGCATCCACCGCCAGGACCGGACGTTTTCCGCTTTCACATAAATACTGGATCAACAATCCACAAAGAGTTGTTTTTCCTACGCCGCCTTTTCCTGATACTGCAATTACATGTCCCATGTTTTTCCTCCTAAAATTCTGAACAATCTGTTGACTTTTTCTTTAAACCTCATTATAGTTGTTACTATATAAATTACAATAATCAATCTGTGAGATTTGTATGGTTACTCAACACATCAGAAAAATTGTTGAGAAATTATATGATACTAACTAATACAGGAGTATATAATGTCAGAAAAAACGAGAAAACAAGATCGCCGTACCCGCTATACCAGGCAAACCATAAAAGATACGTTCTTAGAGTTGTTAAATCAGAAAAGTTTTACGAAAATTACAGTTACAGAGATCTGCAAAAATGCTGAAATCAACCGTGGCACTTTTTATCTTCATTACTACGATATCCATGATGTATTATCAGATATTTTTAATGATATGACTCAGGATATGTTAACAACGGTAGATCATTTATTCTGTCTAAATCAAAAAAGCTGTTCCTATCCGTTCTGTCAGAAAATACAGATGGAATCACAATACAGGGCACTGTTTCTGGATGATGCAATTGCCCCTATTCTTCTGGAAAAAATAGCAGAAAATACAAAAGAAGGCTATGTGACCTGGCTTATGTCACACAGCCTCCTGACCTTTGAACAGGCAGAATCGGTTTTTTATTTTCAAATGAATGGCTGCCTTTCCATCAACAGACTGATGCTCCGCAATCACTGTAATGACTGGAAACAGATTCAGACAGTAATCGACAAATTTATCAAAGCCGGGCTGGAAAGTTTTCTGATTCATGATCAGAGAGAAGAAAAGGCTTCCGATAATTTTTGCAGCAAAATTTCTCCAACTGTTACCGCATCTTCTACACTCAGATAATGATCGGCATGATCCTGAAGAAATATTTTGCCAGATGCAGGAAATTCTTCATCTGCAAACCATATCTTTAAAGTTACCGGATATCTTGGCAGAACTGGAAAAACAGCACACAGATCCGCCTTTGTTTCTGTGAATTCTGCACCTAGGTTTTTACATGCTTTCTGAATTTTCTCAGGATCTTTATCCTGCAAAAGCTTTTCCAGTTTCTGCTCTGCAGTCCGGTCAAACTTGGTTCCCCGAATCAATCCATCTTTCAGGTTACCAAAAGTAATGAGCTTCTGTGAGCCTTCTGTGCCATCGGCCATATCCAGATAATGCAGCAATGTCAGATAATGCCATTCGTCCACGTTTGAGTTAATACGAAACTCAGGGAGTTGAATTTCAATTGTTTCATAAAAACTCAGTACTTCAAGCACATTCCGGCTGCTATGAAAAACAGCCCCGCTTTTTGCAGCAATCTCCTCTCCGGAACGATTTTGCAGCCGTTTTACTGCTGCCTGCAACATTTCCTGAAATGCACGATTTTCTGTTTGATTTTTGTATTCCATAAGTTCTCCTTTGTGAACATTTATAGTATCTGTGTTGACTTTTCCTTTAATCTCCATTATAGTTGTAATTATATTATTTACAATCATCAAAGCATTAAAAAATGTACAGTTTATCAACACATTAAAAAGAACTGTTGAGAACTTAGGATGTTTTAAACAAACCAGAAATATTTTCATCCCAAAAACGTGAAAACAAGATCATTATATCATACTACAAGGAGTTTCTTATCATGAAATATTCAACGAAATTAAGTGATACTGTTCATGTGATGGTTCTGATTGCTATCAACCAGGAAAAATCCCTCTCCAGTGCCTCAATTGCAGAAAGTGTCCATACAAATCCCGGCTTTGTACGCCAGCTTATGTTAAAACTAAAAAAAGCGGAACTTATGACAAGTGTAGCCGGACATGCCCGTCCTTCTCTTTCAAAACCAGCCGATCAGATTACATTGCTGGATATTTATAAAGCAGTTGAAGGTGATAAACCATTGCTTCATTTAGATACTCATACCAATCCAGATTGTGGCGTTGGTATTAACATTCAGTTATCTTTGCAGGGATTTTATAATGAAATTCAAAAGGCTGCCGAAGAAAAAATGAATACGATTACTTTACAGGATATCATAGATACCTACTATCAGCGGATATCTATAGAAAATAACTTACAGAATATTATTTAACAGGAGAACACTTTCATGTACCTTCAGCAAATACGAAATGCTACCAAAACACTGTGGGAGAAGTAGACTATGAGAAAACAATCTGGTCAAGTTCATAGCAGGGAATCTTCTGCAACTCTCCAACTGACAGTAAGTTTACTCTATCCTTAATTGCTTAAGCTGGTTGTATATGAATAAAGAATGATGTATAGTATTTGCAAGAGGCACCTTCTTTCGTAAATGTTGCAAATGTTTGTTTCGTCACTTTCATTATACAACATCAAGAATCAAGGTGTCTTTCTTTTATGCAAAATCACGAACTTGCTCATTTATAGATAAAACGATTTTATTTTTATTTCGAAAGCCGTTTTTACTAAAAATACGTCTGCCGTTTTTGGTCATTATTACTATGCATTGATACCTGGTCAAATTTCTTCCGAAAACAGATGATTTCAGGAATCAACTTGTCGACACACTCCTTTGTAGTATGTTGTCTATCTTCCATTGAAATCTCTCTTCTTTGGTGATACAATGTGCTACAATGCTTATCAAAAGTTACATCATTTTGGGGGACATTTACACTACAAAGGAGAATTTTATTTATGTTTCAGGTTTTTGTTGATTCAGCGGCAAATCTGCCTGCTGTTACTGCGAAAAAATACGATATCCATGTCGTTTCTTTCGTCAATCTTGTGAATGGAAAAGAGCTGGTCTGCTTCGACCCAGATCTGTCACCGGAAGAGGAGCTTTCAAAAGGAAAAGAATATTACAATGCCATGCGCACCGGCTGTGAAATCAAGACCGGACTGATCAGCACCGCAAATTTTGCGGATGCGTTCCGCACCGCTCTTGAGGCAGATCAGGATGTCATCTATCTTTCCTTAAGCAAAAACATCAGCGGAACTTATAACTCCGCAAGACTTGCTGCCGAGGAGCTTCTTGAGGAATACGGCGGAAAACGTAAAATCCGCCTCGTCGATTCCCTGAATGCCTCTCTTGCACAGGGCATCCTCGCCATCTATGCCAGCGAAATGCGCGATCGGGGCATGAACGTAGACGAAGCGGCAGATCTTCTGGAAACCTACGTCGGCAAAATGAACGGCATTTTCACCGTCGGCGATCTGAAATATCTTTCCCGCACCGGAAGAATCAAGGGAAGTGTCGCTGTGGTCGGAAATATGCTGAAAATCAAACCGATTCTGCGTGGAAATGAAGATGGCTATATCGTTTCTTATAAGAATGTCCGCGGACGCAAGGCCGTTTTAAATGAACTGATTCGTCTTTTCTGTGAAACGATCGAAGACCCGGAAAACCAGATCGTCGGAATCGCACATGCAGATGCCTATGAGGAATCTCTTTATATGATGGAAGAAATCCAGAAAAGAGTGAAGGTGCGTGAATTTATCAATACTTCCTACGATTACTGCACCGGAAGCCACGTCGGACCGGATACGATCGCTTTGTTCTATCTCGGAAAAGACCGCAGTCTTCTGTAAAAGGAGCAACCAGACTAACCACTGCTGTTCCACTGTATTTTTTCCGAAATTGCTGCAAACAGCGGAAATACTGTTTCTTTTTTCCATGCATAATTCCACCTGTTTTTCCACATACTACCCATACAGCACAAATTATGGAAAGTACATTGCGGAAACAGGAGGAATTTTTCATATGAAAGCGACGGGAATTGTTCGAAGGATTGATGATCTGGGGCGTGTGGTAGTTCCCAAGGAAATCCGGCGCACGATGCGGATCCGGGAGGGACAGGCCATGGAAATTTATACCGGACGGGAGGGTGAGATTATCCTGAAGAAATACTCACCGATCGAAGAGCTGGCGGAATGCGCAGCAGGGTTTACAAAATCGATTTCAACGGTGACCGGATGTCTCGTTTGTGTTTCGGATCAGGAACAGATTGTAGCGGCAAACGGGCCGGAACAGAAAAATTATCTTGGCAAGTCCATCAGCAGCCGGCTGGAGGAAGCGATTCTGAACCGGAAAACAGTACTTGCGCGTCCCGGTGAAAAGGCTTATTTTTCAATTTTGGAAAACACAGACAATACTACTCCTCTGCCGGAGCTCATTTTTCCGATTCTCTCCTCCGGTGATGCCATCGGTTCGGTCATTCTCTGCGGCAAAGACAGGGAGTCCCTGCCGGGCGACACGGAAAAAAAGCTCCTCCAGGTAGCGGCAACGTATCTCGGACGGGAAATGGAAAACTAAACAGGGGATTTATCGAAGGCAATTTATCAAAGGCTTTTTGCATCATCCACACCGGTTATGCAAGAGGCCTTTTCCTGTTATTCTGTAATTCGAGATATTCCAATTTTATCTTGCTATTTACACCTGCATTGTCTACAATAAAAATGACGTGCACGAAAACCTTCAGCCGATACGCCCGAAGCTTTTCTGTGCCTGCTTTTATAAGCCGGGAAAAATTCCCGGAGTATCCTACATTACACAAGGAGGAATTTCCATTCATGAAATACATTGCAAAGAAATTCGGCTCTCTCCTTCTTACGCTGCTTCTTGTATCCTTTTTATCGTTCTTTGCCTTTTCCGTCATACCCGGAGATGCGGCAAAATCGCAGCTTGGAACGGAGGCGACGCCGGAGCGGATTGAGGCTCTGCAGAAGGAAATGGGCCTGGATCGGCCGGTTCTGGAACGGTATGCTTCGTGGGTAACCGGCTTTTTTCATGGAGATCTCGGCACCTCGTATTCGTACTCGATGCCGGTCGGAGAACTGATCCGCGATAAAGTTCCGATTACCATCGCTATCACCGTTATCGCATTCCTGATGATCCTTGTTGTCTCGATTCCCATCGGCATTTTCACAGCACAGCACGCCGGAGGCCATCTGGACCGGCTGATCATGACGATCAATCAGGTGATCATGTCTGTGCCGGGATTTTTCATCGGTATTCTGATCACGTATCTTTTCGGTCTGATTCTCAAATGGTTTCAGCCGGGCGCCTATGTGCCGATTTCTGAAAATTTTTCCGGTTTTATCGGTTATCTTGTTGCACCGTCTGCCGCCATTGCACTTCCGCGCTGTTCCATGGCTGTCAAAATGCTGCGCAGCTCTGTGCTCTCGCAGCTCGATGCCGACTATGTGCGCACCGCCTATTCCCGCGGAAACAGTACACGCCGTGTTATGTATCACCATGTGCTGAAAAACGCCCTGATTCCGGTACTGACCTTCTGGGGCATGACAATCGCAGATATTGTAGCAAACAGCATTATTCTGGAACAGGTTTTTTCGATTCCGGGCATGGGCAATCTTCTGATCACTTCGATCTCCAACCGCGATTACCCCGTGGTTCAGGGCATCCTTGTACTGATCGCCGCCCTCATTATTATCATCAATTTCGTGGTAGATCTGCTGTATGGCAGAATTGATCCGCGTATCCGCGTAAAAGACTGACGGGAGCTTTCGATCATCAGCTCCCGCGACCGAAAGGTCATGGGGAGCCGCCCACGACAAAGGAAAGGGTTTTCATTATGAAAAAGAAACGCAATCTCACGCTGATCATCGGAGCTGTTCTCACCGCTTTTATGCTTCTGTTTCTTCTGATCGGCTTTTTCTATACACCGTACGACCCGGATGCAATGAACGGCGCAGCCAAGTTTGCTGCTCCCTCTCTGTCGCACCCGTTCGGCTGCGATCACTTTGGACGCGATATTTTCAGCCGCGTCTTAAAAGGAACCGGTACAACCTTCTTCGTCGCTTTCGCTACTCTGCTACTCGGCGGAACCATTGGTGTTCTTGTCGGTGCGTTCACCGGGTATTTTGGCGGATGGATTGACGAAATCCTGATGCGCATAAACGATGTCATTGTTTCCTTTCCGGGAATCCTGCTGGCGCTGGTATTTATCGCGCTGCTGGGTCCCGGCAAATACAACGTGATCCTTGCACTCGGTATCGTATTCATTCCGAGCTTTGCACGTATCACCAGAAGCGAATTTCTCGCACGCAAAGATATGGACTATGTCAAAAGTGCCCGTCTGATGGGTGTTTCCCATCTTCGGATCATATTTGTACATATCCTGCCAAATACGGTCCCGTCCCTTCTTTCGATGGCAGCAATCGGTTTCAACAACGCCGTTCTCTCCGAGGCCGGCATGAGCTTTCTCGGCATCGGTGTCCAGCCGCCCGATGCCTCGCTTGGACGGATGCTCTCAGAATCCCAGACGTATCTGATGACTGCTCCCTGGGGCTCTGTTTTCCCCGGTCTTGCCGTCATTTTACTGGCGCTTGGCGTATCGCTCCTCGGCGACGGATTACAGAAGAAAGGCGGTAACTGATATGGCACTTCTCGATGTACGTGACTTAAAAATTGCATTTTACGATACCACGCCACCGACCGAAGTGGTAAAAGGCATCTCCTTTTCCTTAGAAGAAGGTGAGACGCTTGGCATTGTCGGGGAATCCGGTTCCGGCAAAACGCAGACAGCACTCTCCATTCTGCAGCTTTTAAAGGAAAATTCCGCCGTATCCGGTGGAGAAATTCTTTACGAAGGTTCTTCCGTTACACACGCTTCCAGCCAGGATCTGCAGCGCATCCGTGGAAAAGAAATCAGTATGATTTTTCAGGAGCCGATGACCTCTTTAAATCCGGTTCTGGCCATCGAAGAACAGATTGCAGAGGGACTGCTGATTCATGAGAGCTGCACACCGGCAGAACGTCATGAAAAGGTTCTTGCTATAATGCATGAGGTCGAGCTTCCCGACCCGGAAAAGCTTTGCAAAAAATACCCTCACCAGCTCTCCGGCGGTCAGCGCCAGAGGGTGATGATCGCTGCGGCGCTTATTACAGAACCGAAGCTTCTGATTGCAGACGAGCCGACAACAGCTCTTGATGTGACGATTCAGTCGCAGATCTTAAAGCTGCTGAAAAAAATCAATGAACGCCATCACACGGCGATTCTTTTTATCTCACACGACCTCGGCGTCATCCGTTCGCTCTGTGACCGGGTCATCGTCATGAATCATGGGACGATTGTGGAATCCGGCAGTGTAAACGATGTCTTTTTCCACCCGAGGGAAGACTACACCCGCCGCCTGCTCGATGCAATTCCGAACCGACGAACATCGCTGCGAAAGCGAATCAAAATCGCTCCAACAGCTCAATGGCCGACAGGCTCTGACAAAAAAGCTGCTCCGCCTGCGGAAAAGGAGGAATAACCCATGGAAGAAATCAGTCCAAACAACATTCTGAAAGTCAGCCATATTTCTGCCTCCTATCAGGAGGGAAAGCAGAGAAAAACGGTGCTTCATGATATCTCTTTCGAGCTTCATGAAAATGAAATTCTCGGTCTCGTCGGAGAGAGCGGATGCGGAAAATCGACACTCTCCAAAGTGATCTTAGGATTTATCCGCCCAGATGAAGGCGAAATATTTTCGCAGGTCGACCATCCGCAGATGATTTTCCAGGATCCATTTTCTTCCCTGAATCCTGCGAAGAAAATCTCCTGGATTTTAGAGGAGCCGCTTCGGATGCAGAAGGTTCCAAAAGAAGAACGAAAAAAACGGGTTCTTGCGATGGCCGAAAGAGTCGGCCTCTCCGCAGAGCACCTGAAACGCCGCCCGCATGAGCTCTCCGGCGGCCAGCGCCAGAGAGTCAGCATCGCGGCCGCACTGATCCAGGGCTCACGCCTGATCCTTGCCGACGAACCGGTTTCCGCTCTCGATGTGACGATTCAAAAGCAGATCATGGAGCTGATGGTTCAGCTTCAGGAGGAGCTTCAGCTCTCGATTCTCTTTATCTCGCATGACCTCAACGTGATCTATCAGATGTGCGACCGGGTTCTCGTGATGAAAGAAGGCCGGATTGTGGAGAACGCGGAGACGGAAGAACTGTTTGCGCATCCGCAGAATGATTATACAAAGGAGCTTCTGGCGGCATCACCGGAGCTGTAGTTTTATTTCCAGCATTCTCTAAACACCCGAAGTACATTCTTGGAAAAGACCTTCTCGATCTCTTCATCGGTGAAACCGTCGTGGCTCATCACATCTGCGAGATGCTGCATATGCGCGGTGTCCGGCACATCCGTTTCACCACTGAAACCGTCAAAATCGGTTCCAAGGCCGATGATGTCGATGCCGCCGACGTTGCGCAGATATTTCATATGGCGTACCATATCCATCGTCGATGCCTTTTTCGCCGCCGGCTCCTCGCGCAGAAACGACGGACAGAAATTGATACCGGTGACGCCGCCACGCTCTGCGAGCTGACGAATCATTTCATCTGAAAGGTTTCGCAGATGGAAGCACGCACCGCGCGCATTGGAATGAGATGCAATGACCGGACCTCTCGTATGTGCAAAAACGTCGCGGATTCCGGCATCATTTAAGTGTGATAAATCGATCACTATGCCGAGCCGCTCCATCTCCTCGACAAAGGTAATACCGGTCGGCGTCAGCCCGTTTTCAAGATCCGGAAGATATGGCTTTCCCTCTTCCTGCGCCGGGTTTGGGAATCCGAGTTCATTCGGGAAGTTCCAGGTCAGTGTGGAAATCCGCACGCCGAGATCGTACATCGTATGCAGTTTTTCAATACTTCCCTCGTAAACACCACCCTCTTCGACGGTCATCACCGCGCCTATTTTTCCTTCCTTCTGTACCTGCATCAGATCCGCATACGTTTTGATCTGACAAATGCGGTCCGGATACCGTTCCACCTCTGATTTCCAGAGATCAGCCAGCTTTCTCACATGCTCAAACGGCGTTTCGTCTTTCAGTCCCTTCAGGAACGTAAACAAAGAAAAGCACTGGCAGAGGCTGCCGCCCTTTTCCAGCTTATCCAGATTGATCTGAAGATCCGCATCCGCAAGATGCTCCTGTTTTTCCTTCCACTGCAGCGCCGGGATGGTGTCGCAGTGCATATCAATTACCTGAAACATGGCAATAATCCTCTTTTCTGTTTTTTTTCTATTCTATCATATTTCGCTGCATTCCTTCACAAAAACTGGAAGAAAACGGAAAAAACCGCCTGGCTCATGGTAAACCCATAAGGCTAGAGAAAATATATCTTTCCGGAATCGCAAAAAATTTGGGGGTTCGCGTTTTTTCTCGAAAAAAACTTGCAAATCTCGTCTGAGATGATATACTTTTTGCATTGTGTTACTTTATGAAAGCACTGATCTTCCAAGAAAGTGCTTCTGCTTATGAAAAAGAAAGAGGTATCTATGCTCCAACTGATTGAAACCATCAACAATGCCGTGAACAATTTTATCTGGGGTGTTCCGGCTATGATCTGTATTTTCGGTGTCGGTCTTTACCTGAGTCTGCGCACCCGTTTTCTCCAGATTCGAAAATTCCCGTATGCGATCCGCACAACGCTCGGAAGAATGTTCCGCAAACGAGATGCTTCCGATGGCGCAATTACACCGTTCCAGGCGGTCTGTACAGCACTTGCCGCCACGGTCGGTACCGGTAATATTGCCGGTGTTGCCGGCGCTATCGCTATCGGCGGACCCGGTGCCGTATTCTGGATGTGGGTTTCCGCTCTGCTCGGCATGTGTACGAAATTTGCCGAGGTAACACTGGCTGTTTTCTATCACGAGAAAAATGCCAACGGGGAACTCGTCGGCGGACCGATGTATTACATCAAAAACGGTCTCAGCAAAAAATGGCATTTTCTGGCCTATCTTTTCGCTGCTTTCGGTGTACTGACTGTGTTCGGAACCGGAAATGCAACGCAGGTCAACACCATCACAACCGCAGTCAACTCCGCACTGATGAATTACCATGTGATCTCAAAGGACGCGGTCCCGACCTCCAACCTGATTCAGGGTATCATCATTGCGGCACTCGTAGCGCTGATCCTGCTCGGCGGTGTCAAACGGATCGCACAGGTAACAGAAAAGCTCGTTCCGTTTATGGCTCTGTTTTATATTGTCCTTGCCATCGGTGTAATTTTGCTGAACCTCAACCGGATTCCGTCTGTTTTCGTTTCGATCCTTGAGGGCGCCTTCCGTCCCTCCGCCGTTACAGGCGGTATCGTCGGAAGCATGCTTATGAGTGTAAAAAAAGGTGTGTCCCGCGGTATTTTCTCAAACGAGGCAGGTCTTGGTACCGGTTCGATCGCGCACGCCTGTGCCGACACAAAAAAGCCGGTCAAACAGGGTATGTTCGGTATCTTTGAGGTATTTACTGATACGATCGTGATTTGTACCTTAACTGCACTTGTTATTCTCTGCAGCGGTACTTCCATCACCTACGGACAGGCTGCCGGCGCAGAGCTGACCATCAGCGGTTTTACCCTTACATACGGAAACTGGGTTTCGCTGCTCACCGCGTTCGCGATGTGCTGCTTCGCCTTTTCCACGATTCTCGGATGGGGACTTTACGGTGCACGCTGCATCGAGTTTTTATTCTCCGAAAGAATCACAAAATATTTTATGGCCGCCTATGCGCTGGTTGCCATCCTTGGCGCCACCGCAAACCTCGGCCTGATGTGGAGCATTGCCGAGACCTTCAACGGTCTCATGGCGATCCCAAACCTGATTGCGCTCTTCCTGCTTTCGGGCAAGGTTGTGGAGCTTACAAAGGAATACTTTTCCGGAGAAGGCAAAACCCGGTAAAATTCCTTTTCTCGCGGCGCATTCCCTTCTTCTGTAAGAAAATCATGTAAATTCGCCTTTTCCCTTGACAATCAGGTTGCTACCCCTTACACTGTTAAAAGTTTATAACATGTTTACCAAAGAGGGAAAACCGGGAGGAACTTTTGAATGGAAAAATGGAATGAAGTAAAACTGGTGCCGGAGTTTTCGGAACAGGGCGTGGACTGCTATCGCCTCGCAGGCGGCGATTATGAGAACGAATACTATGTCGTTTCCGAAGCAGAGACAAGAAAGCTTCTGAACACACCGGAGGTTGTCGGATATGAGGTTTATCACTGCCTGATTCCGTCTACTTCACAGATGCTTTATTATTTTAAAGAGCAGGGAAAGGTAACCGCAGCCAACATCCTTTCCATCCTGCGCGGCGCTTTGAATTATCCGCTGGAGGAAAGCTGCTACCGTGAGCACATTCGTGTACATGACATCAGTTTTCTGTCAAGTGAGCGCGTCTTTAAAGAGGAAGAAATCGCAGGGCTGGAAATCAAATACAGCAAGCTGACGATGGTTCCGGGAAGTACACTTCTGATCGGCGATATCATCGCAACGGGTGAAACGCTGATCCACTGCCTGCGCTACGTAACCGATTTCTACCGTGAGCACGGTGCTTCCCTTCGCAACATTATCATCTTTACGATCGGCGGCACAACCGGAATCAAAATTCTGGAACGTCTCACAAAAGAAATCCGCGAGTTCTGGCCGGAGTTTGAAGGCTTTATCACCGTATATTACGAAGGAATCTTCAGCACCTATCAGGACAGGGGCGTATCTGGAATCAATCTGCCGGATGTCGATTTCTACTGGAAAGACGGTATCATTGCACCGGAGTTCCGAAGAGAAACGCTTTCCATGCGCGATCCTCTGTTTGAAAAATGCATCATCTACGATGGCGGTGCAAGACGCTATGAAATCCATGAGCATGTCGAGGAGGTTCTCGATTTCTGGAATAAAATGCTGGAGAAGGCCGACCGGATCGACTTCACCAGACTGCTCGAGGAGAAGCTCGGCTGCCCGCTTGGCGCATCCTACGAAGAGTGGATTCACATCAATCACTATGAAGAAATCGATGAACGTGTGACCAAATGGCTGTACCGCCAGGAAAAAGGCTATATTGCAAGCCTTGGCGATGCTACCCTGAAAGAAATTGCGGCTGAACGAATTGAAGAGTTTACCGCAGCACTTCGCAAATACATGCTGTAACAAAAAACCATTTCTTACGGTTCGCTGAATTTCGGCGAACCGTAATCACAGTTTTCAGGAGATATTATGGAAAAAGAAAAGAAAGTAAAAGATGTTGACTTCGCGGACAGCGCGGTTCCGTCTTCTGCCCGGAAAAATGTAGTAACCATGTTTATGATCATGCTTGGCTTCACCTTCTTCTCGGCAAGCATGTGGGTCGGCCAGCAGCTCGCTGACGGCCTCGATTTCTGGGGCTTTTTGGGATCACTGATCCTTGGTGGAATCATTCTTGGTATTTATACCGGTCTGCTCGGCTACGTCGGTGCAAAAACCGGTCTGTCACTTGATCTTTTGTCCCAGAGAGCCTTTGGCGAAAAAGGTTCCTATCTGCCGTCAGCCATGACCAGCTTTACGCAGATCGGATGGTTTGGTGTCGGTCTTGCCATGTTTGCAATTCCGGTTTCCAAGGAGCTGCTCGGCGGAAGCACTGCGGCACAGTGGGGACTTGTTCTTCTTGCCGGCGTCTGCATGACCGCCTCTGCCTATTTTGGTATTGAATCTCTGACCATCGTCAGCTATATCGCTGTACCAAGTGTTGCCATTCTCGGAACGATCGCCATGGTCATGGCCGTAATGAGAGGCGACGGAACGATCATCGATCAGTTTGCCAAATCCAGCGGATCTCTGACTATCATCGGCGGTGCCGGTCTTGTCATCGGCTCCTTCGTTTCCGGCGGAACCGCAACCCCGAACTTCGCACGTTTTGCAAAGGACGGAAAAGCGGGTGCCATCACCACGGTTGTGGCCTTCTTCATCGGAAACTCCCTGATGTTCTTCTTCGGTGCCGTTTCCTCGATCTTTGTCGGCGGAAACGATATCTTCGAGGTTATGGTCCGCCTGAACCTGTTCTACCTGGCTGTTCTCGTTCTCGGTCTTAATATCTGGACTACAAACGACAACGCTCTGTATACCGCAGGTCTTGGTCTTGCCAACATCTTCCATCAGAGGAAAAAACCGATGGTTCTCCTTTCCGGTATCATCGGAACGGTTGCCTCCGTATGGCTGTACTACAACTTCTGCGGCTGGCTCAACATTCTGAATTGTACCCTGCCGCCGGTCGGCATGATTCTGGTGCTCGCCTACTTCATGAACAAAAAGGACTTTGAAACCGATCAGCCGAAGCTTAAAACCGTAGACTGGTTTGCGGTTGCCGGTGTCATTCTCGGTGCCATTGTTGCGAACCTCTTATACTGGGGCATCGCTTCCATCAACGGCATGGTTGTTGCCGCTGTATGCTACTGTGTCGGTCAGGCCGTAAACAAAAGAAAATAAGCAAAATCGTCCTGAATATGTTCCTGTATCTTATCTCCGGAACATGTTCAGGGCTTTTTATTTTTTCGGATTCGCGTTATAATATATGCATAACTCTGCATAGTTACAATTTTCGAAGCGAAAGGAAACTACCCGGATGATCCATTCCACCGTATCTGCTCCCAAAGGAGAAAAAACAAAATACCGTCTTGCCGAATCCATGAAGGAGTGCATGAAAACAACACCCGTTGAAGAGATCACCGTGCGCCAGATCTGTGAAATCTGCGGTGTTACCCGCCAGACCTTCTACCGCAATTTTCTCGACAAATACGATCTAATCAACTGGTACTTTGATAAATTACTGACAAAATCCTTCGAACATATGGGGCGCGGAACGACCGTTTTTGACAGTCTGGAAAAGAAATTTACCTATATTCAGAAAGAAAAAGCTTTTTTCGCCGCTGCCTTCCGCTACGACAAGCAGAATTCTCTGCGTGAGCACGATTTTGACCTGATTCTCGCGTTCTACGAAAATCTGATTCACGAAAAAAGCGGCAGTCCGGTTTCACCGGAAATGCATTTTCTTCTCGAAATGTACTGTCAGGGTTCCATCACCATGACCGTAAAATGGGTGCTTACCGGCATGGATCTGACACCTTCCGAGTTTGCAGCTCTTCTCGTCCGGGCAATGCCGGAAGACTTAAAAAAACTGTTCCGGAATCTGCAGCTGCTCTCTTAGAGCGCGTGTCAAAGTGGGGCTTGCAGATTGCGGAAATGGTTTTTCAGACACTCTCTGGTTATTTTTCACAAATTTTGTTCTGTTGTTTTTGTCACAATGGCGATTTTTTTTAAAGTGTTACACTTCGCTTCTTCTGTCACTTTCTTTTTCCCTTCCGGATTTGTTAATATAATAACAAGTTCAGTAAAACCATTTATTCATTTTAGAAGGGAGTTTTTCAATCATGGCAAATCGTATTAATTTAAATGCAACCTCTTATCACGGAGCAGGCGCTATTGCCGAGATCGCAAATGAAGCAAAGGCACACGGCTTCAAGAAAGCTTTCGTATGCTCTGACCCGGATCTGATTAAATTCAACGTTACTTCCAAAGTAACCGATATTCTGACCGCAAACGGACTCGACTATGAGCTTTACAGCGATATCAAGCCAAACCCGACCATCGAAAACGTAAAACACGGCGTAGAAGCTTTCAAGGCATCCGGCGCTGACTATCTGATCGCCATCGGCGGCGGTTCTTCTATGGATACCTCCAAAGCAATCGGTATCATCATCGCAAACCCGGAGTTTGAGGATGTCAGAAGCCTTGAAGGCACTGCACCGACCAAAAATCCATGCGTACCGATCATCGCTGTTCCGACCACAGCCGGTACTGCTGCAGAGGTTACCATCAACTACGTTATCACAGACGTTGAAAGAAAACGTAAATTCGTATGCGTTGACCCGCACGATATGCCAATCATCGCAGTTGTTGACCCGGATATGATGTCCTCCATGCCAAAAGGACTGACCGCTTCTACCGGTATGGACGCTCTGACCCACGCAATCGAGGGTTACACCACAAAAGCTGCATGGGAAATGACTGACATGTTCCATCTCAAAGCCATCGAACTCATCTCCAAATCTCTGCGCGGTGCTGTCGCAAACACCAAAGAGGGACGCGAAGGAATGGCTCTTGGCCAGTACATCGCAGGTATGGGCTTCTCCAACGTAGGTCTTGGAATCGCTCACTCCATGGCACACACCCTTGGTGCTGTTTATGATACCCCACACGGTGTTGCATGTGCCATGATGCTTCCGATCGTTATGGAATACAACCAGGAGTGCACCGGTGAGAAATACCGCGAAATCGCACGTGCCATGGGCGTTACAGGTGTAGACGAAATGTCTCAGGAAGAGTACAGAAAAGCAGCGATTGATGCTGTTAAGAAGCTGTCCGCAGACGTTGGAATCCCATCTGTTCTCGAGGCAGTCAAAGAAGAAGATCTGCAGTTCCTTGCAGATTCCGCACACGCAGATGCCTGCGCACCGGGCAACCCGAAGGATGCAAGCGTAGAAGATCTGAAGGATCTGTTCCGCAAAATCATGGCGTAACGAACACAATTCGTTTCCCACATGCGAAGCGGATATTCGCAATCCGCTTCGCTACTTGCTCATAACTGAATAACTGTTCCGCAGTTTATCAGAAGGAGCTTGCACTCCTCCTGATACAAGCAAGTCCCCCCCCACTGCTTATTGCTTTTCGCAATGGAAGCAGGGGACTTACTTGATTCGGTTAAATCACCCCGGAAAACAGAAATTTTTATCCTGTTTTCCGGGGTGATTTCTCTTTTTATTCTACTGTATTTCCGTCTGCATCCACAGTCACAGTATTGACCGTTGCATTATCGAGAACCATATTGATCATGCGCTCCATCATGATATTGCGCACTACCGTATCTTCCCCGTAATAGTCATTGGCTGCCTTCAGGAAATCTTCCTGCGACATATTGGCATTGGCTGCCTCATCGTTTAAGATCTGCTGGTAATCCTGGTCATCTGTTGTCCAGCCTTCTGCCTCTTTTACGGCATCCAGAAGAAGGGCACTTTTTGCCATCGTTCCTGCATACGTTGCTTTCTCCTGATTGTAGGTCGCTCTGTCCGCATACTGCTCCAGATAGTCGTCCAGGGAAATGCCGTAATTCTGAAGATAAGCGGTATACCGTTTATCGTAATCTTCTTCGCCAAGGGTGATATAGGATTTCGGAATTTTGTGAAACGTACAGCCGTCTGCCACCTGCTGCATCGCGTCATTCTGCAGATTATTTTCCGCTGTCGTCTCATTTGCAGCCTCCAGCTCTGCGCGTTTTCCGGCACGGTATTCCTCCACAGTACTGTAATCTGTATTTTTTGCTACCCATGCATCATCGAGCTCCCATCCGTCAATGTTTTCTGCCGGGCGGGTAAACGCATTTACCGTAACGGTAAACACAACATCTTTTCCTGCCAGATCGGTACTCTGATAGCTGTCAGGGAATTTCAGGTTCAGATCCTTTGTCTCCCCTGTTTTCATTCCAATGACACCATCCTCAAATCCATCGATGAAGGTACCGGATCCGATCACCAGATTGTAGGAATCGCTGCTTCCGCCGTCAAACTCCTTGCCATCAACTTTGCCAACATAGGCAATATCGGCGGTGTCGCCTTTTTGTACGGTGGCATCCGGATCGTCCATGGTGACAGCTGTCTCTGCCATAATGGCCGTCTGTACGTCATCATCCGTTACCTGCTCTACTTTCTTTTCCAGTGTGAGCTTTTTGTAATCTCCAAGCGTTACACACTCTGCCGGATCAACTTCCTCATCGACAACCGGAATCCCGTCTACATCACTCGGGGAAGCGTATTCCTCAGAAGCTGTGCTGTCGGACGATGTGCTGCCTGCGCTCGACGCATCGGATGCTGAGGAAGCGCTTGTGCTGCTTGCGCTTGATACGGAACTGCTGCTTGTTGTATTGTTTTTTCCACATCCGCTCACACTGGCTGCTCCCAGTGTCATGAGCAGAAGCATGACTGCTGCTTTTCTTTTCATTCTTGAATTTTCCTCCATACTACGCCGTTCCCGGCGCGTTGTAAATCTCATTTTACCATACTTGTCTGGTAAAAAAAAGGCTGGGGCTCCGATTTTAGAAATTCTTATGATTTTCGACCGTAAAATCGCCTGGATTGCGCTAAAATGTGTTTGCGTTTTGCCGAAATCAATGTTAGAATGTTCATAGACTGGCATTGTATGTTCCGATGCCCACATTATTTTTTGCAGAGGAGGAATAGAGGGATGAAACCCTGGATTATCGTATTAATCGTATTAGCTGTCATCGCTGTCATCCTTGGTCTGCTGTATTACTTCGGTAAAAAAGCACAGACAAAACAGGCCGCACAGCAGGAACAAATGGAGGCCATGAAACAGACTGTCTCCATGTTGATCATAGATAAGAAAAAGCTTCGCATGAAAGATTCCGGACTTCCACAGATGGTCATCGACCAGACACCGAAAATGATGCGTCGTGCAAAACTGCCGATCGTCAAAGCAAAAGTCGGTCCGAGAATCATGACCCTGATCTGCGACGCTGCTATCTTCGATCAGATCCCGGTAAAAAAAGAAGTCAAGGCTACCGTAAGCGGTATCTATATCACCGGAGTTCGCGGCATCCGCGGTTCTTTAGAGCAGCCGGCAAAGAAAAACGGCTTCTGGCAGAAAATGCTCCGCAAGGCACGCGGCGAGGAAAAATAAAATTTCATCTGAAGCAAAAAGAAACACGCTTTGCGTGTTTCTTTTTGCTTTCGCGGCAGTCGCCAAGGTCTCGTGCAAGCCCGGACTTTGGCTCGTTGCTCGCGAAAATACCCGAGTTGAATGATTTTCATTCTTCCCGGGTATTTTTTTATAAATTCAGTTTTCCGCCTTCCCGCGGTCTTACCTCGATATCGATTACGCAGTCCCCCACGTAGCTGTCGTTGATGTCGAGCGCGTATTCTGCCTTCAGTAAAATCTGATCCGGCGTCTCTTTCATTCTGACCTTCGTCGCCGCAACTCCCATGTTGATCATGCCATATGGCGTGTGATAAAACGAAATGTTCTTTTTATCCTCCTCAAAAATCATATGGACATCAATGAGGCCGCGTTTGCGCACCTCGAGGGCGTTTTCCGTAAATTTGATCATGTTGTGCGTCATCATGTCAAAGCCTTCGGTTGCCTCGTCGTAGATCAGAAAGTGATGGCCGTTTTTCTTGTAGTACGAACCCGTCGTCATAACCTCCACCGGTTCTTGTTCGCCGGATTCCTCATCCATCAGATACTGCAGTCCGCGGATGCTGATGAGTACGTCTTTTTCCATCCTTTTCTGGTGTTCCTCTCTCTTTTCTGTATGTCGTTTTTAATAGTTTTCAATCTGTACCTGTTTCGTATCGCTGATCTGTTCCGGCAGAACGGAATGTGCGAAGGCATTGAACCGCTCCACGCCGTCGCTTGCAAAGAACTGGTATTTCTGACGGCCCAGCTCATCGTTTCCCGGATTCTCCAGATCCAGCTCCCGCAGCAGTCTGCACAGTGCCTGTGAGGTTTCGTATGCCGGGTTGACGAGTGTTACTTTTTCTCCGACTACTTTCCGCAGCAGAGAACGCAACAGCGGATAGTGGGTGCATCCCATAATCAGCGTGTCGATGTCTTTATCCAGAATCTCTGCCAGATAGCGGCGCGCCACTTCCTCGGTGATCGGATCTTTTGTCCAGCCCTCTTCCACGAGCGGCACGAACAGCGGACACGGTTTTCCGTAAACGGTGATCGCCGGATCTGCCTCGGTAATGAGCTGCTGGTAGAGGCCGCTCTGAATAGTGCTCTCGGTTGCGATGACGCCGACACGCTTGTTCTGCGTCGTCTCGACGGCCATCTGTGCACCCGGTTTTACCACGCCGATGATCGGGAGATCAATCTCTTTTTCGATCGTATCGAGTGCCAGCGCACTTGCGGTGTTGCAGGCGATGACGATTGCCTTGACCTGCTGGGTTTCCAGAAAGTGTACGATCTGGCGGGAATAACGGATGACGGTGTTCTTCGATTTGGAACCGTACGGCACACGCGCGGTATCTCCAAAATATACGATTCGTTCGTCGGGCAGGTTTCGCATAATCTCACGCACTACGGTCAGTCCGCCGACACCGGAATCAAAGACGCCGATCGGCGCCTGTCTGTCTGCTTTCATACTTTCCTCCATTTTTCATCCGGCATTACTTTTTTGTCATGCCGAATGGGGTTCATTTCTATATTATATATCTGAATTTTTACATTTCTTTTTTCATTTCACGACCCTGGTTAAAATAGGTCGCTGATACATTATTTTAACCCGAATGGAGGAATATTGCAATCATTTCTCTTGAAAGTCTTTCGAAAAATCCGCCTAACGCCAGAAAAACCGGAACGAAATCCAGTCACTTTTCAGGATTTCGCGGTAGGCGGCGTCACTCAACAGATTCTGCAGCGGAATCCGGCTTTTTTCGACTTTTTCTGCACTTTCGCCGTCCTCGTTTACGGGGCGCAGGGCATCCGAAAAGCAGATGGACGGGTACAGCATGCACCACCAGTTGTGCCCTTTGGCTCTGCCGATGTTGATCTGAAGAGCGTCGTACGTTCCGGCGGGGAGAATATAATTGCCCGTTTCTTTTTCCTCAAAACTGGCTTTTCCGTACGTTACGGTGATATCGTCAGTACTGCCTCCTGCGCGCAGCGTCTGAAGGGCGGCGGCACGGATGGAGGGCTCGTTTTCACGCAGGATTTTTTCGGTTTCTGCTTTTGTTTCGGCTCCGTGCAGGATCGTCTGCAGTTCTTCGGCAACGGCATCGCGTACCTGAAGCTTGATCTGCTGGTCGGAGGCGCAGTCGCTGTTGGCTCTTACGTGAAAGCGCACGATCTTTGCAGCGACTTCCTGCTGCAGACGGGACTCGCGGAGAAGATTGGCGGTTCCGGAAAGGATCAGCGCCGCAATGCAGACGGGGAGCCAGCGGCGGCAGAAAATTTGAAATGCCGCCTGGAATTGACTTCTATGCTGGTTCCCAAATGTATTTCGGGGCTGCGCCTGCCTGTCCCTGGATTTCTTCTGTGTCTGATTTTGATTCCGTTTCCGGCTCTGTACTTTTTTCTCATTCATATGCTGCCTCCTGTTTTTTCCAGTTTTGCCGGATTTCAAAACTTTTATACACAGACACTCACTACCCGCTCCGATATTCCATACACTTTAAACCTTTTACGGCGCTTTCGGAATCCACGGAATGCTCCTTTCGTTTTCCAACGCATAGCACAAGTCCGCCAGTGTCACCGCCTCTTTTCTTTTCACCCGGTTGTCATAAATTCCGCACAGGTACTCACCGACGGACTCCACCTGTTTTCCGTTCTGCTCCATGATATCTTCTGGTTTTTCTGCGTGAAACAGATAGGCACTGTGCCCAAGCGCACGGTCCTGTTCCAGGTACTTCAACAGTTCTTCCATCCGTCCCCGGTCACTGAGCAGTGCATCGGAAAATACAATCGCCTGGACGTGTCCGGTGTCGAGATCATATTCCTCTGTGCTGTCATATTGCTGCGCAATCTCCTCAAACGTCTCCGCTTCAAAGAACAGCGATGCGGGGTCCTCGTCGGTTCCCTCCTCCTGCTCATCCTTTCCCTGGCCGGTCACCACCGCAAGATTCGCAGGCGCATACCAGACGCGCCATTTACCGCCAGCCGTCTCCTTTTCTCCGCCGCTCTCACTGACCGCCGTCCCGGTTTCTTCCCCAGTTTCACTGTTTTCCGGCGCAGTCGCCTCTTCCGACACATAATCAAAGGCAACCGCCAGTGGATACAGCCGCTTTTCCGGCTCTACTGCCCCGCAGGATGACAGGAAAATCATACTGCCCAGCGCCAGACACACAAGCCGCAGTTTTTTCATATGCTTCTGGCAGAAGCCGAGCAGCACCGTGATGGCAAGGAAAAACGGAAAGTAACCGTATCGGACCGACCAGCCGCTTTCCGCGCATGACAGCAGCCATATAAAAAGCACTGTACCGATCTGTACATAGAGATTCTGCGGTTTCCACAGTCCCGTCTTCTCTCCGATCAGCGATACGTAAAACAGCAGACTTCCCAGTGTGAACAGCAGTCCCATCAAAAGAAATGCCATCCACAGAATATCAAACCGCTCCAGAAATCCACCCGGCAGGCTCGTTCCTGCCATTAACAGTAAGAGCGGGTCCTGCGCCGCAGCCGTGCCGCGCCGGCCGAAAACGCCGAGCAGCGCCATGCTTCCTGCAATTACAAGAAGCCCCGTTTTCCAGATACTCTGCGTCACCGGAAGAATGACACTCCTGTGCTCTTTCTGCACATGCCCCAGTAAAAACGGCAGCAGCGCAATCGGTGTTCCATTTTCCAGTGTTCTCCACACATTCCACCCAAAAAGTATTCCGTTATCCACAATTTCAACAGACTTTGCTGTCTTCCAGGCATCCTCAAACGAGGAAAAATGCATCTGCGGAACCGTCAGCAGAAGCAGAATCAAAATCCCGCCCACAATCCACGGATAGAGTGCTTCCGCCAGCCGTCCTCTTTTCTGTACTTCACTGCCGACACCAAACCCGGCCGCCGCGAGCAGAAACAGTCCGCAGAGCTCCTGCGGTACACCCGCTGTCAGATACACGGCGGCAAGCTCCGCCATTCTGCGAAGCAGTGTTCCGCCGAGGAAAAGCAGATAACACAGATGCATCACTGCCAGAAGGAGTTTCCCAGCCTTTCCCATCACGCTTTCCAGGCGGCAGTAAAGCCCGCCAAGGCGCACGAGATAAATGCACCACACCGCCAGCAGCCCATATCCAACGAAAATCCCTGCCATACCGGGCAGGCCGTCCGATGCGCCGTACGCCGCGAGCTGCCAGAACGCCGGGCAGAGCAGAACGAGCACGATCTGGCGTTCCATCTGGCGCTGTGAAATTCTGTCATTTTCCGAAAACATGCGTCACTCTCCCCTTTCCTGTTTTTCTTCCGGCTCCGCAGCTTTTCTGTTTTTCCGCAGCCGCACTCTCTGATCGCGCTTTGTAAAGACCGGCCGCTCCCGCATCTGATGCAGCGGCGGCCGCCATACGGAATCCTTCGGCGCATGGTAGCCCGCAAGTCCTTTCCCGACGAACGGCATCAGATAGGGAATGCCAAAACTCGTAAGCCCGGCGAGATGACCCGCGAGAAGAAATGTGCCGAGCACCATGCCGAAAATGCCGAGCCATCCGCCGAGCAAAATAAAGCCAAATTTCAGCAGCCGGAACGGTGCGCCGAACTCTTCGTTCGGAATCGCCAGCGAACAGAGCGCCGAAACCGCAACCACAACGACGGTCATCGGGCTCACCAGATTGGCGGAAACCGCCGCATCTCCGATGATCAGTCCGCCCACAATTCCGATCGTCCCGCCAAGCGGCCCCGGCATGCGCACACCGGCCTCGCGGATCAGTTCAAAAGCAAATTCCATCAGAAGAATTTCCAGAATGCCGGGGAACGGAACGCCTTTCCGCGCTTCGGCGAACGCCAGCAGGAGTTTGGTCGGAAGCACCTGCGTGTGAAAGCCCGTGACAGCCAGGTATCCGCCCGAAATCCATAGGGCGAGAAAGACCGCCGCATACCGCAGCAACCGCTCAAATGAGACGATCAGAAAATGATGATACCGGTCCTCACTGACCTTTAAAAAGCTGTCAAATGATGCCGGGAAGAGAATCCCGACCGGGGAATTATCACATAAAAGCAGGATTCTTCCGTCCAGAATCTCCATCGCCGCGCGGTCCGGCCGTTCGGTCGTCTCGAAGCGCGGGAACGGCGATTTCCACTGCGGTTCGCAGAGCTGCTCGACCATGCCGCTGTCAAAAACGCCGTCCACTTCCCAGCCGGCAATCTGCTGTTTTACCTCTTCCAGAAATTTCGGATAAATCAGCTCTTTCTCATACACCAGAGCCAGAACCGTATCAGAACGCGCACCAAAATGTATCTCCTCCACTTTCAGATCGGTGGTCCGCAGACGCTTGCGGACGAGTGCTGTGTTGGTTTTGACGGAATCGGAAAAGCCCTCGTTTGAGCCGCGCAGCACTTTCTCGGACTCGGCTTTCTGGACTCCCATATTTGGATATCCCTTCGAACCGATTTTGACGGCGCAGTCGTAACCGTCCACAAAGAGAACGGCGTTTCCCGCCAGCATCGAGGCAAAGGCATCCTCGAGGGTGTCAAATTCCAGCGTGTCCGAAATTCCGAGCTGATTTTCCGAGAGAACCCCCGGGATATCTGCCTCGGGAACCTCCATCAGACGGTTCAACAGCTTCCCGATCACGGAATCCTTCAACATAACGCAGCTCACCGCCACTTCTACGTAGATCAGCAGCGCACCGGTTCCGCCCGTTTTGCCGAGTTTCATCGGGCGGATCTGAATATCATCGCAATTTTCACACCATGTACGGATCACGCTTTCATTTTCCGCCAGGGTGAGTGAAATCTGCGTCTTCTCTTTTTCCATGCCTGCGTCCCTCCTTCTCCTCCTTTTGAAAGCTTCCGAAAAACCATCTGGAGAAATATACTCTGCAAAATTCCATAAAAAAACATTCTGTCACGATTTTTTTACTCTGTAACAGAATGTTCCTTTTTCGAAATTTTATACGCTTTTATTTTTCTTCTACACCCGTCATGCTCTGGTGATGTACGGTCTGCATAATACTCTCCTGCTGTCGCTCGATATGCTCGCGGATCATCTTCTGTGCGCCTGCAAGATCCCGATTTTTCATACGTTCATAGAGGGCATCGTGCTCCTCGACCAGGGAACGTCGGGATTTTACATCCTTTAAATATTCAATCCGGTAACGGTACATTTGCTCCCGCAGATTGTTCAGCAGCTGAATCAGGCGCTCGTTGTTCGTCGCCTGATAAATCACATCATGGAATGCCACATCTGCCTGTGCAAGCTTCTGCAGATCATCCGTCTCTGTTGTCTCCAGCATTTGTTCAAAGCTGCGCGATGCCTGATAAAGCTTCTGCAGTTCGCTCTCTGTAATCCGCTGACACGCCAGTTTTACCGCCAGCTCCTCCAGTCCAAGCCGCACCTCCAGCACATCGTTCAGGTCTTTTTCCGTGATCTGTGCTACCTGCGCACCCTTCCGCGGCACCATGATCACAAGGCCGTCCAGCTCCAGCATACGGATCGCCTCGCGGATCGGGGTACGCGAAACGCCGAGCTGATTTGCCAGCCGGATCTCCATCAGCCGTTCACCCGGCTTTAACTCCCCGCGCAGAATCGCCTGGCGCAGCGTGCGGAACACGACATCGCGGAGCGGAAGGTACTGATAATCCTCCATCTGCAGGTCTAACTCATTTTTTGCCATACTTTGTACCTCCCGGTTTTGATACTGTAGTCAGGAATGTCTGTTTCGACAGTCCGCTTATTTTTAACTGATCGCGGGCAAATTCTGCCTTGTCCGGATCGTCGAAAATGCCGAATACGGTCGGGCCGCTGCCGCTCATCATCGCATTGACCGCACCGTTTTTCATCATCTGTGCCTTGATCTCATCGATCACCGGATACGCCGGACACGTCACGGATTCCAGCACATTTCCCATGCGGTCCGTGATGCCGTACAGGTCATGATTTCGGATCGCCTCTACCATGCCGTCGATATCCGGATGCTCCGTCACCTCATCAAGATGCAGGTTTCCATAGACAAATTTCGTCGAAACATTGATGCCCGGTTTTCCGATCAGCACGTAGCACATCGGTACGCCGGGAAGGGATGTCAGCTTTTCGCCGATTCCTTCTGCCAGCGCCGTACCGCGCATCACACAGTACGGAACATCCGCTCCGATCTGCACACCCCGCTCCATCAGCTGGCGTTTTGTCAGACCAAGCTGAAACATGCGGTTAATTCCTACCAGTGCTGCTGCCGCATCCGAGCTTCCGCCCGCCATGCCGGCCGCTACCGGGATAAATTTTGTCAGGTTCATATCGACTCCCTGATGGATATCAAATTCATCCATCAGAAGCTTTGCCGCTTTGTATACGAGATTTCCGTCATTACACGGAAGGAACGGCAGATTGGTTGTCAGCCTTATGCCAGGTTCTTTTCTCTCCTTTATTTCCAGCTGATCGTACATCTGGATCGTCTGCATTACCATGCGGACTTCATGGTAACCATCCTCTCTTTTTCCGGTCACATCAAGACCAAGATTTATTTTTGCAAGCGCACGCAGTTTCATCGTAGGCACCACCTTCGGTAATGTTTTTTGTATACATAGATATTAATGGATTTTTCTTCTATTTTCAAGCGTTATCTTCTGTTTTTGTACATAATTTTATACAATTCAGTTCAACAGACTTAGAAACGCAGGCGTAAGCAGTGGCTGCGTGAAACGAACAAGAACAAAATAAGAGTTTACGAACCTGTCGAAACTTGCTATAATTTTCATCAGATATCAGGGCAAAAGATCAAAAAGCCGGTGCAAGCTCGCTTGCAAGAGGATTTTTGATCTCTTGACCCCAACATTTTTGCCAGATGCCAGAGCATGTCTGAAAAAAACTTTTCGTAAGCTGCGAATCTCAGATTGCGGAAATGATTTTTTCAGACATGCTCTAGCTTCTGCGAAGGAAAAGGAAGTAGCTTTTTATGAGTTCACAAAGATCTTATTCATTTTCCCGCCAGGTTCTGGTCAACGGAATCCGCGATGGCATTCCGATCGGGCTTGGCTATTTTGCGGTCTCGTTTTCGCTCGGCATTGCAGCGCGTAAGGCAGGTCTTAGTCCTTTTCAGGGCTTTCTCGCCAGTCTTTTCAACAATGCTTCCGCCGGAGAATACGCTGCCTTTACACTGATTGCCGCCAACGCAGGCTATCTGCAGGTCGCTATCATTACGCTCATCGCCAATGCGCGGTATCTTCTGATGAGCTGTGCGCTTGCCCAGCGCTTTTCGCCGGACACGCCGTTTTTCCACCGTTTTCTCATTGGTTACGATGTAACGGATGAACTGTTTGGCATCACAATCGCGCGCCCGGGCTGGCTGAATCCGTATTATACATACGGTGCCATTCTCGTCGCTGCTCCCGCGTGGTCGATCGGCACGGCTCTTGGCATTATTGCCGGAAATCTGCTGCCGCTGCGCGCTGTCAGTGCCTTAAGCGTGGCGCTGTACGGCATGTTCCTTGCAATCATCATTCCCCCGGCGCGAAAGAGCCGTGTGGTAGCGGGTCTTGTTGCCGTCAGCTTTTTCTTAAGCTTTATCTGCAGCTATCTCCCGGGCATCTCCACTCTCTCCGACGGAACCAGAACGATTCTGCTCACCGTTCTGATTTCCTGCGCCGGAGCTATCCTGTTCCCGGTAAAGACAGAGGAGGAAAATGCTGATGTACAATAATTATATCTATATCGCCGTCATGGCCCTGGTTTCCTACACCATCCGGATTCTGCCGCTGACGCTGATCCGGAAGCCGATTAAAAATCAGTTTATTCAGTCGTTTCTGTACTACGTTCCATACGTGACGCTGTCAGTCATGACCTTCCCGGCGATTGTCCATGCAACACAGAGCCCTGTTTCCGGCGCACTCGCGCTTGTCGTCGGCATCGCAGCCGCATGGTTCGGTGCAAACCTGTTTCAGGTTTCGGTGGCATGCTGTGCCGTGGTATTTGTGATTGAATTGTTTTTGTAATAGAAATGAGCCGCCCTGTGAGAACAATCCTTTTCCCCGGGGCGGCCCGTTTTGTATGTATTACTTTTCTGTTTCTGTTTTTCTGAAATGATAAACGCTGACCGAAGCCGCCGGCAGTGCAATCTGGAAGGAGTCTTTTTCCCGTGCAGGTGCTTTTCCTTCTTTGCAGCGGACTCGGTTCGGATGTTTCGCATCGTTGTAGTTCTGCGGATCTTGGGAGTACAGTGTTTTGGCCTCAACAAATTCCGGATACTGTTTGAATTTCAATTCGATTTTCTTTGATTCGCTGTAGCTTGTATTTACGAGGTTGACGTAGATATCATCATTTTTGATCGAAGCAAAGATGCAGACCTCAGGATCTTTGTTCTTTTCCTCAAAGCCAAGCGTATACGCACCCTGATGCACCTGATACATATCGAACACATCGTAGTTTGGTGTCAGAATACAATGCTCACCATCCGTCAGGAACAGGGAATTCAGGACATTGACAGACTGTGCCACACATGCCATGCGCACATCCCCTGTATTGCGGTGGAAGATGTCGAGCGTCAGTGCAGTTGTAACGGCATCGCGCATCGTACACTGCTGATACAGCGCCGGGCGTGCATTAAACGCACTGCTGTGCCAGTTTCCCCACTCACCGACAATCAGTTCACATTTTCTCGGTGCCGCCTGAAACGGACCCTCCGGTTTCGGAAGTGCCTCAAGACCAGCGTCTATCAGGCGGCGCTGCTCGTGAATGACATTTTCCAGCTCTTTGCATCCATTGATCACATCATACCACTGTTTTTCATCAAACTTTTTCTCTGTCTGAAGCTGTTTCAGATTCCAGTTGTAAAAATGGAGATCATAGCCGTAAAGCGATGGCATACGGTATTTTCCCATCTCCTTAAAAAAGTCTTTCGTCCACGCAGCACGTTCTTTCGGCTTATTTCCATCCGGGCCGCTGGCGATGCATTTCATGGAAAATGCCTGATCGCCGCCTCCAAACGACGGACAGGAGGAACTGAATTTCCGGTATTCGTTCGCATACATCTGCGGCGTCATTTTTCCACCGCCGTCCCATACTTCATTTCCGATACCCCAGTATTCAATCTCGAACGGTTTTTCATGGCCGTTTGTTTTTCGTTCCTGCGAAAGTGCCGTCGGCTCTTTGCGGTTACAGTACTCCATCCACTCTCGCATCTCGGATGGAGAGCCGGTCATCATATTGATATTAAACCATGGCTTCGCGCCGATCATCTCGCAGAATTCCATCATCTCGTGCGTACCGAACTGATTGGGATCCGTCTCGAAAGTACCGAAGTTTTCATTGTATGTAACCGGCCGCTGCTCCCGCGGACCTATGCCGTTCCGCCAGTGATATACATCCGCAAAACATCCGCCCGGCCAGCGGATCACCGGCGGGTGCAGCTTCTGAAATGCATCCACAAGGTCTTTTCGGATTCCATGATAATTCGGAATCTCCGAATCCTCTCCAACCCAGATTCCATCATAAATACAGGAGCCAAGAAACTCTATAAAGTGTCCCTGCAGTTCCGGGTAAATATATTTTTCTCCAGCTAATTTTCGAAACGTAATCTTCTGCATAAAAATCCTCCAAATGAAAGCGTGATGTGTATTTTTGCTACTTTTCAGTATAGGACACTTTAAAGGAAAATACAATTTATTCTGAAAAGATCTCCGTAAAACTAGGATTTTCTGGTTTTACGGAGATCACAAATTTTTATGCTCTTTTTTTGTCTGCTCCCCTCGGCGGATTTACCCGTCGAAATTTTAGCGCCCGTTCTGGAGTCGTTTCCGGACAATCTTCATCAAATACAATAGGTTTTTCTTTTGCTGCTTTTAGTTCCCTTAATTCTTCTTCTGAAAAAGCGAGTTCTTTTATCAGGCTTTCTGTCATTTCTTTAGTATTTACCATAATAAAGCCCCCTTTCAAAATTGGTTGCATATCTTGCGGAGATTAATCTTGTCACATCTATTTCTGCCCCATTTTCATTTTTCCGTATTCTTTCCGTATACACTACAAACAAAACATCATCACTTTTTATATTTCCAATCATAATCTCTGTATTACGCTCTATTTGCGCTGTCCCTGCAGATAAATCACCTATGATATCATATCAATCTTCAACATTACTATTTTCCTCATCATAATATTCTATTCGATCATAATCAAAAAATACACGGGCAGCACTTTTAAATGAAATTCCATGTTTTTCTATATTAATTTTATTCTTTTTCTCATCATATTCGAAAATCATTCCACCAAGTGAAAATGTTACAGTTTTGCTATTCTCCAATGATTACCTCCGATTTCAGTATTTTACTGTTTTTATCGTATCATCTTTTCTTTTCTGCGTCAATGCATGATGTTAATTCACAAATTGCAATTCTCTACTTGACATCTGATATTATCAGTGATATATCAATAGTATAATCAGAAAGAAATGCAAGATTTACCAGTTGATAACGCATAAAAAACTATACAGGAGAATTTTCATGGATCAGAAATTATATGACAGTTATGTAAAGATTTTAAAAAACGAGCTTGTTCCGGCGCTTGGCTGTACAGAGCCGATTGCCATTGCATATGCGGCAGCAAAAGCACGCGAAGTACTCGGACAGATGCCGGAATCGATCGAGCTTTGCTGCAGTGGAAACATCATCAAAAACGTAAAGGGTGTTAAAGTTCCAAATTCCAACGGTCTGAAGGGCATTGATGTTGCGGCAACGCTTGGCGTCGTCGGAGGCTGTGCCGAACGTGAACTTGAAGTACTTGAAGATGTGACCGAGGCAGATATTGAAAAGACAAAAGAACTGGTACAGCAGGGATTCTGTACCTGTACTTTAAAAGAAGGCGTAGAGAATCTCTACATTGTTGCAAAAGTCATTGCCGGAGAGCACAGCGCGGAGGTAACGATTGTAAACCGTCATACCCTGATTTCACGCATCGTAAAAGATGGTGAGATACTTTATCAGATTGCGGCTCATGAGGATTCCCCTGAATACGTTGATAAAAGTGTGCTGAACGTCAAGGATATTCTTGAATTTGCCGATACTGTGAAGATCGAAGACATCAAAGAAATTCTTGACCGTCAGATCACCATGAACTCTGCCATTTCCGATGAAGGTCTCCGTCATCCATACGGTGCACAGGTTGGCCGCACGCTGCTGAATGAATACGGCAATGACGTAAAAATCCGCGCCCGCGCCCGTGCAGCGGCAGGCTCCGATGCGCGTATGAGCGGCTGCTCTCTTCCGGTCGTCATCAATTCCGGCAGCGGAAACCAGGGCATGACCGTTTCCCTTCCTGTCATTGAGTTTGCAAAAGAATGGAACGTTTCCCAGGAAAAACTGTACCGCGCACTCGTTGTCAGCAACCTGATTGCGGTTCATCAGAAAAAATATATTGGAAGTCTTTCCGCTTACTGCGGCGCCGTCAGCGCAGGCTGTGGAGCCGGTGCCGCCATTACCTATCTTTCTGGCGGAACTTATGAAGATGTCAGTCTGACGATCGTCAACACCATTGGAAACGTCGGCGGTATTGTCTGCGACGGCGCAAAATCCTCCTGTGCGGCGAAAATTGCATCCGCTGTTGACGCTGCTATTCTCGCCCACTACATGGGCCAGCATCACAGAAGTTTCCAGCCGGGCGAAGGTATCGTGCGGGAAGATGTCGAGGATACGATCAAGAGTATGGGATACATCGGAAGAGTCGGCATGAAAGATACCGATACGGAAATCCTGAATATTATGATCGACCGTGTGGATATTGACGAAGTGTGTAAATAACGAAAGTATTACGATAGACAGCCATCTGGACAAACTTGCACAGATGGCTGTTTTTATATTGCTCTTTCTGTCCATACAAAAACCCGCTGCGACGCCCTCTGTCGAACAAAATTTCCGATAAATTGTGACACACATCTTGTGGAAAGCTTTTTTCAAACAGGCTCTGATTTTGATTAGCAGTCCCTGTCACATCCCATAATTCAATTTCAGTTTCGCAAAAAAGTCTCTCAACGTCAGCTCCGCATTCGGATCATGGTAAACGCGAATTTTGCGGTTCTTTCCGGTGAAGTGATAGCTCATGTCCTCATAGCTGATTTCCGGCGCTTCTACCATTTCATAGAGGTCGGTACGCTGTACCTCTGCCAGCAGCAACCCAACTGTCGGAGAATCGCCGAGACCCCAGATTTCGCCGTGCGGCCATTCCTGGAACTGATAGAAGGTGTTGTTAAAGTCTACCATCTGCTGATACAGATAATTTCCAATTTCTCCACATGGCTGAACATTAAGCTGCAGCTCGGCAAGAGAAACTGTTACTTTCTTGTATACGGTAGACGGAACCTGCCATACCTTCATGCCGGATTTCATCACAACGTTTGCAGCTGCGATATCCTGGCGGAGGTTGAACTCTTCTCCCCCTTCCGGATACGGTGCTCCGCCGATCCAGATGGCGGTCATGCGGTCTGCGATTTCCGGTTTCATCAGAAGTGCGGAGGCAACGTCGGTCAGTGCTCCCTGGCAGGCGATGAACAGCGGATGCGGATCATCTTTCATGGCTTCTTCGGCGATCAGCTTTGCGCCATCCGACACGGCCGGAGTCTGCTCGTCCTTCATCGGAAATTCCGATCCTTTGCAGACCGGGCATACGCCCTGCCGATCCATCAGATCCAGCACTTTATTGACCTCGTCCATGCTCGCCTGTGCCGTGTGGCCATCGCCATAATCGCGGGAGAACATGTTGAAGTGACACGGAACGATGCCTTTCAGAATAAACATCGGTGTCATCAGGTGATGTGCCAGTGCGAACTGGTCGTCCGCCTCATTTTTGCAGTCTGTGCTGACAATCATACGCACGCGTTTGTTGTCCGGCACGGAAAATGTGTAATTCATTTTTTTCATAGTAAATCCTTTCTGCTGTAAAAGCCAAAAACATACAAAGCAATCCGCCCGAAGACCGCACAGCTTTACGGTTTCCGGGCGGATTTGCCTTAGATCTAATTATACCTAATGTTGATCTTTCGTTAGTTTGCTTCTTTTGCTGCTGCAATCGTATCAAGGTTAGACTGCGGAGTTTCTGTAGCTCCTCCGTTTTCATCCAGCCATTTATCCAGCTGCTCCTGTTTTGCATCCATAACAGTCTGCAGTCCGGCTGCATACAGCGCATCATTCAGTTTCTGGAGTGTTTCTTCTACACCAGCAACTCCGACAGAGCCTGTCTCAAGTGCTGGACGATACGTATTCAGTGCATTCTGCAGAGCTGTGATCTGTGTAGAGTATTCAGAAGAATCCCACATAAATCCGTATGCCGGTGAATACTGTGCCCAGTCGTTATGGTGCTGCAGTTTATCCCAGTAATTTGCATCCTTGGAACCATCATTCCATACGTATGTGTTAAACTGATTGCCCATAAACCATCCTGTATTCTGATGATATTTAAAGTTAGAAGCATCTTCACCATCTACATAATAAGCAGTACCATCATCCAGAACTTTATAGTTTACATCCTGAATACCATTCTGCCACAGATTCATAACCTCCGGATCTGTATACAGCGCGGAGATAAACTTAAAGGCCATTTCCGGATCCGCACTGTTGGTTGCGATGCCAGTATCATAAAAACTTACGTTTGTAGTTGAATATCCACCTTCTACATCCTGTCCAAAATACATTGCATAGCAGTCTGTTCCTGTAGATGCCTTTGCCTCAACAAGATAGCCCGGCTTAATTGCTGACATATAAGAGAACGTATTTCCAGCCTTCATCATAACTGCAGCTCCCTGTGTATCCGTCAACGCATCCGGATAAATGTATCCTGCATCAAACCATTCCGCCAGCTGGGTTACTGCTTCTTTGTAAGTATCGGTTTCAAACTCGTTCACTACGGTTGTGGAGTCATGATCAGCCTCCCAATCCAGAACACCGAACTGATCCGCTAACTCGTCGAAAAATGCAAGACGTCTCATCGGGCTTGCACTTCCCTGCAGATACAGAGGTGTCATTTCCGGATGTGCTTCTTTTACTTTCTTGAAAATTTCAGTTGCAACAGACCAGTCATACACTTTTCCGGTGTATTCATCCTGATTCAGCTCCAGTCCGTATTCCTCTGCGATACCAAGTTCATCACAGATATCTGCTCTCATAGTCAGACCACCAAGTTCAACCGATTCCTTCTGTGCCGGAAAACCGAACAGAATACCATTCATGGAACCTACCGTTGCATTTGCTTCACCAAGCACATCTTTAATAGCCTGTCCCTCCGGAGTATCCATATACTGGTTCATATCGACAATACCATTCATTGCAATCCAACTGGAAGCATTGCTGTAATAAATTGGCATAACATCCAGCTCATCACCACCGGAAATCATCAGCTGAATCGTCTGCTGATATTCTGCATACTGCAGTGGAAGAAATTCCACTTCAATATGGTATTTCGGAATCATATATTCATTCAATGCATCCTGTACTGCAGTACGTGCTGCGTCATCCTGCTCGTAGAACTCGACGAAGGCAAATACGAGATGATAAGGATTTTCTTCCGTATACTCACCAAGCTCTGTTTTTGTTACGGAAGCATCTGCCTCGCCAGATGCCGATGCTGTTGATGTTGTTCCAGAAGAGCTCTTGGATGAGCCGGAAGTGTCTCCACTGTTTCCGCAGCCGACAAGCAGGCCGCCCACCATTGTCGCTGCCAGAAAAGCAGCAAGCATTTTTCTTTTCATATAAAAATTCCTCCTTAAAATAAGTTTATCACGAAGCAGCCCTTTTCGCTGCTAATGATTCATTCCATCTGTATCAGCCTTTGACTGCACCAAGAGCGATACCTTTTGCATAATATTTCTGGAAAGATGGGAAAATCAGCATAATTGGCAGAATTGCTACAAATGCGATTGCCATCTGGATTCCCGTTGCCGGAATGGTCGATGCAGCTGCTGTCACATTCGAGTTGGAGCTCTGTGTCAGGAACTGAATATTCTGTACCATCTGGTTCAGAAGGTTCTGTACGTTGTACAGACCTGTATTCTTAACGATATAGTACAGACCATTGGTCCAGTCATTCCAGTAAGCAAGGCCTGCAAAGGTGCCCATTGTTACCAAGATCGGTTTTCCAAGCGGAAGTACGATTTTCCAGAAGATGGTAAACTGGCTTGCACCGTCAATCTCTGCCGCCTCGTATAATCCATCCGGAATGCTTGTGGTAAAATAAGTTCGAATCATCATAACATTCCATGCAGAAAGCAGGAAGTTTGGAAGCAGCTGTGCAAAAATCGTATCTTTGATATGGAAGGTACCTGTCCACATAATGTAAGATGGAACGATACCGCCGTTGAACAGCATGGTAAAGAACACGAAGAACATCATCACATTTCTGCCCGGAAGATTTTTTACTGACAAAGGATAGGCCATCAGAGCAGACAGAAGGACATTCAACAGAGTTCCGACTACCGTGACACCAATACTTACTCCATAGGCCTTCAAAATCTGACCTCCGGATTTGATGATGTAGGAATAGGACGCGAGGGAGAACTTCTTCGGAAAGAAGGAGTATCCATTCGCTACCAGTGTGTTTTCATCTGTAATAGAAGACATAAATAACAGAATAAACGGTAAGATAATGGCAAGCGTCCAGATAATCATGACAGCGTTTGCTAAAATCTGATATTTGGAAAATGGTTTTTCTTTCATACGTGATCTCCTTAGAACATTGCGTTTTCTTTGCTGACTTTACGTACGATTCCGTTTGCGGTAAGGACAATGATAAATCCGATGATGGACTGATAGAAGCCGGCTGCTGCAGACATTCCGACATTTCCGGATTTCATCAGGCCGCGGTATACGTAGGTATCAATAACATTGGTTGCCGAGTACAGAAGTCCTGAATCACGTGGTACCTGATAGAACAGACCGAAATCGGAATAGAAGATACGGCCGACACTCATCAATGTCAGGGTGATTACGGTTGGTTTCAGGAATGGAAGCGTAATGTTTTTGATCTGCTGCCATTTGGTTGCGCCATCCAGAGAAGCTGCCTCATACAGAGACGGATCAATGCCATTGATGGTAGATATGTAGATCAGACATCCATATCCTACACCCTTCCAGGTATTTACAAAAATCAGAATGAACGGCCAGTATTTCGGTTCTGCATACCAGTTCACAGCATCTTTTCCAAGTGCACTTAAAATCGAATTGTTTACAATACCTGTACTCTGACTTAAAAATGCATATACAATGTAGCCAAGAATAACAGCCGACATCAGATATGGAAACAAGATTGCACTCTGATAAATTTTCTTTAATTTTTTATTAAACGTATCGCAGATAAAGATTGCAAAAATAATTCCGACTACCGTGTTCAGAACAATAAACGCCAGATTGTAAAGTAACGTATTTCTTGTAATAGTCCATGCATCCGATGATGCAAACAGAAATTCAAAGTTCGCCAGTCCGCAGAACGGGCTCTTCCAGATTCCCAAACGGGCATTGTACTTCTTAAATGCTACGATAATGCCTGCCATCGGAATATAATTGTTAATGAGCAGATAGATCGCGCCTGGAAGGAACATCAGATACAGCGGAAGGTATCGTTTGAATTTTGCTGCTTTGCTGTGGCTGCTCCCGGATGATGCATGGGATTTTTTTAAAGATGCCATGTTTTTCCTCCTCGTTTCCTCTTTGTTTTCTCGTTTTTTTGTCGTTGCAAGTATGTTCGAACAAAATTGCTTTGACTATCAACTGTTGTTATTATATAATTTTAATAAACTTTTTAGCAATTCACATTGCTTAGGTTTTATTGCACTTTTCTTAGAATCTATGTGCAAATTATATATAATTACGGAGGCATCCTTCTTGAATTCATCAAAACATCGTACTTTTTCACTAAACTTCAATTTTTTTGACCACACTATGCACAAACACAAAATATATTCCCTAAAGAAAAAAGCATTTTGGTATTGGATGCGTATTTTAATAATGTTCAGTATTTTATTGCTGTTTTTAATTTTTTATATTTCCAAACAGCTTCAGCATGAAACCTACCAGGGAATTCATCAGACAATGGATCTTTATGTCCAGCAGTTAAATAAGAGTATGGAAACTGCTGAAAACTGTCTCTGGGAATTCGCTAATAACAATACTGATGTTGTCGATACGATCACTTCCAAAAACAACCCAAACGCAGTGATTTCCCAGATTAAAGCCTCCAGGCTTTTGGATAATACTTTAAGTTACATGACAGACATTGACGGTATGTTTGTTTATGGAAAAGCAAACGACCATTTTGTCTGCCGCTATAAAAATGGGGGCTCCAATGACTGTAGTTCCTACATGAAAAAGCTTTTACGTCAGTCGGGAGAGGACGCCTCCGCTCTCAACTTCAAGAGTTGGTATTATATAGAGCTGGAACGCCATACCTATCTGATCCGAATTATCAATGATCTCCATGGCTATCTTGGTGCCTGGATCCGTCTGGATGAACTGAATACTCCATTTGATGATTCAAATACCATTTTTCTGTTTGCTGATGAAAATGGTATTCCATACGACAACGAAAGCTGGTCCGATTTTAAACTGTCTACCGACTTTTCTACCCAGAAATCTCATCGGATCCGCGGAAAGGACGGTATACAATATTTACAGGTCGCTGAAAAGCTTCCTTCTTCTACCTGCTCCTTAAATGCACTCATCCCCTCCGAAGAAGTCAACACTCCTATTTACAATATGCTCAAGCTTCTGCTCGGGGGTGCTCTGCTGATTTTCGTGGTTTCTCTTTTATGGACCGTTTCCTATGAACACCTGATTTCAAAGCCTCTTGATCTGATCCGGAAAATGGCATCACAGGTCAAAGAGGAACAACAGGTGCCGCACCCGGATCTTTCCAATGAGCGGTGTGAGGAGGTTCTGGAAATCGGTGAAACACTGAATAAGCTGATGAATCGAATTGAGAAGTTAAAAATCAATGTTTATGAGGATAAATTAAATCTGAAGGCACTGGAGATTCAGTATCTGAAATCCCAGGTAGCGCCGCACTCTCTGATCAACTGTCTCTCCGCAATCGCATCAATGCCATTCACGGAAGAAGGAAGGCGGCTCACAAATGAATTCGTCCGCACACTTTCGAATCATTTGCGGTACACCCTGCAGGATAAGACAGCCGTTCCTTTGAAAGAAGAACTGAAATACGTAGAAAATTTTCTGGAGATGACAGAACTGCGGTTTCCAGGCTGTCTGAACTGGGAAATCCATGTGGATGAGAAATGCAGGAATGCTTCTGTTTTTCCGATCATTCTGCTGATGTTTACAGAAAATACCATCAAGCACAACATGATCATGGGCGAAGAGCTCCGTGTCCGTATCACCGGCAGCCTTGTGGAGCGCAATGGTGAAAAATATGTGGTTCTCACTCATCTCGACTCCGGCAGTGGTTATTTTGAAGAGGATCTGGAATACCTGAACCGGCCAGTTTCCCAGCAGGTTCATGACTTTGATGGAAAAAAAATCGGAACCTACAATCTGCTCAAACGGCTTTATCTTGTTTATGGAGAAAAAGCCCATGCGCATTTTTCCAACGAACCCGGATGGGGTGCAAGATCAGAGGTTACGATTCCATACATTCCATACCGGGAGGATGGCAATCCGCCGGAAAGCAAAATTGAAACATCGGAACCTCTTTTTTCACATGCTTCCGACACACCTCAGGTCCCCTGCAAAAGAAACGAGAGCTAAAGCTTGTTTGAAAAAGGCTTTCGGCTTGCTTTTTGTAACGATTCAAATCCATGCGAAACGGAAGAAAGGAACAGGGCTTTTACAATGAACATTTTAGTAGTGGATGATGAATATTATATTGTGAAAAACATTATCGAAACGACAGACTGGTCGGCGCTCGGGATTGAGCAGGCGTTTCCTGCCTACAGTGCCAGCCAGGCAAAACGAATTTTTGAGGGTTCCCAGGATATTGATATTCTTTTGACTGACATCGAAATGCCGCGCGAAACCGGTCTGCAGTTAGTGGAATGGCTGCATGAGAACAATTTTCATCCCATCGTACTCGTTCTGACCGGCCATCAGCGATTTGATTATGCGCAGGAAGCGCTGAATTTACATATTTTCTCCTACCTGTTAAAACCAATCGACCCGGATCAGCTTATGGAAAAGCTGGCGGCGGCTGTGCAGGAGGTGAAAAAAAATGCATGGTATGAGAAAGAGCGGCTGAATATGGAAGAGCACCTCTCCACCGATGCCTCGGACCCGATCAGCGTCATCAAGGACTATATCCGTTCGCATCTTTCCGATCCTGAACTGGGCCGCACCTCCATCGCCGAGAAAATCCACATGAACCCGGACTACCTGTCCCACATTTTCAGTACGAAAACAGGAGCGTCGCTCAGTAGCTACATCATGGACGAACGTATGACAACCGCAAAACGTCTGCTTGCCACCACCAGCTTCTCCCCCCAGCAAATCTGTGACCAGATCGGAATCGCAAACGTTTCCTACTTTTACCGGCAGTTCAAGAAAAGCAGTGGAGTGACACCGCAGCAGTATCGGGAGAAGCATTTTCATGGATAATCACGAGCCCTGGAGCGTGCCTGGAAAAGGTCTCCAGCGCACAAAAAAACAGAGTGTATTGGAATTCTTCGTTTCCATACACTCTGTCTCATTTCTTACCCACAAAAATCCGCCAGATCCTCTTTCAGATAGTTCTGCGTCTTCTCCAGATCTTTCTCCCGGATACTCTGCATAATATCGTTATGATGCGCAATGTCCAGTGCCGGGTTTACGTTGGACCAGGTCTGCCAGTAAAACTGGGCGTAAGCGCGTTTTAAGACGTTCATGGTGCGTTCAAGCTCCTGATATGCGTAAGCGTTGCCGGAGAAGGAAATCAGCTTCAGATGGAATGCTGTATTTGCCTCCCAGTGATCCCAGACGCTGTCGGTGCTCTGCTTGCATCTCTCATCAATCTCGGCAAGCTCCGCCAGATTTTCTTCGGTGATATGTCCGATCGACTGACGAAGATATCCGCCCTCGAGAACAAGGCGGAAATCCAGAATATTCTGTGCCTCTTCGCGGGACACGCTGACAACCTGGTAGCCGAAGCGCGGGAAGCTGTGGAGAATTCCCTCGTTGCAGAGCGTCACCAGTGCTTCACGGATTGGCGTCTTGCTGCAGCCGAATTTCTGTACCAGCTCCTGCTCGTTGATAATTTGATTGGGTTTATATTCATCGGTAAAAATGCCGTTCAAAATGGCCTGATATACCATATTTTTAAGGCTTTCCTGTTGTTTTTTCATAAGGGGAAACTCCTTATCTTTTATTTTCTTCACTTTTGCGCATCCTGATTTTTTTCTTCTCCAAATGCGCCCTGTTTTTTATCTTAACAAATTTTTTTTTGCTTGTAAATGCCGTGCTCCCAGATTTTTACCGGTAAAAAAGAGGAAAATGATGTTTTCACCATTTTCCCTCTTCTGTTCCCTCATTGGACGTTATCGCTTATTCTGTCTGCCGTCAGATCACATACTCATTCGACTTCTGCATCTGCCATTCCACCAGATCTGCCAGCGTAATATTGTCCACCACACTGTTGATGGCATCGTTCAGTTTTTTCCAGAGCATCACCGTAACGCACTGATCTTCCCTGCCGCAGTCGGCGCCGTCTTCTACACAGTCCACCGGCGCAAGGCTACCCTCGGTCAGACGCAGGATCATTCCCACGGTATATTCTTCCGGCTTTCGTTTCAGGGAATAACCGCCCGCCGGGCCGCGCACACTTTTTACGAAACCAGCTTTATTCAAAATCGAGATGATCTGTTCCAGATATTTTTCCGAAATCTCCTGCCGCTTTGCCACATCTTTCAAACGCACCGGTTCGCCGGTATTGTTGAGTGCCAGATCCAGCATCAGACGAAGCGCATACCGTCCTCTTGTCGAAACTTTCATTTTATTTCCTCCGAATATATGTCATGATAAAAATACTTTCTTTTATTTTATCCCATATTCTCTACATATTCAATAGGAAATATAACACAAAACCAAAGCATGTCCGAAAAATGCAATGACTTTTTATCCGCTTTCCATGCTTACTTATCATCTCAAATCCTGCGCAATCTCTTCTCCCATCTTCTCTACCGCATCCACAATCTCCCGGATCTGCTCTCCGGTAATTTCATCGATATGCACGCCACCGGTGCAGACGGTCACGGTACGGCAGGCACAACAGATTTTTTCCGCCAGCATCCGGCACAGTACCTCATCTTTATGTCCGGTGCGGTTCCACACCGAGGAAGTCGCACTCCAGCTCCCGTCTCCGGTCAGCGATTCCCGTGGTACGGCCTGCACTACACAGCCGATATGCGGCTTTTCTCCTCCGGCGAGACAGATCTGAAAGTCCTCACCAATCTTCATTACCGTCACTTCCATCATGCATCCTGCGGCTGTTGCCTTTTTCGTCAGCATCCCTTCCATCTCCGATACTCCTTCACTTCCACGCCGAACGGCGACAGCAGCTTCGCCGCCAGATGCGTCACCATATCGTCAATCGACTCCGGTTTCTGATAAAACGTCATCATTGGCGGAACAATCCACACATTTGACATGCGTGACAGCTCGTACAGATTCCGCAGATGAATCTCACTCATCGGTGTCTCCCGCGCTGCCAGCACGAGCGGACGTTTTTCTTTGATGGTCACATCCGCCGCGCGCAGCAGCAGATTGTCGGTGTATCCGCTTACAATACCGGCCGCCGTTTTCATGCTGCACGGCACAATCACCATGCCTTCCGTCCGGTACGACCCGCTCGCCGGGCCTGCACCGATGTTGTCCTGCTCGAGTACTTCATCTGCCAGCGCTTCCACCTGCGAAACACTCCAGTCTGTCTCCTGTTCCAGCGTCAGCTTTGCACTGCGGCTCATCACCAGAAGGGAACGGTATTCCTCACTATCCCGCAGAATTTCAAGGCACTTCATCAGCAGCGGCATTCCACTCGCCCCGGAAGCGCCAACTACAATCCGTTTTTCCACAGCCATCCGTCTCGTTCCTTCCTTTTATCCACAGATTCCGTCAATCCATGCGAATAACTCGTCGAGATCGTAGTCGCCCGCATGCGGTGTATTCCATGGGGAATGGTAATCCACCTCACAGCCTGCCTCACGAAGTTTTAATACCAGCATCGCCGAGATCACCAGAGAGGTGTCGCGGTCGCACTCGCCGTGGCGGATGCGGAAATGCTGTGCTTTTTCTGCTTTTTCGTCCATAATGTATTCCATTGGATTCATCATTTTCACAACTTCTGCTTCCGCACACGCGCCCTGTGCTTTCGTGTGTGCTGTGCTGTATTCCGTGAAGTGACGGCAGTTTGTCGTCTCGTTTCCAAACAGATCATTCTCCGGGCTTTCCAGATCCAGCGCATCAAAAGCAGGTGCCGTTTTCATCCGGGTGATGTCTTTGACATAAGCGGTAAAATCCATGCCCTGCACTTTGCCGTTCTCGACGATCAGCCATGGTTTATCTGATAAATCCACACCCTGGTCAGACGCTCTCTGCGCAGATTCCATCACAACGCGTTTTACATATTCCTTCAGGGATCCTTCTCCGTCTGCATCAAGTGTCAGTGGATCTCCGTTTTCATCCTTCAATCCAAGGCTGTTTACATATGCCGGAAACATTGCTTTTTCCTCTGCCGAAACAAGGATCTGTTCTTTCGTCATCTCGCCATCCACCGGTGTGAAAACCGGGCGGCCGCCCTCATCCATTTTCATGTTGGCACGGTGAAAATCATTTACTCCGCAAAATTCCCATTCATACGCCATGTCTGCGTGTTCAAGGTTTGTGATTGGGCAGTAGCAGGAAGCCGCAAACACGTTATCTCCGGCATCCGCCGCGCCAAGTGCCTGCAGATACGGCTCATAGTCCGGGTGATTTCCCGTGCTTCCCATCAGGGATGACAGCGCACCTCCGGCACTCGTTCCATTGGTGATAATTTTGCTCGCATCGCCAGGCAGCTCATCCGCGAAAAAGTGGAGATATCGCACGGCTGCTTTATAATCAACCACGCAGGATGGTGCTTTTCCGTTGTACCGGCCATCTGCCCCCTTCTGCACTCTGCCGCGGATTGCCGGGGATGCCACAACATAGCCGTGCTGCAGTGCACGAAAAATCGTGTTGGGTCTGCCCTGTAAAAATGGATTCGTTCCAGGCTCATCCGCCGGACCCGGCATGTAGCCGCCGACCGTATTCGGCATGAAAACCGGCGCGCTCCCTAAATCATAGCCATGCAGGGATGCTCCCTCATAATAGCATTCCGGCACAAAAAGATTCATCTTCTGAAACTCTTCATTAACCGGTTTTTCCACATAAATCAGGTCGCGGAACGCCCGAAACCGGATCGTCTCGCCACACAGTGTTACTTCTTCTATTGTATAATCGTTTTTCTCAAATTTCAGCATACCAGGCTACTCTCCTTTTTTGACAAAATATACTTTTTAGAACACAATATAACATTTTTTTGCAAAACATGCTTTTATTCCTCGTCCAGCCAGTGTTTCGGATCAACTTCCAGAAACCTCGCCCGCACAAATCTTTTCTTCTGATCATACGGCACGGTACAGTCAAAAATTGTCTTGCATGCAATTCCGTGATCGCGGATCGATGGCGAACACGTCGGATCGTTTGACGGATCGAGCGGATGACACCGGACACCTGGGATCGTGATGATATCCGCATCGCCCTGGAATCGTGTGTTCATTGCCCAAAGGACATCGTTCATATCGAAGCAGTCCACGTCCTCATCCACGAGAAATACATGTTTCAGTTCACTGAATGCAGAAAAAGCCAGCAGCGCCGCCTGACGCTGTCTTCCCTCATCACTTGGACCAAGCTTTTTAAATTGAAGAACAGCCATATATTTTCCGCCGCCCGCAGAACCACAGTACACATTCCGGAGTCGTCCCGGCATTGCTTTTTCTACCATGCCATAGATACTCGCTTCCGTCGGAATGCCCGCCATGGAAACATGTTCCTCGCTTGGTCCGATGCAGGTCTGCATGATCGGATTTCGCCGGTGTGTTACCGCTTTTACTTTAATCAGGCGGCACTGATCGCTCGCCGGACCGGTATAACCCGGAAATTCCGGCATGGCGTAACCGGTGTGGCTGTTCTGATCTTCCTGCACACGCACGCCCGGGATAACCTCGCCCTCGATCACATACTCTGCATTCGCAATTGCCATCTCATTTACCGAAACGCAATGGCACAGTTCCACCGGCTCTTTCCGCAGCGCACCTGCAACCGAAAGCTCATCGTAACCAAGCGGTGTTGTCGGCGGCTCAAAGCAGGAACCGATCTCAATCGCAGGATCGACGCCGATGCTGATGGAAATCGGCAGTTTCTGGCCAAGCTCCTCCGCACGGTCTGCCATCGCGCCGATATGGCGTGCACCCGGCGTGAAGAAAATCGAAAGTTCGTCTTTTCCCTGAATACAGAGACGGTGAATCGTCACATCGTGCAGCCCGGTATCCGGGTGAGAAGCGTAACACATGCCAAGCGTGATGTACGGGCCTGCGTCATCCGGCGTGTTGGTCGGTGCCGGGACGAGGCGGTTCAGATCAAAATCGGGATCCGTCGCCAGATGCACAACCTCCTGACACGGCGGCGCACCCTGAAATTCCACCGGTGCAACCGGCTTTTCCACGCTGTGATACAGCATTTTCCCAAGATTCTCCGGCTCACAGTCCAGAAGTGCAGCCACACGCTTCCGGCTCGCCAGGACACCGATCGCAACACTTGCGTCCGGGTGGCCTTTGATATTGCGGAAAATCATTGCCGGTCCTTCTTTCGTCGGACGTTTTACCGTTCCGCCCGCGCCGACATAGCGGTAAACTCCGGCAAGCTCCGCCATCGGATCAACTGCAACATCCGTCTCGGCAAGCTGTCCCGGCATATTTTTCAATCGTTCCAGCGCACTGCGCAGATCTCTTACTTTTTCAGCCATAATCATTCTCCTTATTCCCCAAATCAAAACTATCTCATAGAATGTTCTTTTTTGTACTCCATTCAGCCAGCAAATCCATCGGATCCTCTCCATCCACTTTCCCTGCTGCATGTTTTATCCTTTTTTATTTTAAAAAGAAACCTTTGTGGAATCAATTCGATCTGTGGTACAATTGTTTCCAGAATGGAATGAATGAAATGGAATGATTTTCAAAAGGAGGTTCTCTCTTATGACCATGGAACAGATCGACTTTTTTCTGATGACCGTCCGATGCGACACTTTTTTAGAAGCTGCAGAAAATCTTCATATCGCACAGTCCACGCTCTCGAAGCAGATCCAGAAGCTGGAATCCGAACTGAATCTCACCCTCTTCGACCGCACCCGCCGCCAGGCGGTTCTGACTCCGGCAGGCAAGCTGTTCTGCCAGGAAGCCTCAGAGCTCTCCCGCCAGTATCATCAGATGCTGCAGAAAATGCGCCACTTTAAAGAGTCGGAACGCCAGCCGCTCCGCGTCGGCTCTCTTCCGTTTCTGACGCAGTATCATCTCACCTCCCGCATCCGCGCTTTCGCACATACGCATCCGGAGGTTGAACTGATGCTGGAAGAGTGTGAAGAAAACGAGCTGATGGACGGTCTGCAGTCCGGTCGTTTTGATCTTGTCATTGCACGGGATTCCATGATTTCACCGCAGAAATATCACTTTGTACCTCTCGCAAAGGATCGTCTCTGTGTGATGCTCCCCATCGATCATCCGCTTGCAGAAAAATCTTCCCTGACAATCGCTGACATTGCCAGAGAACCTCTGATTCTTATGCATCCCTATACCTCGATTTATCAGCTCTGTATGCAACTATTTGAAAAGGCAGACCAAAAGCCGCACATCCTGCGCACTGCCCGCCTGGAATCCATGATAAGCTCCGTGGAAGTCGGCGAAGCCTTAAGCCTGTTTGCCGGGAGTAACTTTGCATTGTTCCACCACCCAAACGTCACCGCCGTTCCTCTGCGCGACGCACCGCCTCTTGTGATCGGTGCCGCGTATCCGCTCAAAATGAAAGCATCAAAAAAGCCGGGAAATATCTCTGCACAGACGCTGAAATCATTTGTCTTTTTTATTCAAAATCCCGTATAAAAACACGCTTCTGGTGCTTTCAAACATGCCAGCGGCGTAACGCTGACGCAGCATGAGACAGACCTATGGTTAATAGCAGGCAAAAACAAAAATAGCTGGTAAAATGTCTGACGATCGCCGGAACCGATATTTACCATCCGATCCAGGACGATCTGACCGGTGCGGAAATCGCTTTTGGCGGTGATATGATTCGTTCTCTGAAAAACGACAACTATCTTGTTATGGAAACCGAGGCACAGGAATTTCCAGGATGGATGCCATACAAGGGCCAGCTCCGCCAGCAGGCTTACAGCCATCTTGCCTCCGGTGCAAACAGCGTCATGTACTGGCACTGGCATTCGATTCATAATACGCTCTGGCATCATAATTTCCCATGCGGTTTATCTAAGCCCAAAAAAGAAGCATGTTTGTTTTTTCAAACACGCTTCTTTTTTTTGTATGCTTTTTTATATTCTCTTTTACTTTGTATCCTTTTTACTGAACTGCCTCAAATGCCTCATCCAGATCCTCGATGATATCGTCGATGTTCTCGGTACCGATGGAAAGACGGATGGTGTTTGGTTTGATTCCCTGATCCAGCAGTTCTTCCTCGGTGCACTGGCTGTGTGTAGTGGTTGCCGGATGGATCACCAGAGATTTTACATCGGCAACGTTAGCCAGCAGGGAGAACAGCTCCAGATTGTCGATGAAATCTTTTGCTTTCTGTGCATCACCTTTGATTTCGAAGGTGAAGATGGAACCGCCGCCGTTCGGGAAGTATTTTGCGTACAGTGCCTGCTGCTCCGGATCATCGGATACAGACGGATGATGTACTTTTTCTACCTGTGGCTGGCTCTCCAGATATTTTACAACCTTCAGCGCGTTCTCTACATGACGCTCTACACGGAGAGACAGTGTCTCAAGTCCCTGCAGAAGCAGGAAGGAATTGAACGGAGAAAGAGTTGCTCCTGTATCACGAAGAAGGATCGCACGTACTTTTGTAACGAATGCAGCAGGTCCAACTGCTTTTGTAAAGCTGATGCCGTGGTAGCTCGGGTTTGGCTCGGTCAGGGATGCGAATTTGCCGGATCCCTCCCAGTCGAATTTACCGCTGTCTACGATCACACCGCCAAGGGTAGTTCCGTGACCGCCGATAAATTTGGTTGCGGAATGTACAACGATATCTGCGCCGTACTCGATCGGGCGAACCAGATACGGAGTTGCGAAGGTGTTGTCTACAACCAGCGGGATTTTATTCTCATGTGCGATTTTTGCGAGTGCTTCGATATCTACCACATCGGAGTTCGGGTTTCCAAGCGTCTCGATGTAGATTGCTTTTGTGTTCTCCTGAACGGCTGCGCGAACCTCATCCAGATCGAATACATCAACAAATGTGGTGCTGATGCCGTACTGTGGAAGGGTGTGTGCCAGAAGGTTGTAGGAACCACCGTAAATGTTCTTTGCAGATACGATATGGTCACCTTTCTGTGCCAGGTTGATGATGGTGTAGTTGATAGCTGCTGCTCCGGAAGCTACTGCAAGTGCCGCAACGCCGCCCTCCAGTGCTGCCATTCTCTGCTCGAAAACATCCTCTGTCGGGTTGGTCAGACGGCCGTAGATGTTTCCTGCATCCTGGAGTCCGAATCTTGCTGCTGCGTGATCGGAGTTGTTGAATACGAAAGAAGAGGTCTGATAGATCGGCACTGCTCTTGCTCCGGTTGCCGGATCCGGATTTTCCTGTCCTACGTGAAGCTGTAAGGTTTCAAATTTAAGATTTCTTTCTGCTCTTGTTTTTTTGCTCATGATTGTATTCTCCTGTTCTGTTTTTCGTTTTTCTATTTCTTTTCATGTTCGATTTTCTATTATTTATCGGAACCGGTTGCCATCTTGTTTTGTCCATGCTGCAATGCGGCTCCGTTTTCTTTCGGTTTTATCTGCTTACACTGCAACACATGACATCATAGATCACAATTCGATTCTCTGCGAAAACTGCTCTCATTCACTTCGCTTCCTCTCGTTTTGGTGATATTTCCTATCTGTTTACAAGGATTATTATAGCGACAGTCTTCTGCTTTGTCCAATATAGAAAATTGATGGCTGGTTATAGGGTTTTCCTATAGCTATTCTTTATCGCCAATATTTTTTCTTCTGAAATTTCTATATCCAATCATGCTACATAAAACAAGATAACAAATGCAATTCATCTCCCACAAGATGGGACTCGCAGCTTGCGAAAAGCCTTTTTCAAACACACTCCGAAGAGTCAAAGCGGATATTCGCAATCCGCTTCGCTACTTGCTCATAACCGAATAGCTGCTTCGCAGCTTATCAGGAGTGACTTGTACCACTCCTGATACAAGCAAGTCCCCACCCACTGCTTATTGCTTTTCGCAATGGAAGCAGGGGACTTACTTGATTCGGTTAAAGTCTTCTTGTTTCTCCTTTTTTACAGCACAAGCTCCTTATATTTCCGAATTTCTTCCAAATACTGCTGTCCCAGTGCGCTGATCGACATACCCTTCCTGGAAACATAACCGATCATCATGTTTTCCTCTGCATGAAGCGGCACCGCGCGGTAATCACTGCCGTTTAATTCCTCACAGATAATGCCGGAGCAGAGCGTATAGCCATTCAGTCCGACCATCAGATTCAGCATGGTCGCACGGTCATTTGCCTTAATGATTCTCTTATATTCATACGTCGAAAGCACTTCCTCTGCCAGGAAGAACGAATTGTTGCTTCCCTGATCAAAGGACAGGCACGGATATTCCTTTAGCTCCTCCATAGTGATCTCTGCCTGATCTGCAAGCGGATGATCCTTCCAGAGATAGACGTACGTTCCACAGGAAAACAGGTCGTGGAACTCAAGGTTATTGTCCTTCAGCAGCTTGTTCAGCACCTTCGCATTAAAGTCATTCCGATATAAGATCCCAAGCTCGCTCTTGAAGTTCTTTACATCCATCAGCACATCATACGTTCTCGTCTCATAAACCGCAAACTCGTACTCATCCATACCAAACTGCTTCACCAGCTCCACAAACGCCTTTACGGCAAAACTGTAATGCTGCATCGACACGCTGAATTTTTTCTTTCCCTTGGTGCGATAAATATAGCGGTTCTCGAGAAGCTGATACTGGTCTGTGACCTGACGTGCGTAACCCAGAAACTCCTCGCCCTCCGGGGTCAGTACTGTTCCGTGGCTGCTGCGCTTGAACAGCTCAATTCCAATCTCTTTTTCCAGCTCCTTGATTGCTCCGGAGAGACTCGGCTGTGAAATATAGAGTGCCTTTGCCGCCTCATTCATGGATCTGGAATCTGCGGCCCGAATTACGTAGCGAAGCTGTTGTAATGTCATAAGTAAAGTTCCCTTTCTGGTATAAATTAATATGCGAAACTGCCATTCGCGGTGGAGAGAAAATGCCGCGGATGGCAGTGTTCGCTGATATCTATTATTTTAAAATCTGAAGCTGTTCCCTTTTATTTGGCAAACAGGGCTGTGGAATAGTATCTGTCTCCGTTATCCGGCAGGAGCACAACGATGGTTTTGCCTTTATTTTCCTCTCGTTTTGCGAGCTGGATCGCCGCATACAGAGCTGCTCCGGAGGAAATTCCTGCGAGAATCGCTTCCTCGGCTGCCAGATATCTTCCGGTCTCGAAAGCGTCCTCATTTTCTACTTTGATGATTTCATCGTAAATGCTGGTGTTCAGTGTATCCGGCACAAAGCCTGCGCCAATTCCCTGGATTTTGTGCGGTCCGGAAACACCGTCGGACAGTACCGGGGAGGATGCCGGTTCTACTGCTACGATTTTTACTTCCGGTTTTTTCTCTTTTAAATATTCACCCGTTCCGGTGATGGTTCCGCCGGTGCCGACACCTGCAACAAAGATATCAACCTCTCCGTCGGTGTCTTCCCAGATCTCCGGTCCTGTTGTCTTTTTGTGGGTTGCCGGGTTTGCCGGGTTCACAAACTGGCCTGCGATAAAGCTGTTCGGAATCTCTTTGGCAAGCTCATCGGCTTTCTCGATTGCACCCTTCATTCCCTTCGTTCCATCGGTCAGAACAACTTCTGCGCCGTATGCTTTTACAATATTGCGGCGCTCCACACTCATTGTCTCCGGCATGGTAAGGATCATGCGATAGCCTTTTACGGTTGCTGCCGCTGCCAGTCCGATTCCAGTGTTTCCGGAGGTCGGCTCAATGATAACCGAGCCTTCTTTTAAGAGACCTTTTGCCTCAGCGTCCTCGATCATCGCTTTTGCAATACGGTCTTTTACGCTACCTGCCGGGTTAAAGGATTCTACCTTTGCGATCAGTTTCGCCTGCAGTCCTTCTTTTTCTTCAATTCTTTTCAACTCTACCAGCGGTGTCTTTCCCACAAGATCCAGAATGCTGTCATATACCTTTGCCATCGTTGATTTCCTCCTTACTTTTGCGCTCTTTTCTCTATTTCCTTATTTCCTATTGAGTTTGTATGTTTTAAGTTGGTTCCATCTTATTCCAATTGGATGGAAATGTCAACACATTTCACTGGTATGATTAGAAAAGATCCTTACACTCCCTTTGCCAGGGCAATACTGACCGCCATTCCGACAAGAGAAGAGAACAAGGCGCCCGCCAATGTGTACCGTGTTTTTTTGATCTGCACCGCGCCAAAATAGACTGCCATGGTATAAAAAACCGTCTCCGTGCACGACATCATAATCGATGCCGCCCGTCCGGCAAAGGAGTCACAGCCCGCCTCTTTGTAGAGATCCAGCAGAAGACCCACCGCCGCGCTGTTGGAAAAGAGACGCACAACACCGAGCGGTACCAGCGCAGACGGGATTCCCGCCGGTTCCAGCACGGTTCCAAGCAGTTTTCCAAATTCCTCCAGAAATCCCGATGACCGCAGCACGCCGACCGCCGCCATCAGCCCGATTAAGGTCGGCACAATTCCGATCACCGTCCGCATGCCGTCCTTCGCCCCGTTCAGAAAATCGCCGAACACATCCTGTTTCATCAAAAGCCCCAGTCCGACCACATAAAAAATCAGCACGGGAACCATCAGATCTGAAAGCGCCGAAAGAAAACGCAAAAAATCCCCTCCCCAGAAAAATCCTATCAGATACACTCCGATACAATTTATTCCGCGGGCGGGGATTTATGTAATTTTATTTCACTTTAATCTGAAACAGACGCGCCATATACGTCTCCGGGAAGTGAATCTGCAGCGTCTTGCTGTAGTCATCGTAATGGAACACATCACCGCATGCTTTCGGGTAAATGCAGCTTACTTCCAGCTCTTTTCCCGGGAATGCACGGTCAAGCGGAACCTCAAAACCGGCCTCTCCGCCGCGTCTCCACACACCAAGATAAATTACATCTCCCGGCACACGGATTCCGGCTGCGAGGTGTTTTTCTTCATTGTCTGCCCATCCCATCGGCCAGAACGGAACGCCGTCCTTGATGCCGCTGCGGATCTCTTTGTAGCAGTCAATTCCCTCTTTTACAAGTTCAAACCGCTCCGGCGAAATTTCTGCGAGATGGCCGCTTTGGTGAATACGAAGCAGCAGCGCATTTACCATATTGAAAATAACTTCCTCTTTTGTGCCGTCCCGCAGCGGATATGACCAGATCGCCGCCTGCTCCGGCGTCACGCCGATGGCTGCATTCGCCGAAATCGTCGCATAATTGCGGTAATCCTCCTGATCGCTCGTCGACTGAATGCTGTTTCGCGCCAGCATCGCATAGTCCATCCGAAGACCGCCGCTCGAGCAGTTCTCAATGACAAGATCCGGATACTTTTTGTAGATGCCATCCAGCCATGCCAGATACGCTCTCTCATGCTCCAGAAGACCGTCTCCAAAACTGTCTGCATCCACTTCCGTACCAATACCAGGCTCAATATTGTAGTCCATCTTGATATAGCCGACACCGTAGTCCCGTACCACACGGTCGATGACTTCGGTCACATGTTCAATCACAAGCGGATGACGGAAATCCAGCTGATAACGGCTTCTGTCATACACACGCTTGCCGTGGCGCAGGAAGAAGCACTCATCCGGCAGAATGGAAGCCTTCTTACAGTTGATACCCATAACCTCCAGCTCCAGCCAGACACCAGGAATCATGCCCTTCGAACGAATATAATCCGTCACCTCACGCACTCCATTCGGAAAGCGCTTTTTACTCTCCTGCCACTCACCGACACTGTCCCACCAGTTGCCGTCCGCATACCAGCCGGCATCAATGACAAAATACTCACATCCGGCCTTCTCTGCCGCATCCACCAGCGGGAACTCTTTTTCTGTGGTCGGATCTCCAAACAGACAATTCATATAATCATTAAAAATAACCGGCAGATTTTCATTATCTTTGTTCGGACGGCGGATCTTTCTGCGGTACTTCGTCAAAGTACCAATCGCTTCCTCGAAATCATCATGACCTACGCCGACAGCCACCGGAACCGTCGTAAAGGAATCTCCCGGCTTCAGGTTCTTCGACCAGTGTGACTGAATCTCTGTCGGACCGCTCACCGCCAGATAAAAATGGCAGTTCTGATCTCCGATCTCATAATGCCAGGAACCACTGTGGTCAATCTCAAAAAACAGACTCGAATCTGCCGCACTGTTTCCAATATATCCCATCGGCACATATTCCTTCGCCGACCAGTTGCCCGTATTCGTAATCTCAATCGTCTTCGAAGTTCTCTGATAATTATGCGGCTGCGTCTGCGCCATGCCAAGATCTGCAAACCGGTACTTCTTCACCGTCAGCTCCTTCTGCCATCCATTGTGAACCACAACCATCGACATCTTGTCATCCGAGCTGACAAGCTCTGGAATTCCCTCTTTCTGTTCCTTCTCAATACCCCAGTAACTAAAACTCGAAATGTACTCCAGTGTCTGGTCTTCCTTTCCTTCGTTCGTCACTGTATTGTACATTCTCGCAACCGGAATCCCATCAAAAAACTGCATCACAGACTCCACCTTCGCGCCCGTCACATCATCCGACTGCACAATCCGAAGCAGATCCCCGTTCTCATTTCTCTCCTCCGAAATCGAATCAAACTTCAGCATAAAGCCCGGAGCCGTCACAATATACTTATTTCCATGCTTCTCATACGGCCGGTTATACCCCGAAAAATTCACCTGCACCAGCTGGAAGCTCTCCTTAATCTGAGCTTCCCGCATTCCTTCCATCATCCACACTCCATCCGGCTTCCGGCAAAGATTCTCCGCGTCAAACGGTGCATGTGAAAAATGAAACAGCTTCAGCTGATTCTCTTCCGTCACCCCAAACACAATATGAATTCCATTCACATCATAACAAATCAGCTCTGCCTTGATCGGGGTCTCAATCCTGCTCGTCCATTTCTGCATCTTAAAAACCCTCCTTTGGAAATTTTTCTCATATTTCCAGCATATAACTTGTCCCCTCTAAAGTCCAGCACATTCTTGCTTTTTCCATCCTATTCTTTTCAACCATCTTGCGCCGATCCGCCCTTCAGGCGGATCCAGACTTTCCTCCCGTTCTCACTCCCAGCTCACGCGCCAGCCGTTATTTCACAACCCCAAACGTCGCAATCTCAAACTCCCGGAGTGTCACATGATACACCCCGTTCTCATCCGGGCAAAGTACCTCACCCTTCTCTTCCACTACATTACTGCGGTAAACCTCTTTCATCCAGCTCTCCTTTCGGAAGGAAAGCACCTCATCCTGCGGCATATTGTTCACAAACCGCACAAACAGATCGTCCTTTGCAAGTCCCTTCTTAAACGCCGTCAGATGAATTCCTTCCCCTTCAAAGCGGAGGAAGCTCATTTCCAGCGGCATCTCGCCCGATACGAGTTCCGGTTTTACCTGACCCGGCTTTCTGAGCCATGCTTTCGAAAGACCGGCCTGTGCTGCTGTCAGATCCTGCTGGAATGCGTAACCCTCGGTAAATGCCTCGCCCGTCTTACCGGCTGCATACGGCACAACTTCAAACTCCAGGGTAAACGTTCCGATCTGCTGCGCCTTTGGCGTCGGGAAATAACCCCAGTCACCCATCTCCGCAACGGAGCGAAGCAGCGTTACCGCAATCGCATTCTCCTCATCCGCCAGAACCTCATATTCATACAATCCGCGGTTTGCCACAAGAAGACCATTTGTCTCATCTTCCATTGCAGCAAAACACTGCTGTCTTTCACATCCGCAGGGATTCGTCCAGGTATCATTATGACGGTTATTTCTCTTTACAACCTCAAAGGCAGAATCTGCCAGATGCGTAAACGTATTCAGACCCGTCGGCATTACAACGCGGACTCTGTGATCCTTTGCCTGATTGCAGATTGTCGTTGCAACGTGCAGGCCTTTTCCCGATTTTTCCAGTGTCAGAACCGTCTTTACTTCCATCGGAACCAGTTCCTTCGAACGGTTTGCCACACGCGTATATGGGTCAATACACATCTCACGCTGTCTCTGCAGTTCCTCTCCCATACCAGACGGAATCATCATTTCGTGACAGATCTCAACTACCGTGCGGAATGCATTTTTCTCCACACAGCGAATCTCAGCTTTCATGCCTTTCGTTGTGATTGTCTGTTTTCCAGAGTCCTGAATATAAATATATTCATTTCCCATATCTCCGGTATCTTCATAGAATCCCAGATTTTCATACGTTCTTCCGGTTTCCTTATTCAGAATCTGGTAGGAACCATCCTCATTGACCGTAACTTTCAGGTTTTCATTTTCCAGAACGCGCTCATTCGCAAAATCTGCAGAGGTTTCCTGGTTCTGATCCGGCTCTGCCTGCTCCAGATAATATGTTGCATATCCCATCGCCGGAACTTCTGCCTCAAACGTTACCAGCACCTTCTTTGCCATATATGGCTGACGGAACCGGTCATCCGGCAGATCGTACCCGAAGGAAATTCCTGCATTTTCGATTTTTGCCGGAACTGCATTTCCGTTTGCATCGCGAAGCACCAGATTTGGCATTTCTACCGCCTCCGCCGCCTCATAACCATCCCATACAAACAGATTGTAATCGCGGAACAGATGCAGTTCTTTTGCAATGACCTGTTTTTTCGCATTCCCGGAAGTATTCCATACAACGAATGGAATCTTTTCACTGTTTCCAGGAAGTGCCGCGGTATTCACCTGATCGGTCAGGTATTCTACACTCTCATCGTAAATCGCATCTGCCACCTGTCTGCTCTTCGCAAAGCGGGTTTTCATTTCTTCATTTACTTCATCGACGCTGCAGCCGCAGATGCTGTCATGCGGATGATTCTGCATCAGCTTTTTCCAGCTGTAAATCATCTGGTCTTCCGGGTATGCTTTGCCAAGCACCTCTGCCATGGCTGCCGCCGGTTCTGCTTTCCGCTCCAGCGCTGTTTCGCCGACACGGTTGTCCACTTTCAGTCCCATCCAGGAAGAAGCGGTGTTTGCCAGTGTCCATCTTCCGTCTGTTTCCTGGCTTGTCAGCTCGCCTTTTACCGTAGAGAAATTCTCGGAAATTTCTTTTTCCATTGCCTTTACATAGGTTTTGAAATCCGAATGAATAAATTCAATGTCCGGGTACAGTTTCCGTGCAACACGGATTGCCTCGGTAATGTCCTTCTGCAATGGCTGATGGTCGCATCCGTTCATCATCAGAAGCTGATGTGTTGCCGCAAATTTTCTCGCATCGGCCAGTTTTTTGTCCCAGTAAACTTTTGCTTCTGCCTCATCCACCGGAATCTCCACTCCGTTGTTATACCAGTTTGCAAACAGAATACCCGGCAGTTTCGTTCCGTCCGGGGATGCCCACATCATTTCGGAATACGTGGACTCATACTGTCCTCCGGTTACCTCATTATTCGGTCCGATCGGTTTTACGCCGCGTCCGAACACAACCGCATCCATGCCCGCCTGCTTCAGCACCTGCGGCATCTGTCCCGCATTTCCGAATGCATCCGGGAAATAACCAACATTTCCGATTGCTCCGTAACGCGCTGCTTCCTGCATGCCGACCTGAAGATTGCGGACACATGCCTCACCGCTGGTCAGAAACTCATCCTGCAGAATGTACCACGGGCCAGTCTGGATTTTTCCTTCACGGACGCATTTTTCCACCTGCTCGCGTTTTTCCGGGCGCACTTCCAGGTAATCGTCCAGGGCAATCGTCTGTCCATCCAGGAAAAATCCGCCAAATTCCGGATCGTTCTCTGCTTTTTCCAAAATATTATCTACCAGCTCAATCAGTTTCATTCTGTGTTTTTCAAAAGACTGATACCACTCTCTGTCCCAGTGGGAATGGGAAATAATATGAACAGTTGTTTTCATGATGTGTTTCCTCCTGTTATAAAAATGATTTTCAAACTTAAAACTCTTTCTATATTAAGTCTTGTTCCTGTATTGCCGTGTTGATTTGATATATCATATCATAAAAAAACGCAATGCTTCTGTCAAGTATTTCTACGTTTTTCCATGATTTTATATCATTTTCTTTTTATTTGATATATTATTTTTAGTTTGACTTATCTTTTTCCCGAGATTATAATACAAAGCAAGTCGATATCACACTTTTACAAATACAGTTGTCACCAATCATACTATTTGAGGAATTTTACAGACATGGATAGAAATAAAAGAATAACGAAACCCAAATATGAAATCATCAAAGAAGCTCTTTTAGAGCGCATCCGCACCGGACAGTTTTCTTCCGATGCCGTGTTCTGCACGGAAAAAATGCTCTCGGAGCAATATGAGGTAAGCCGCATCACAGCAAAGCGGGCGATTGAAGATCTGGAACAGCAGGGAATCCTGTATCGAAAACGCGGCGTCGGAAGCTTTGTCTCGCAGAAAATCCCACCGGTTTCCTCCTCCGCATCAGAAAACGACAGCAAATCAAAAATGGTTTCCCTGCTGCTTCCCTTTGCCACAACACAGGGAAACATTTCGGAAACGATTGGTTCCTTAAGTGCCGCACTGGCGGAAAAAGGATACTTTTTAAGCATTCATATCACCGGCTCTTCCTCTCCGAAGGAACGTACGACACTGGAACTGCTCCGTTCTCAGAACATCGCCGGACTTGTCTACTATCCCAAGCGTGACAATATCCACCTGGAACAGTTAAACGATTTCCTGTTTGCAAACCGCCCGGTTGTCATCATCGACAAGCAGACCGACTGTCCGTATTTAAACAATGTTGTCTGCGACAATTACGATGGCGGACGGCAGCTCACCCGTCACCTCCTGGAACAGGGGCATCGCAACATCGCCTTTTTCACAACAGCTCCCCTTTCCGAAACCTCGTCGGTCCGTGATCGTTTCGGCGGATTTTTGCACGAAATGAAAGCTGCCGGAATCATGCCCGATTCCCGGCAGCTTATCACCTGGCCACATGCACTTTCTACAGAAGATGCCCTTTCAACAGAAATCACACCTTTTCAACAGCAGCTCCTTACCCTGCGGCAAAATGGAATTACTGCACTTCTCGCAGAAAATGATCAGGTTGCCGAACTCATCTTTCTCGCCTGCCGTACCATTGGCCTTAGGATTCCGGAAGATCTCTGCCTCTGTGGTTTTGATGACACGAGTCTCAGCCGGAGTCTTGAAATTACCTCTATTCATCAGGACTTTGAAAGCATCGGACGGGAAGCCAGCCGGATTCTCCTTTCCGCACTGGAAAACCCTGCGGCGGAACCGGAAAAAATTGTACTGCCGGTGACACTTGTTCCCCGGGCATCCTCGCTTCGAATGATAAAAACAGAATCATAAAACCAGATCATTTTTCATCTGAATTTTCTTCCAGAAATTTTCGGATCTTCTCTGGCGGCAGCAATGCATAAATACTTTTATGGAATGTTGCCGCCACTTCCAGTTCTCCGTAATATCCTGTACGCACATCACAATTTCCCTGGAATGCCTCCCGCAGTGTCGCATTCAGCGCTGCTCCCTCATCACTGTCCATAAAATCTTTCAGCATCCGGCAGCAGGTGTGCGTGTTTTCATAATAGCGGCGGTATGCCGGATGAAATTCCCGCATCCATCCGCTCACGGATACACAGAACAACGCCGTCGGATGGATCACCGGCTGATAAAGAAGACGCCATTTTTCCTGCTGTACTGGATCTGCCGCAAACGCAAGCAAAGAAACTTTCAGCTCTTCCACAAAACCAGGATAATCTCCCTCCGTCAGAGAAATAATTTTCTGATTGCGCAGATACTGGTTGATGTTCGTCGCATCAATCTGCTCCGGAGAAATGTACTGTAAATAACGGGACATCATTTTCAAATCCGTACCTGCGTGCTCAATCGTATGCTGTGTGATTTTCTGCCACAAAAACTGCTGATATTCCGTAACCGGCGTATCCAGATATGCCATCCACAAATACTGTGCCAGCAGCCGGGCATCCCGGGATTCCATCTGATTCCGGGTAGGATCTTCCGGGCAAAAATCGGTATCTGCAAGCATCCCCGCAAGCTGATCAAGCGACTGGCACACAGGAAGCTGTCCGCTCAGACGATCCATTTCGCTGATCGTCTGCTGAATGGTAAGCATCTGCGACTGGAGTGCATTCAGCTGTTTATGCAGATAAAATGGTGTTGTGCGCGGCTTGTGAAGAATCGCGCGGATATCCGCCAGTGAAAGTCCTGCCTCGCGCAGCTTGCGGATGATAAAAAGTTTTTGAATATCTGCTTCTGAAAAATCATGGTAACCGTTATGTTCATCAACAACAGGCGAGATCATCTTCTGATCGATATAATAATAAACCGTCCTCCTGGACAATCCTGTTTTTTTGATTACTTCCTGAATTCTCATTGTTGCACCCCGTTTTTCCTTTTGTCCAGTCATTCCCCCGCATTCTGACCGTTTCTCTTTTTTTCACTCTTTTTCTTTCTGTTTTTCCGCTTTTTTTCGTTTTGATTTTATAAAAGCATACACCTGGTGTATACTTTTGTTTCCTATTATATCCTGTTTTCCCTCAAAAAGCCACGTAACAATTCTCTTTTTCCATAGAAATCTTCTGCTTTTGAGAAAAGAATGCTGTTTATTTCTGAAAAAATTTGCATTGACTGTCCACCAACGATATCCCGTATAGTAAAGGAAAGGATTTGCAACAAAATTTAAGAGAAAGGAAATATCCCGTTTTTTGTATTCTCCAAAACGAATCGTCATTCAAAGTCAAATGATTTTTCATGCAAAATTCATTTTTCTCCGAATCGTTAAAAAATAAAAACTACAGCCTGCATAATCAGTTTTCATTGATATAAAAAAACGGGATCGGGTGAATGGTATGATGTTAAAAGATAAAGTTGCAATTGTTACCGGCGGAACCAGAGGAATCGGCTATGCCATTGTGCACAAATTTCTGCAGAACGGCGCGAAAGTCGTCCTGTTCGGATCCCGGGAAGAGACCGTTGCAAAAGCGGTTGCATCTTTAAAAGAAGAAAACCCGGACTGGGAAGTTTCCGGTGCATGGCCAAAGCTGACCGATGCAGCTGCCATGGTAGATGAGATCAACAAAGTCAAAGAAAAATACGGCAAAATCGATATTCTTGTGAACAACGCCGGTGTCTCAGACAGTACACCAATTGACAAGTATACCGCAGAGCGCTTTGCCAGTGTCATGGATCTAAATGTCAACGCCATGATGAACGGCATCCTTCCAACCGTTGCTATTATGAAAGAACAGGGCGGCGGCTGTATTTTAAATACCAGCTCAATGGTCAGCATCTGCGGCCAGCCGGGCGGCGTTGCCTATCCATCCAGTAAATATGCGGTCAACGGTCTGACCTGGTCCCTCGCACGGGAACTTGGTCCTTTCCATATCCGTGTAAACGCGGTTGCACCTGGCATCACCCGTACCGATATGGTTGCCGCACTTCCAAAAGAAATGATTGATCCACTCATCAACCGCATTCCTCTTCGAAGAATTGGTGAGGCAGAAGACATTGCAAACGCATTCCTCTTCCTGGCAAGCGATATGGCTTCGTATGTAACCGGAGAAATTCTTTCCGTGGATGGTGCGATGAGATCCTGATTTATTTTTCATCCAGTTGTACACCATTTTCTGATTTTGAGGTTATCTGCGTAAAATCTATAGTTTTATAATAGGAAAAATCCTGCAAGACGTTAAACTATCTCTCAACCTTCCGCTTTTCATTTTGAAGATTGGGAGGCCGTTCATGTCCCACAGGATTTTTTCCTATATAGCAGCAGATATTCTCAATCCGATTCGCTGCTTATTGTTTTTCACCATGGAAGCAAGGGACTTCCTTGATTTGGTTAAATCATATTTGGAAACTTCTAAAGTGTCAGTCGACGTAGTTAGAAAAACAGCATCACCAGCCCCAGCGCACAGAGCAAAATTCCCGTCACGCGGTTCAGCATTTTCACATTTGCCCCGTTGGCCCATTTCGCTCCAATCTGTGCAAAGACCAGGGTACTGATGACACAGGCAATCAGAATTGGAATGTCCGGCGCGCCGCCGATATAAAAATGGGAGATCGCACCGGTCAGAGCTGTAAAGGTCATAATAAAGACGCTCGTTCCAACTGCTGTTTTCAGTTCATATCCGAGCACGCTGGTCAGCACCAGAAGCAGCATCATGCCACCGCCTGCTCCGACAAATCCACAGATAAATCCAATCACAACACCGCAGAGAATCGACTGCTGGATTTTCTGTTTTTCTGATTTATTTGCCTGTACTTCTTTCGTCGTCATGATCGGACGGATGATAAATTTCAGTCCGACAAACAGTGTCATCACTTTCGAAAATCCGCCCATGGTTCCATTTGGCACAAGCGAAGATACGAAGCTGCCGACCAGTGTAAAAATCAGAACAGATATCAGCATAATCACGCCATGGCGGATATCAATGTTTTTATTCTTTTTATAAGTCCAGGCACTTACTCCTGATGCCAACACATCCGATGCCAGCGCAATGCCAATCGCCTGATAAGCCGGCATGTGTAAAAAGGTAATCAGCATCGGTGAAACAACGGCCGCTGCGGAGAGTCCCGCAAGTCCCGTGCCAAGGCCGGCGCCAAGACCAGCCACAATACATACGATAAGTTGTGTTATTGTCATAGTTTTTCTGTCATCCGCTTAGATCCGTTGCACTTTTCCTGTACTTTGCCATTTAGGGGCAGATGACTGTTTTCCTCCTCTTTCTGTTTTTGTTTTGTCTTATTTTTCTATTATGTTCTTCTCTCTGGCTTTCAGCGTTTTTATTTTTCCGTCACGTTCCTCCGAATCAGCTCGCATAATCTGAGAAATTCTTCCCTGTCTTCTCTGGAAATTCCGGAAAACAACGATTCTCCAAACGCTCTCTGGCAATCCTGTCCAAAGCGGATAATTTCTGATGCACTTTCTTCTAGCTTCAAATGCACTTTCTTGCGATCCGCCGCATCTGTTTCTTTTTGAATGTATCCTTTTTCACACAGCTTGTTCACTGCCAGTGAAACATGCGATTTCTGCATTTTCCGCACACGCACAATATCCACTGCAAGATCAAACTGGCTGTTATTCGCAAGAAACAGCAGAACATCCACTTCCGCAGCTGACAGATCATAACGCACCATGACCTTTTTTCGGTACTGGTTGTATTTTCGTTCTACCTCCACTGCAAATTGCCATTGTTCATCAAACATACTTTTTCACCTTCTTTTTTAACTTGATATTCTTATTTGTTCTATTTTGAACTTTTTTGTATAATAGTTCTTTTTTGAACATTTGTCAAGGAGTGCACACGGAAAACGTTCGAACTTATAAATCTAAAGTATTTTTATAAAGTGCAGAAAATTATATTCTTGACTCTATAATTATTGTAGGGTTTACTATAATCGTAATATTCTACAACAGGAGGTTTCCCTATCATGGAACGAAACTTAACAACCGGCAGTATCTGGAAAAATATTTTCTATTTTTCGCTGCCTTATCTCTTATCGTATTTTCTGCAGACGCTCTACGGCATGGCAGATCTTTTCATCATCGGACAGTTTGAAGGCGCGGCCGGTACAACAGCCGTTTCCATCGGCAGTCAGGTTATGCATATGATTACCGTTATCATCGTGGGACTTGCCATGGGAACGACTGTCAGCATCGCGCAGGCCGTCGGCGCAAAAGATAAAAAGCAGGCATCACGCTGCACAGGAAATACCATCACTTTATTTCTCGGTGTTTCCGTCGTGCTGATGGTAATCCTGCTTCTTCTGGTAAAACCGATCGTACTTGTGATGTCCACACCATCCGAAGCCGTTTCCGGCACCGTCGCTTATCTGACGATCTGTTTCATTGGTATTCCATTTATCACCGCGTATAATATCATCAGTTCCATCTTCCGTGGACTTGGTGATTCGAAAAGCCCGATGTACTTCATCGCAGTCGCATGTGCGGCCAATATCACACTCGACTATCTCTTTATGGGCGCCCTGCATCTTGGTCCATCCGGTGCCGCGCTTGGAACCACGCTTTCCCAGACACTCAGCGTCATTCTGGCACTGATTGCGATCCGCAAACGTGATACCGGCATCCGTCTTACCCGGTCGGATCTCTCCCCTCAGACAGCTGTGATGGGACAGATTCTTAAAATCGGTGTTCCGATCGCCCTGCAGGATGGTTTTATTCAGATCGCCTTTATCATCATTACCATCATCGCTAACCGGCGCGGTCTGGAAGCAGCGGCTGCAGTCGGTATTGTAGAGAAAATCATCAGCTTCCTGTTCCTGATTCCATCTTCCATGCTTTCCACTGTTTCGGCGCTCGGCGCGCAGAACATCGGTGCTGGAAAGCAGAAGCGTGCCGAACAGACCATGTGGTGTGCTGCACTGATTACTGTCGTTTTCGGACTGATCGTCGTTATTACGATTCAGTTTATTTCCGTTCCTGTGGTCGGTCTTTTCACAACAGATGCGGAGGTTGCACGCCTCGGCGGTCAGTATATCCGCGGTTATATCTGGGACTGCATTTTTGCTGGAGTCCACTTCACCTTCAGCGGCTATTTCTGTGCCTGCGGACGGTCGGAATTTTCCTTCCTGCACAATATCATTGCCATTCTGCTTGTCAGAATCCCCGGTGTGTATCTGACTTCCATCTGGTTCCCGGACACGCTGTTCCCGATGGGCATTGCAACGGCATGCGGATCTCTGACCTCTATTATTATCTGCCTGCTGGTGTTCCGGTACTTAAAGAAGAAACCGATTCGTACTGCTGCATAAATTTTCTTTGGAGATATCTTTATGACAGACGATCGCAGGAAATCACCTTAATTGACAACGGAATGACAAGCGATCCGGAAAAATTTGTAACAGAAATCCGAATCCCGATTCGACCTTCGGATTCTTTTTAAAAACAACAACCGGGAATATCTGATTTTTTGATTTCAGATATCCCCGGTTGTTGTTTTCTTTTGTTTTTTTCGGCCTTTTCTACCACACCGGCTTCTGCAGGCAGAACGGCAGTTCCAGTCCATTTTCCTCGAGAAGTTCCTGGTTCGTCAAAATTTCTTTTGCATCTCCATCGCAGACAATGCGCCCGCCGGACATCAGAATCACGCGACTGCACGTTTCCAGAATCATGTCGAGATCGTGCGATGCGATGATTTTCAGATGTTCAAAATCGTTCAGAATGTGGATCAGTGATCTGCGGTTTCTTGGATCGAGTGCAATCGATGGCTCGTCCATCAGGATAATATCCGGTGTCATAGCGAGAATCGTCGCGATGGATGCCATCTTTTTTTCTCCGCCCGACATTTTGTAAATTTGTTTGTCCCGCAGATGCTCGATGTGAATCTGTTTCAGTGCATGGTTTACACGTTTTTCCACCTCTTCCTCCGGCAGCCCGTAATTTCGCGGAGCAAATGCAACATCCTCAAATACCGTCGACATGAAAAGCTGGCTGTCGGAATCCTGGAAGACATAGCCGATTTTTTCGCGCACTTTAGGAAGCATCTCTTTTACAACCGGCATTTCCTCCACACGGATGCTGCCCTCGTAGTCCAGATTCAGTCCCACCAGAAGTTTCAGCAGCGTCGATTTTCCAACACCGTTCGCGCCGATCAGTCCGATGCTGTCATTTTCGTGTGCAGTAAACGTGATGTCCTGCAGAATCGGGACTGATTTTTCGTAAGAATAATTAACATGTTCAAAATTGATGTGAATATGGCTCATTTTTGATATCTCCCGACAATTCTTTTCTCTTCCCGCGTGCAGGCAACTGCACCAGGTTGCTTTTCTACTTCTTCCGACTTGTTGCAAATAGATGTCTTCCCACGCAGCGCTTCATCCCGTTACTTTCAGTACGGCAAAAAGTACAAGCCACACACCCATATACAGCCAGTCCTTCGCTTTGCACGGCTCCTTCGCTGTATAGTAAAATTCCCCCTGATAGCCACGCAAAGTCATGCTTTCATACACCTCATTTGCGCGGTCCATGCTGCGCAGAAGCAGCTGGCCGGCCAGTGTTCCCCATACCTTGAAATGAACACCCTTCTGATTCGGCGCGCGCAGACTGTACGCCTGGGTCATGCGGTTTGCCTCCTCGAGAAGCACCGTGACATAGCGGTACGTCAGCAGCACCTGTGTCACCAGAATGGCAGGGATATGAAGCAGACGCAGTGCATAACAGATTTTCTCGATGGATGTTGTCGCAATCAGAAGATACGCCGCCAGTACGCTGTAAATACCTTTGATCATCAGCGTCACCATGGAAAGCATCCCTGCTGTCAGCGGAGCAGTACCAATATGCCCGATTACCTGACGGTCAAAGATCGGATTGAACAGCCCCACAAAACAGACGAGCGGCAGAACAATCCGAAGCCGCCGGATGCTGTCGCTTAACGAAATTTCGCCGACAATAAAGAGCACAATCGGATAAATTCCCATGCGCAGCAGGCCGGTCAGATCGTACTTTGGAAAGGACATCGTTACGGTCAGAAAAACAATCGTCAAAACGAGTTTAACCAGTGGATGAATTTTGTTCACCCACTGGTCTTTCGCCGCAAGCATGTCCATATGATGAATTTCATATAATGCATTGCCAAGTTTATTCATTTTTCTCCTGTTCCGTACAGCTTATGACTTTTTCTTTTTAAAGAAGCGGAATGCATAGCATGCACCGACACAGACAACAAGAACGACTGCGGATCCCGCAATTCCGGAAAAACTGGTTCCAAACGTGGAATCAGAATTTTTAAAACCATAATCCGGCAGAAGTGCCGTTTTTTCCTGAATCTCTTCCGCCGCTGCATGTGCGCCGGTTCCGTTATTTTCCAGTTCCGTCGAACCGGTCAGACGCTCCATGGACCACTCAAGTCCATCCGGATTGGAGGATGCCGCAAGAGAAACGGCTCCGCCGATCACCAGTGCTGCGATGCCTAAGATCGCAATTGTCTTCTTGAAAGAAAAGCGGCTCTTTGTTCTTTCTTCGCTGCATGAAAGCATCTCCGGGCGCGCTTCATAGACGAACAGCAGAACGGCCGCTGTAATCAGGCCTTCCACAAGACCAATCGCGAGATGAATCGGCTGCATTGTTGCCACAAATACAGAAAACGGCAGATCCGTTATCCCGGATGCGAGCGTTTCCAGCGCCACACTGAAAGCGCCAAGCTGCAGGGTCACCACACAGCCGAGAATCGAAGCGCCGGCAATTTTTCCCCGTGACATTCCCTTTTTCATCATTGGACGCCAGAACAGGAAATATCCAAGAAAACACCCGTAAAACGCCATGTTCCAGATGTTGCACCCGAGTGCCAGAAGTCCGCCATCCGCGAACAGCAGACACTGAATCAGCAGCACACCGATCATCGTCAGGAATGCGGCGTACGGTCCAAGCAGTGCCGTCAGCATCATACCGCCGCAGAGATGGCCGCTCGAACCCGTGCCTGGAATGGTAAAATTAATCATCTGCGCCGCAAAGACGAATGCACCCATAACTCCCATCACCGGGATTTTTTTCGGGTCGCTCTCCAGGCGCACTTTTTTCACAGAAAAACCAGCTGCTCCGCCGGAACAGACATACATTGTTGCAGCCACTGCAGGCGCAACCAGCGCATCAGCCATATGCATAATGTTCTCCTCCTTTTTGTTTTCTGTTTTTTTCTTTTTTTTACTTTACTACGCTAAAATTCGTCCTGCAAGCCCCCGTGGGGGTTATTTTTTCAGATTTTTTTACGATTCTTTTTGTTCACTTTTACCGATTTTTTATGAACATTTTGTTTAAATTTAAAGGGTGACTTTTTAACATTTATATGGTATTCTATAGACAACACAGACGGATATCCCGGTGTCGGGATTCCGTACACACACTATCTCGAGGACAGGATTCCTGTCCGATCCGCGGCCGCCTGCACATCATCGGGTCGCCGCGGTTTTTTCTACAGAAAAAAGCCCTCCGGGCAGGATTCTTTCTTAATTGTAGTGCCAAAACCGGTTCTTTACGGGTTCTGGCTGTATTTTCGAGTATTGGTGTGAATTTCATCTTGACGAGAAGGAGACTCTCTTATGAGCACAGAGAACTTAGAACACGAAGATCAAAACAGAACACCGGAACCGACCATTGATATCCGGAGCAATGAAGCACCCGCTGATCCGGAACAGGAAATTGTTTCCCAGGGTGTTCACAACTACAGCGCCGCTGAAACGTATGTGCGTCCGACCGATCCGGCCATTCTGCAGCAGCTTGAGTGGTTCCAGGACCAGAAACTGGCACTGATGATGCATTTCGGTCTGTACTGCCAACCGGGTATGGTTGCTTCCTGGGCATTAAGTGACAAGGATTCTGACTGGTCCCGCCACCAGGTAAACTGGGCAGACGGAGAAACGTTCAAAAAACAGTATTTTAATCTGAACCGTTCGTTCAACCCAGTCCGCTTCCAGCCGGAGGAGTGGGCACAGATGGCAGAGGACTGCGGGTTCCGATATCTGATTCTGACCACAAAGCATCACGACGGATTCTGCCTCTGGGATACGAAATATACCGATTATAAGACAACCGCAGAGGACTGCCCGTTCCATGAGCACAAAAATGCGGATATCGTGAAATCCATGTTTGATGCATTCCGTGAGAAAGGCATCGGCATCGGTGCTTACTTTTCCAAAGCAGACTGGCACTGCCCGGACTACTGGAATGAGAAGCTTAGAAAAGACGGCATGACATCCCGCGGACCATCCTACGATCCGAAGGAGTACCCGGAAGTGTGGAACCGTTTTAAAGAATATACAAAGAATCAGGTGCTGGAGCTCTGCGAGAATTACGGCAAGCTGGATATTCTCTGGTTCGATGCCGGCTGGGTGTGCGAGCATAACGGACAGGATATTGATCTTGGCGACATCGTTGACGAAGCGCGTAAGATTCAGCCATGGGTTCTCTCCGTTGACCGTACGATCGGCGGCGCTTATGAGAACTACGTTACCCCGGAGCTCTGCATTCCGGAAGAGCCGCTCGGTGTTCCGTGGGAGAGCTGCCTGACACTCGGCGTAGACTTTACGTACGAATACGGCGATCACTACAAATCTCCACGTGAACTTGTCGGCCTGCTTGTCAACATCGTTGCCAAAGGCGGAAACATGGCACTGAACGTCAGCCCGCAGCCAGACGGCCGCATCCCGGTCGACGCCTGGGACAGCCTGAACGGCTTTGGACAGTGGATGAAAACATACGGCGACGCCATCTACGGAACCCGCATCTGCGCACCGTACCAGAGCGGAACCCTTTCGTTCACACAGAAGGGTGACTCCGTGTATGTATTCCGGCTGTATCCGACGGTGCAGGAATCGGTAGAGGCTGAGATTTTCGTGCCGTATACAGAAGAGAAGATTTCTGAGATCTGCATGGTGGAGAATGGGGAAACGGTTGCTTTCAGAGAAGTGGAAGGCGGACTTTGCATCACCGTTCCGGCAGGATACCGAAGAGGCTCAGCACCGATTGCGTTGGTGTTTGAGATGAAGAAAGAGCGGTAAATCAACAAGTGTAAAATTTTCCTTGATCCATTTAGGTCGGCTGGACTAGTCATTGATACGCCTAACGTCAAAACAGTTCAAGTGCATTTCTGCACCTGAACTGTTTTTCTGCTTTTTCAATATAATTGAAAAAACTATATTCATTTAAGAAGTTGAATCTTCCCTATATGGTAATATTCTCAGAATTTCATCTGTCTGCATGTTCTGACACCGTTGACGTAAATATCATTTGCCAGTTCTGTGACTAGCCGCATATCCTGCCAGGTTTCACACTTGTTCCCCATAAAAGTAATGTTATCAAAATGGACATCATGAACACGTACTTCTTCTGTCGGTGTCTGGTACCCCCGGATCACGGAAACCGGGATATCTCCGTTCAGCACCTGGATATTGTCAAAATAGATATCATTAATCTCTCCTTTGGCAAGCTGTTCCGTATATTTGCAAAGCAAAACCTTAATATCGAACAGTTTCTGTTCTGCCTGCTCTACTCTGATATTTTTATAATGTATATCATGAACATGACCGCCATCTGCCTGATGGATGGAAATCGCCGCACCACCCATGTTTCCTTCATACTGGCAGTGTATGATGTCACAGTCTTCAAATACCAGGTCGTGGATTTCGCTCTGGAGGGCATAACCAAGCTCTATGGCATTACCGGGTTCTGCATTCCAGATTACGTTATTGTGAACACGCACTTTTGTTACATCACGTACCGTTGACGGATCTTCAAACAATCTTTGGGATTTGATGCAGATACTGTCGTCTGTGGAACGGATAAAGCAATTTTTCACCTCTACATCCTGGCTGCTCGTAATATCAATACCGTCTCCCGTTACAATCCTCGACATAATATTCATATTATCAATCACAACATGGTCACACGCCGCAGGAACTACATGCCAGGAAGGTCCGTCTACAGCCGTAAAGCCTTTTAAGAGTACATTATTACACCACTTGGTATAGATAAAGAAACGGTGTGCATTACTGTCCGGCAGATGCCAGCAGGCTCCGTTGATAATTCCGTTTCCTACAATGGAAATATTGTCACAATGGTCTGCATATACACACCCTGATACAACAGCACCTTCCTCAATATAAACCGTATCATTGGACTTTAAGGTAAGAACTCCTACATTATATACCTTGCCCTTTTCAAAGCAGATGGTGGTATCTGCCGGTTTCTCAATCCTGTGCGAGCAAAGTACAAACAATGCATCATGAAGACCACCATCTGTTTCTACAGTAAACTTTCTCGGCTCATCAAGATGGATATGGACTGTTTCTCCTTTTACAGAAGGAACTATGCCAAAGCTGGACGGACGGATTTCAAGTTTTTCATATGATGCATGGATTGAAATCTCCAGATCATACGCTTCGTTATCTACTACTACAACATAGTCAAACGAATCTGTATGGTATACCACTCGCTCTGTTCCATTGCAGGTAACACTGTATTTTGCTGATTTTTCCAATTCATCTACAGAATTTAAAATAAATCTCGGTTCCTTGACCGGGTCCGGATTAGGATAATAAATCAAATCATTTTTAAAATCCTTCATGTCTCTTTTCCCTCCTATGCTCGTATAATGTTCTCAGAAACAAGGTGGTCACTACTGTTTCCAATACTGATACGCAGTTTCATTCCGCTGCTGACGGTTTCCATGTTTTTGCCATAATATGAAAATTCTTCCTGGTCAATCAAGAAATCTACATCCTTCTTTTCCCCCGGCTCCAGGAAAACCTTCCGGAAACGGACAAGTTCTTTCTTTGGACGTACTACAGATGCATATAATGTTTCATAATAACACTGGACTACTTCTGTTCCCGCAACATTCCCTGTATTGCACACATTACAATGTATATGTACTTTTTTATCCTGTCCTGTCTGCACATCAATGTCCGAAATATCAAACTCTGTATAGGACAATCCATAGCCAAATGGATATAACGGCGTATTTGGGATATCCATATATCTGCTGGTGAAACGATTTTCTGAATTATCTTCTGTAAATATATGCCCGGTTTTTACATCCCAGTAGCTTATGGGCACCTGTCCCACACACCATGGGATACTCACAGCTAATTTGCCGGAAGGGTTTATTCTGCCATACACAAGATCTATGATTACTTCAGCTCCCATAGTGCCGGGTCTCCATGCCATAATGACAGCCTTGGATCTTTCTGATATCCTCCGCAGGTCCAATGGTCTTCCTGTAATTACCACAGTCACAATATTACTTGTACGTTCTGCTATTTTTTCAAATAACACCTGCTGTTCTTCCGGCAAAGTCAGGAATGCCCTGCTGGCAGCCTCTCCTGACTGGGACTCATGTTCCCCAAGTACACATACAACCGTATCTTCATGGGTTATCGTTTCCAGCCACTGCTCATCCCTTGGCTTGTCAGACACTTCCTGTTCCACCTGCCATACTTTACACTCTTCATCAGAAAGAATATTGCATCCTGTAATACATTCTGCTTCTATCTGCTTTTTTTGTAAAATATCTTCTATTGTTTCAACTGCCTCATGTTCTCCAAAAATTGACCAGCGGCTTAAGAATTCTCTTGACGCTGTATAAGGACCTGCCCAGATAACTTTCTTCTTCATGCTTAATGGCAGCAGCTTTTCATTTTTCAAAAGGACACAGCTTTCGCCAGCCAGCTGATATGCTTTTTCCCGGTTATGCAGAGTAAGTTTTCCACTCTTGCCAAGACCGGCAAACGGATTTTCAAAAAGCCCAAGCTGATTTTTCATCATCAGGACCCGGAATGCACTTTCGTCGATAAATGATTCCGGAATCTGTCCGTTCTTCACCAGTTCCTCCAGTCGGAACATATAAGCAGGACTCATCATATCTATATCCACTCCGGCTTCTATGGCCTGAACCGCCGCTTCATCCATATCGGCTGCCACACCCTGTTCTTCCAGCTGTCCGATGGAACCCCAGTCTGAGATCACTGTACCATCAAATCCTTCTTTATCCCGCAGAAGGTCTCTGAGAAGTTCCTTATTCCCACTGATCGGTTTTCGGTCTATGGCATTAAAAGCGGTCATAACCATAGCAGGTTTTGCCTTCAACGCCATGCGGAAAGGTTTTACATACTGTTCCAGAAATGTTCGCTGGGATATTTCAACATCATTATATTCCCGGCCTGCATTCACTGCTCCATAACCCGCAAAATGCTTCAGGCATGCCGCTATTCCAGTATCATCTTTCTGCTGATAGCCATCTACCATTGCTTTTCCCATGATCCCATTTACATATGGATCTTCTCCAAAGGATTCCATCATCCTTCCCCATCTGGGATCTCTTGAAACATCAATCATAGGAGAAAATGTTGCTCTGAGCCCTTCTGAAGATGCCTCCAAGGCAGCTATAGAAGCCGCCTCAGACACCAGTTCCGGATGAAATGAACACGCCTGCCCCAACGGAATCGGAAAAATCGTCCGACATCCATGGATAACATCTGCCATAAAGAGAAGCGGGATATGATGGGGATGCTGTTCCATATATCTGCTCTGGATATCATAAATTTTATCTTTACCGATCACTCCTAGCACTGAACCGGCATATTGAATGATCCATTCCGGTGGTAACTGTTCGCCAACAACACCGGTAAGCACTGCCTCTTTGTCAAAATATACACCGGTAAGCTGTACCATCTGTCCTATTTTTTCCTGCAAAGACATTTCTGACAGCAATTGCTGTAATTCATGTATTTCCATAAATACTCCTTATGTTCAATCCGTTTATTTCTAATGTTCATTTCTCCAAAGAGCACCTGAGCTGTTTTTCTGCTTTTTCAATATAATTGTATCATGCAAGCGGCCTTACGGTTCCTTCCGTAATTCCATTTTCATTAAACGCATCGACTCTCACATATACCGTTTCGCCTTCGACCAGCGCGCCAATATTCTGCTCCGGCATAAAGGTCATGCAGCTGTGATACAGCTTGTCCGGAGCAAAACCCCAGAGGACGTTGTATCCGACGGCGTCTGTCTGCGGCTCAATGGTGATGCGCATATCCATGGTTCCGGTTCGTTCTGCCTGATACTGCGGTGCGAATGGTTTTTCGCCGTTGCCGAGTCCGAAGACACGAAAGCCGGAGATGCATGGATTCTGATTATACGGTACTTCAAAAACAGTAAGTTTCAGATAGCGGATCTGTACACCCTCTTCTTTTACAACGAAATCGTGTGGCAGATTAGCTTCTGCATCTGATTTGTCTGCCAGGACAAAATAGTTTGTTCCATCGGCGGATGCCTCAAGCAGCCATCTTGTTTTATGCTGGCTCGGGTCGATATATCGTTCTCCCTGACGCTCGCCCGGCAGGGGTACATCGATTTTATCATCCGCAAAATTGATCTGTACGGCGCGGACATCTTTTACCTCACCAAGATCCATCGAAATCCACTCGCCCGGCTGATTTCCGGCGGCGCGCCACCAGGTCTGGATATTTTCATCTGCCGCAAACGACGGTTCTCTGCCTTCTTCAGAGGACGATGCACTCATTGCTTTCTGATAGCTTAAGAGATACCACTCCGGTTTTGCCCATGGATCTTCTTTTGCCTGCTCCACTGCCATCGGCCAGTCGCCGAACTGCTGATTGCAGAACAGAACACCATCTTTGTCGAAGCCTGCCCGCCAGATGCCGACGCGACGCTCCATATCGTGGTTTTTGCTAATCTGCATTGTCGCGGTATGCCACCAGTTTCCATAGCGGTCTTCCATCGTCGAACCGTGGCCTGCACCGCGCAGGAATCCGCCCGGTTTATAGGAATATGGATTGTTCTTTGCCAGACGGAACGGGCCAAGCGGGGAATCACTCTCGTAAACACCGTCACCGTAAACGTTGTATTCCGTTCCCGGGCCGGCATACTGGAGGTAATAGGTTCCGTCATGCTTCGTCATCCATGCGCCCTCGATGAACGGTCTCTGACTGAACATAATTTTGGCAAACCCGATCTGCTCCTCCGTCAGATGATCCGCATCTTTTCCCTGTGCTTTCAGAAATTCTTTGAATTTTTCAACAGCTTCTTCTTCACTCAGTGGCATTTTGGAATGATTTTCTCCGACGCGCTCGTATCCGATTTTTTCCGGCTGACCGTAGATCAGTTCTTTTCTCTCTGTCTTTGGAACCATCGTCTCCGGGTCAAGCTCCACACCCCAGATCGGAGTCACGTTATTGCATCCCCAGTAAAAATAGAGCTTTCCGTCATCATCAAGAAACAGGTTCGGATCCCAGAAATCGAAGGTTCCCGGAATACGCTCAAACGGACCGTTTAAGATATCTTTCGTACGGTAAAAATCGCAGATCGTGCCACGACGGGATGCGCTGAAGTACACGTAATCGCCGATCACACGCACATCCGGCGCATAGTCATACAGCGGCAGGCTCTCCGGCAGCCGGTGGCTCTCCCAGTGCACCATATCCTCCGAAACCCAGACACTTAACGTCATGGACGCAAAAATATAATACTTTCCCTGAAATAAAATCATCGACGGATCGGCGGCCTCGCGGGAAATCTTGTCCTCGCCGCTTCTCATATCCTGAATGAACTGGTAACGGTAATCCATATTTAACGGATTGCAGAAATACTGTTTTTTCATCAAAATTCCTCTTTCCGGACCGTACGTAAAAACCCCTGTTCGTACATCCTTTTTTCTTATGATAGAAAAAGTTTAGCATATCCCGCAAAGAAAGGAAATGTTCTGATTTGACTTTTTTGTTGCACTTTTTGGACTGTTTTTTGTCTCATGTATTGGACAAATTCCTGTCAAAAATAATACTCTTTGATATGCATCTTTATATATGTTGCTTAGCATTTAAACAGCGCAGATCATTAACTGATCTCTAAAGCAAGGGTGAAAAGCCTATTTTTTGAGCTCTCACCCTTGAATATCATAGAACAACGATTTCATTTACAGACTGTTCCACAGTATTCCGGAAAATCTGTTTCTTGCAACTCTCACTCCACAGAACTGATTTTTTATGTCATTTTTGTATCTTTTCCTTCCATTTCTGTATTGTTTCTGTAAAGACATGCTCTTTTTGCTTTTCATCTTCCTGCGCCTCATACTTAGATAGTAAGGAATTAAGTTCCCTGTCCCATATCGAATAAAATCGAACGGTTTTTACTTCTTCCTGTATCGTTTTGATTTGTTTTTGATCTTGTCTCGAAAGACTCCGCATTCGTTTTTCCAGTTCCTTTTTGTAAATAGAAACCCCTTGCGGAAATCTTATATTGCTTGCCTCTCTTCTATCTTCTAACTCTATTCCTTTTCCTGATAAAACTTCTTCACTGTATAGCATTTGTAAAAAGGAGACTGCTTTTAAAGGTTGCTTTGTGTTCTTATTAATTCCTGCATAAAGTGTAACATTTGCAGTGAATCCGCCTTCCTGATTCGGCATTGCAAATACCGTATGAACTGTTTTTTCACCTCCAAGTTCTTCCAAATCATTTAGACTTACTACTCCTGTATCTTTTATTTTCCAGTTTAAAGCTAATGATCTTGTTTTTAATGCTGCTGTTTCATCCAAAACTTTTTTTATTTGCTCTTCCGAATATAGAAGTGTTTTTTTCTTATAATCAACTACCTCACTAAATGTATCAAAAAATTGAACCCCACTTCTTTGCCCTACAATCTGTTGAATTGCTTTTTCTTTTTGTCTGGCTAATTCCAGCCAATTTCTTGATATTTCTGTATTTTCCGGTAAATCCTGTGTTGTAAATGCATATAGAAAATAATCGTATGTCATAGGAAGCAGTATTTGTTCCTCATTAGCCATACCTGCAGACAAAATCCTCTCTTCTAAAATATCTATATCAAAATATTTCATGTATGGTTTCAACGAAAGAAAGGTTCCCTGATACATTTCTTTTTGGGGATCCTCAAAAACAACTGCTCTTTGCTCACTCCAGGTCGGATTCGGCCCTTCTGCGAAAAATACATCCGGCCCTTCTCCCGTCGTAATTTCATTCTGGATCTCCTGTACTTTTTCTTCCGAAGCCTGTTGCCCTGATGGGATTACCATTAATTCCACTCCATTATTTTTATATATTTTCTTCCAGGCTGCCACTATTTGAAGTACCGTTTTTTTATTTTCTTCATCAACACAAATTTTTAATGGCATTTCCGTTTTCTCAATTTCAATCTTGGCTTGTGTATCTGCATATACCGTTTCTGCATTTAAGCTCCCACTGACTAATGTGATGTTAATCAGAATCAAACCAAAAATTTCTTTCAACCTTTTTCCCATCATTATGCTACCCCCTATGTTTCTATATAGCACAAGGCTATTGCATGACTTCTGTTTTTTTACATATCATACAACAGCCTTGTGTTTTAACCATTAATTATCATATCCGTGACAAATTGTTCTTGTTTCTTTCACATTAGCAGTATTTCCTGCGTTACAATTTAAACATTTTGTAGTTTTTATTCCTGTTCTATACTGCTTCAAATCAGTTCCCCATGCGTGACCATGAGTACATGTAACTGTACCACTGCTTATCCAGCTTCCCCATACGGTTGACGATGTTATTCTTCCTCCACATCTCGGGCAAACTGCAGCATACGGCATAATTTCTTCATACGCAAAAGTATTCTTACTTTCGATAACATCCGCTTTTGTTACATTGGCAGAAAATGTACTGGCCAACATTAAGGTCATTAGAAAAATGGAAATTTTTTTCTTTACCGCTTTCATACTTTTTTCCTTAAAAATTTATTATACCTGTCAACGTACGTTCTACATTTGTATAACAAAAAAATACCATACTTCCTACTTTTTGTCAATCTTTTTCTACATTTGTCTAATTAATCATTATACCCATGGCAGACTATTTTTTCTTGCCTGATCTTTATCTCAAAAAAATTTCCACATTCATTACACCTGATTTTTTCTACTCCATATCTGGCTTTCTGTAAGTCATCTCCCCATGCATATTGATGTGTACATACTACATTTTTTTCATTTTCCCATGCATTCCAAACCACTTCTCCTTGTACCGCAGCTTTGCATTTGGGACAATTTTCTATATGCGATGATGACCATATTTGTCGCGCTATTTGCATTTCCGAAAAACTCAAAATAATTATTCCAAAAAGAAAAACAGTGATATATATTCGAAGTTTTTTTCTTGCTAAAAACACATTGTAAAATCGTTCTTTCAGTATCTTTGTTTCTGATACCATCGAAACAACTCCAGACAATTCTTTTCTCGTTTGTTTTGAAGCCACTTTCAAAATAACATTGCAATAATCTTTCCGTTGTGTCAGATTCATATATTTTGTAACAGTTGCATCACAGACACATTCCATGTCTATATTTGCCATTTTTTGCACCCATAGCATCGGGATACAAAACCAATAAACATCCCTTATAATTTGAAGAAACATTTTATACCATAAATCGTGTTTTTTCTGATGTGTCAATTCATGTAAAAAAATCAAATACCATTCTTCATAGGAGTAATTTTCCGTTTCCAGCATTCCTTGTGGAATCAATATCTTTGTATTTCGTACACCAAACAACATAGGAGAATAAAAATCTTGATTTTCACAGACCCAGATTTCTGTTTTTTTTATTTTACAAACTTCGCTTGCTTTTTTTAGAGCTTCTAATACGGAATTTTTTTGCATCTTTTTACATTCTGCAAATATTCTTTTTTTCCATATTCTATATTGTATTGCGTGAAACAAAAGACATAAAATCATCCCTGCAATCCATATATACAGCAAAAATTTTTCGCCTGACATCCACCCTCGAATTGAAACGTTTCCCATTTTCGTCATGATCGCGGTCTTTTGATTTTGTTCCCCGATATAATATGCCGGCATAGAAATCATAAAAGGATGTTGCCGAAATTTCTCTGTCACACTCCAAAACGGAAAGCACATTTTAAGTGTCAGAAGTATCCAGACTATCTTTCTCCAGTAATGACCGAGCCTTTTCCCCATTATTTTTTGTACAACATATGCCATAAATGCGACTATGCCTATTGAAAGATTCCACTTTATGATAAATGCCATCTGTAACTATATCCTCTACACCACTTTTTCTATTTTTGTCTGTCAATAAATTCCTGCAATTGCTTAACCTCTTTTGAGCTAAGTTTTTCTCCATCATACAGTGCCGATGCGAATTTTGCTAATGACCCTTGAAACATTTTATCTAACATGTTTTTTCCAACCGTGCCTATATAATTTTCTTTTTCTACTAATGGTACATAAAGATTTGATTTCCCGTTCCTCACTTTTTGAATAAATCCTTTTTTTTCCAAACGAGTAAGCAATGTTAAAATGGTACTCGGTGCAACATTTTTCTCTACATTCAATTTTTCTTCAACTTGAAATCGACTGACAGGTTCCTCATATTCCCATATAATCATCATAATTTCCTGTTCTGATTCTGGTAATTTTTTCATTTCTACTCTCCGCTTTTCTCTACTTTGATCAGATTATAGCATATGTTCCAGAAGAATGCACTTCAAAAGCACCGACCAAATGGTCGGTGCCTAAATACTGGTTTCATCAAAAATGGTTCATTTTATACCACACATAAATACGCAAAATATCCTGCATAGCATAAAAGCATAACGACACCACACGTTTTCCGTAATTCCCTGTTCTTGTACGTCCCAATCCATAAAACCAGACCTGCCAGAATTGCGATTCCTGTGTCTACGATAAATTTAGTTTCAAATGGCACCGGACAGATCAGTGCGGCTGTTCCAATTACAAATAAAATGTTAAAAATATTGCTTCCGACAATATTTCCGATTGCAATTCCTGCATTCCCTCTTTTTGCTGCTGTCACAGATGTTACCAGCTCCGGAAGAGATGTTCCAAGAGCAACAATCGTCAGTCCGATAAACCGCTCACTCATTCCAAAGTATCGGGCAATCTCGGTTGCCCCGCTGACGGCAAAATCACTTCCTTTTACAACCAGGATGCCGCCTGCCACCATCAAAAGAAGGCATTTCCAGACAGGATAATTTTTCGCTTCCTCCTCTTCCGGATTTTCCCCTTTTTTCGACATTACAAACAAATAGCCAAGATATACAAGAAACAGTACCCATAAGACTATGCCCTCGGCAAACGTTACTTTTCCTCCTGTGATTCCGCATATCATTAAAACTACCGTAACAAACATCATAAACGGTATTTCATAAAACAAGGTAGACCTTTGTATTGCCACATTTGTTATCAATGCCGTAAGTCCGAGAATAATAAAAATATTCAAGATATTACTTCCAACCACATTTCCTATCGTAATTCCTGCGTTCTGCTGCATCGCTGCAGTAATACTCACAGCAGCCTCCGGCATACTCGTTCCCATTGCAACAATGGTAAGTCCGATAATCAGCTGGGGAATTCCAAACTTTCTTGCTATGCTTGCAGACCCTTCCACAAACCAGTCTGCTCCTTTTACCAGAAAAAGGAAACCCACTATCAAAATTCCTGCCTGTAACATCATACGTATCTTCCTCTCTTTCTTTTGCATCTTTGCAGTAGGTGTTATAGGCACAAAAAAAGAGACTCCTACTGCATCTACAGTAAAAGTCTCGCTATTTAATCACTTTCCGAGTTATTGAATATCAATAGCTGTACTGACGAAGAAGTGAACACGGTTGGCTAGCTACTCCCTTTTATTTTTTCAGTCTATCAAATTTCTTTTTTTTCGTCAACATTTTTTTGTTCCTCAGCTTCCGGAAATGTTTTACAGTCCCTTTTGATTTTCAAAAATCTTTTGTCCGGTTCTGGTTTCATTCCAGATTCATGCACAGACCCCAGTCCTGGTCATTGGCATACGGATCGGCAAAATCGGTTTTCTGGCCGTTGACGGAATACGGATACACGTACGCACAGGTCGCTGTTCCATCCTCAAAGAACATGGACAGCACGCCACGCAGGGAATGCTCACCGCGAATATTATATTCTTCGTTTCCGGTCAGGCGAGCGTAGCGTTTGAAGGTTCGACCGTTTTCTGCACTCCAGTAGTGCGGGAAGGTGTCTCCGAAGACTCTGCGTTTTCCGAACCAGTAGCCGTCCCAATGGCGGATTGCAATTTCATGCAGATGGTAGTCCGGCTGCTGGCCGTCGAAGAGTTCGAGGACGGCGATCTGCTGCTCGGCTCCGCGCAGGTATTTTTCTTCCCCGGTCACCTCGTAAACCTGAAGAATGACTTCGGCCGCCGGCTGTATGATCGATTGCTCGTAATTTACTTCCGAAGCCGGATAAGCCGTTCCAATCTCAATCAGTTGATCAGCATGACATCGAAACAGATCTTTTACTGTTTTCAGATCCTCCTGTTCTCCTGCCTTTTCCAGCTCTTGACAGAGCATCACAATCGGCATTTCAATCGGATAAAAACGGAATCCATCCTGTTCATAAAATTTCTCTGTGATATGAACTGCTGTCTTCAGATCTTCTTTTTCTCCCCACAGCTTCCAGCATTCAAGAAAGAATGTCACTGCCCATGGGTAGTTGTAAAGCCGGAAATAGCTGTTGTCCTTTCCGGAACAGTTGCAAACAAGACCTGTTGCTGCATTTACCAGCTCGCGAAGATAGAATGCATGGTACTCACGAAGGCTTTGCTCCGCTTTTTCCCGGTCTTTTAAAAGATTCTGCTGCAGTGCCCGTGCAATCAGCACACCCATACCGGTACGCTCCCGTCCGGCATTGAAATCGTTTTCCGGCGTGCAGACGAGAATTTTTTCTTCGTTATCATACGGCAGATAGGCACCCTGCAGTTCTTTGATCTTTCCATGATACTGCTGGTGATCGACGATAAACGCACACCGTTTTGCCGCCAGTGTTTCCGGCCGCTCCTGCACGAGAAGACGGCAGGTGGTTTTCACCTCGTCGGCACAGATCGAAAGTACATACTCCCCTGTTTTTTCATTTTCAAACAGATATTCATAAACACCATTTTCCGTCTTTTCCAGCGATGTTCCGTTTACCGTCACTTTTTCCGCCGGAAATACCGGTTCAATGGTTACCTTACTCGTCTCTCCCGGATAAATCACATACTGCTCCGCATCCACCAGAATCACCTGGGAAAATGCTCTTAATTTCTCCCGGAAATCTTCGCGTCCCTGATGCGGAAATACTTTCCACTCCAGCGTCATCGTGTCTCCCGGCGCAAATTCCTGTGCGGACGGGTGCAGCCAGAAGCAGCCTCTGTCATTGCTCTGCAGTTTCAGATCGCGCTCAATACTGTAAGCAGAAAGACTGCCTTTTGTGAGTACCATTCCCAGATGCGGAGCCGCACCGCCCATGCGGAGTGCCATGATATAACTGGTATTTTCCCCGCAGAAAATATGTGCATGGCACCGGTAATCCCGGCAGGTCACACTGTCCGTGTAGCGATCCTGCAACGGAAATGAAACCCCAATACTTCCGGCATTTGTAAAATACGGATGCGCACCGTTGTAAGAAACCACAATCTTCGTTGTCAGCACATCTCCGTCTTTCTCATTCTGCACCTCAGCCGAAAACTCCGGCGGGCATTTCACCTCGGCGTATGGGAAATCCTCCCGCAGCCAGTTCATCTGTTTTGGATCTTTGGAAAATACAATTTCTTTCACGTTCCCAACTCTCATTTTTTATTTCCCCTCGTATTATATAGTAGTAGTTTTTAGAGACCCTCTCCAAGGTCTTTATAAC
>NZ_QULD01000019.1:0-15039 GCF_003481425.1 Blautia sp. OM06-15AC | reverse complement strand
TGTGGAGAGATCGAGATCATATCTGGCAAACTCTCTTTCCTGACGTGCCAGAGAGGAGGAGGCACACCATTTTGCTTTGTATGCTTCTATTCTTTTGTTCTCAGCAATCGGATATTGTATCGGGGTTTCCGCTGATAATGCTTCGCTTCGTACTTCCAGTGGCGTTTTGCAATGGAATCTTTCCTGCAGTCTTTCTTCGGCATAAAACTTTATATATTTGTCGATTGCCGAACGTAAAGATATCTCGTCGGTTATCTTATACATACAATACATCTCTGATTTGATAATCCCCCACAATCCTTCAGTAGGACCATTATCAATGCAGTGTCCAACACGGGACATAGACTGTTCCATGCCTTGTTCTCGAAGCCTTTTCTGAAATATTCTGCTCGTGTACTGAAAACCTCTGTCAGAATGAAAAATCGGCCTGGCATCCGGATTATCTTTGAGAGCCTTATCGTATGTGTCAAACACGAGCTTATTGTCATTTCTTCCGCTTATGACATACGCAACTGGAAATCGATCATATAGATCAAGGATGACACTGAGATATAGTTTCCTGCCAGTCTCAGGAACCTTGAATTCCGTAACATCCGTAGCCCATTTCTCATTAGGTTTCGTTGCATTGAATTCCCTCTTCAGCTTATTTTCCGCTGTTGTCTCCGGTCTGGACGACGGGTATTTCTTCTTCTTTTTACGGATAATAGAATGAATTCCCAGCTTCCTCATGATTCTGTGAACCCTGTTCCTGCTGTAGCTGGTGTGATTGAAATGGTTGATCCAGCTTGTCATCCGCCTGTATCCCAAGATATGTCCGAACCGTTCGTCATACTCCTTTATCAGTTCTGCCAGTTTTGTGTTCTCGGATTCCTGCTCTGGAATTGTCCGGTGCAGCCATTTATAGTAAGCAGCGTGTGATATGCCCAATTGTTTGCACATCCAGTTGACACCCCATTGCTTTTTTTCGTAAAAATATTTTATTGCCTGATATTTTGATTCAAACCGTAGTTTTCCAAGCCTCACATTCTTTCGAATTCCTTCACTTTTTTTTAACAGTTCCACCACCATATCTTTTTCTTCAAGCTGGCGCTTTAGTCGCAGGTTCTCCCGGCGCAGCCATTCCAGTTCATCGACTTCATCATCCGTTTTGTGGTGCCCGCGTTTATCGGACAGTCCATCTTCCCCAACAGCATCATATTTTCTGACCCATGAGTACACCTGGCTATAAGAAACATCATATAGAGAAGCTGTTCCTTTATAATCACGGTTATGGGTAATACAGTATTCAACGATTTCCTTACGTTCAGCTAACGTTGTCTTTCTTCGTGCTTCTGCCATATAGACCTCCCTCTTGGGATCATAATCCCTAAGTTCTCTATTGGCATTATACAACGAAATCCATTTTTGTAGTGTTGCATGTGCAGGAATTCCATATCTGGCGCATAAATCGGTAACCGATCCTTCCCCGTTGATATACTTCCGAACCATTTCAATTTTAAATTCACTGGAATAGGAATGGTTAGCTGTAACAGGGCAGAGGGCTTTTATTCCCCCATTTTGATATGCCAGTATCCAGTCTCTTATAGTTCGTGTACTTTTTATAGATAAATCTACCATAATTTCAGAGACAGAACGTATTCCATTCAGATAATCCTCGACAGCAGAAATTTTTTCTTCAACCGTACACTTGGGTTTTTTTCCCATAAAAATACCTCCAACGTAGATTTTGGTTATTTACCTTGTCTACTTCAGAGGTATCATATCATTATATGGAGAGTGTTAATAATTACATCTACCTATTCGGAGGTGCGTTAGCGTCATAATTCCGGTTGCGGAAGAGACTGGAAAATGTTATTCTTATCATAGGCAGTGGAGCTTTCTTAGTTCAGTTGTTTCGTGTGGTAACTTAACAATAACGGATTATGGAAAGTAATTCCACTGCTTTTTTAATAAAAATAAAACTGCGCCACAGCCTTGGCAGGCCATCGCGCAGCGATTTTGTTCAATCTTAGTTTATCATTCCTGTTCTTATGTGTCAAGTTCTGTGCTTATCTTTTCCCACCATTTTTCCAAATTTGACTTATCCATGAATTAGTGCCTCAGAAAAGGAAATCAAACCACTTCTGACCGAATAAACCAATATAATGCTATCAACCCCCAAAATATCCTCTCACATTTCTCCCCATCTTCCGTTAAACTACATACACAAGCAACTAATACGGAGATTTTTCTCCACACTACACATTATTGAATAGAGAGGATTTTCGAATGAAAAAAGCACTTATCACCGGTATCACTGGTCAGGATGGCTCTTATCTTGCGGAGTTTCTGTTAGAAAAAGGTTATGAGGTTCATGGTATCACCCGTCGTGCTTCGCTTGCAAATACGGCTCGTATCGAGCATATTATGGATAAAATCACACTGCATGACGGTGACCTTTCTGATTCGTCATCGCTGATTCGTATTATCAATATTGTCCAGCCGGATGAGATTTACAACCTGGCTGCACAGTCTCATGTACAGGTTTCTTTTGATGTTCCGGAATATTCCGGCGATGTGGACGCACTTGGTGTTCTTCGTATTCTGGAAGCATGCCGCATTCTTGGCCTTACCAAGAAGACAAAAGTTTACCAGGCATCTACTTCTGAATTATATGGAAAAGTAGAGGAAGTTCCGCAGCGCGAAACAACTCCGTTCCACCCATACAGCCCGTATGCGGTTGCAAAACAGTATGGCTTCTGGATCGTGAAAGAGTACCGCGAAGCATACGGCATGTTCGCTGTCAACGGTATTCTGTTCAACCATGAATCCGAGCGCCGCGGTGAGAACTTCGTTACCCGTAAAATCACACTGGCTGCCGGAAGAATCGCAGAAGGTATTCAGGATCATCTGGAACTTGGAAACATGGACTCTCTGCGTGACTGGGGTTATGCAAAAGATTATGTGGAGTGCATGTGGATGATTATGCAGCATGAAACACCGGAAGATTTCGTCATCGCAACCGGCGAGCAGCATACCGTACGTGATTTCACCGAAAAAGCATTCGCTGCAAACGGCATTACCATCCGCTGGGAAGGCACCGGTCTGGAAGAAAAAGGCTACGATGCAGAAACCGGCAAAATGCTGGTATGTGTCAATCCGGAATGGTTCCGTCCGACCGACGTTGATAACCTCTGGGGCGATCCGACCAAGGCCAAAACCGTTCTTGGATGGAATCCGCAGAAAACAACGTATGCTGAATTAGTAGAAATTATGGCAAAGCATGACCGTCAGCTTGCAAAACAGGAAAAAGCCATGAAAGCCGCACTTTAATTTAGGAGATGCAAAGATCATGATGGAAAAAAATGCAAAAATTTATGTAGCCGGACACCGCGGAATGGTTGGTTCCGCCATTGTAAGAGAACTGAAACGCCAGGGTTATGAAAATATCATTACCCGTACCCACAAAGAACTGGATCTCTGCCGTCAGGATGCTGTCGAGGCATTTTTCGCAGAGGAAAAACCGGAATATGTCTTCCTCGCTGCTGCAAAAGTAGGCGGCATCGTTGCAAACCAGGAAGCACTGGCAGATTTCATGTATGATAACATGACACTGGAAATGAATGTCATCCACTCTGCGTGGAAAAACGGCTGTAAAAAACTGGAGTTTCTTGGATCCTCCTGCATTTACCCGCGTATGGCACCGCAGCCAATGAAGGAAAGCTGTCTGCTGACTTCCGAACTGGAAAAAACAAACGAGGCTTATGCACTTGCAAAAATCTCCGGCTTAAAATACTGTGAGTTTCTGAACCGTCAGTACGGAACTGATTATATTTCCGTTATGCCAACCAATCTTTACGGACCAAACGATAACTATCATCCAACCCACAGCCACGTACTTCCTGCACTGATCCGCCGCTTCCATGAAGCAAAGGTTAACAATCTGCCGGAAGTTACCTGCTGGGGCGACGGCTCTCCGCTGCGTGAGTTCCTGTATGTCGATGACCTTGCAAATCTCTGTGTCTTCCTGATGAACAACTATTCCGGAAATGAGACCGTAAACGCCGGAACCGGAAAAGAACTGACCATCAAAGAGCTGACAGAGCTTGTTGCAAAAGTAATCGGTTATAATGGAAAAATCAATTGGGACAGCACAAAGCCAAATGGTACTCCAAGAAAACTGCTCGACGTATCCAAAGCAACCGCTCTTGGCTGGACCTACAAAACCGAGCTGGAAGACGGCATCCGTCTCTCCTACGAGGATTTCCTGAACAACCCGATGCGTGCAGAAAGATAACGGAGAAACTTTATGAATATCGTTTTATTATCCGGCGGCTCCGGCCAGCGCCTGTGGCCGCTTTCCAATGATATCCGTTCCAAGCAGTTTATCAAAATTTTCCATACGGCAGATGGTGAACTGGAATCCATGGTACAGCGCGTTTACCGTCAGATCCGTACGATCGACAAGGATGCAACGGTAACCATCGCGACCTCAAAATCACAGGTTTCCGCCATCCACAATCAGTTAGGGGAAGATGTCGGCATCAGCGTTGAGCCTTGCCGCCGTGATACATTCCCGGCCATTGCGCTTGCCGCAGCCTATCTGAAGGATGTAAAGGGAATTTCCGAGGACGAACCTGTCGTTGTCTGCCCGGTTGACCCTTATGTGGAAATTGATTATTTTGATGCCTTAAAAGACCTCGGTGCCCAGGCTGCTTCCAGCAATGCCAACCTGGTTCTGATGGGTATTGAACCGACCTATCCAAGCGAAAAATACGGATACATTATTCCAGACACCCAGGCTCCTGTCAGCACGGTGTCGATGTTCAAAGAGAAACCGACCAAAGAAATTGCAGAACAGTATATTTCCCAGGGTGCTCTTTGGAACGGCGGTGTTTTTGCTTTCCGTCTTGGTTATGTTCTGGATCGCGCTCATGCATTAATTGATTTTGAAAACTACGAAGATCTTTTCAGCAAATATGAAACGTTAGACAAAATCAGTTTTGATTACGCAGTGGTAGAACACGAGGACCGTATCGAAGTGATGCGTTTCTCCGGCATGTGGAAAGACCTTGGAACCTGGAATACTCTGACTGAGGCCATGGACAGCCACAATGTCGGCGAAGCACTGTTTAACGAAACCTGCAGAAATGTGCACGTAGTCAACGAGCTGAATCTTCCCGTACTCTGTATGGGTCTGAAAGATATTGTAGTTTCTGCAAGCCCGGACGGCATCCTGGTTTCCGACAAAGAGCAGTCCAGTTACATCAAGCCCTTTGTCAATACCCTGGATCACCGCGTTATGTTTGCAGAAAAATCCTGGGGCAGTTTCCGCATTCTGGATATCGAAAAAGAAAGCCTTACGATTAAAGTAACTTTAAATCCGGGTCATCAGATGAACTACCACAGTCATGATTTCCGGAACGAAGTCTGGAACGTTATTTCCGGCACAGGACGTGCCGTGATCGACGGCGTTGTTTACAATGTTCACGCCGGTGACACCCTGCAGATGAATGCAGGTAGCAAACACACCATTTTTGCTGATACGGAACTGCAGATCATTGAAGTCCAATTCGGAAAAGACATCAATGTACACGATAAACATAAATACGATCTGCCGTCCCTTTTCTAAATTGTAATGAAAAACCGCAAACCATTTTCTGCCCGATCTGCTGAAAATGATTTGCGGTTTTCTGTTTTACCATTTTTTCCGGTATTCTCCCGGACTCATTCCTTCTATTTTTCGAAAACGGCGCGCCAGATAATTTGCATCATTCAGGCCAATTGCCGTACTGATTTCATCTACAGTCAAATCTGTAAATCGAAGAAGATTTTTCGCCTGTGTAATACGTTTTTCTTCGATATACGAAATAATTGTAACTCCATACGTTTCTTTAAAAATCTTTGTCAGATAATATTTGTTGATAAAAAACTTTTGTGACAACAGTTCCAGCGTAATATGTTCCTTATAATGCTCATCCAGATAATGTTTTATACCTTCCAGATCGATTCGTTTTCTGGAATGCGTTGTATGCTCCGGATGCCATGAATTATCCATTAAAACATAAATCAATCGATTCAATATCTCATTGATCTTCATATCGCGCACATAACTGTCTGATCCTGCCGTGGCATAAAGCTCCGTCATAACCTGAACCAACTCCGAAATTTCTTTCGGATGAAATACGGGCATTCCCCCGCGTTCCTGATATTTCTTATAAATATCAGGCATAATATGCCCATAAAAATGGCACCATTGCAATGTCCATAAATCCGTAGACGTTGCGTGGGAATATGGTTTGCGGCAATCAATAAAAACGCAATCTCCAGCCTGAAGCGGATAGCTTTTTCCATTAAACTCCAGTTCTCCCGACCCGGAAGTCACCAGAAACACCAGGTAAGATGCCAAATGTTCACGGTGTGAGGTATGTGCAGAAATCGCATGCAGAGAACCTGTTTCCTGCAGATACAGAAGCGTCGTACGCGCAAATCCGGAAGGCGTATATAAGATGCGCTGTGAGGACACAGAAGGAGAGGATGATGAAAAATAGTCCATTCTCTTTCCTCCTCTCCTTCAACTTTCTTATTTCCAGCTGAAGCACATTCCATAAAAACCATCAGCCTGTTCTTTACTGTTAAACACAACTTTGATCTTTGCTTGCACTGTACAATCATTATTAACCACAAGTATATGACGCTGAGAAAAATCGTAATCAAATGTCACTGTTGGCGATTCAAACAACTCTCCATCCACATAAATATCAGCTTTATTATCTCCCGATTCATACGTATAATCGATTCCCATAATTCCTGACGCAGCCACATTCAAAATAAATGTTGTATCATCCACACGTTCAAAATCAGATTCTGCATCGTACCAGATAAAATTATCAAATCTATGTACATTTTCATCAATTACATCACAATCCGCCATCTTGCCAGTAGATGCTGCCACATTATCATCAATTATTGCTTTAACAGTTTCAAAATAGATTCCTTGACCGGCATCGTTCGGATGAACTCCGTCATCAGACAATTCCTCATAATTTTTTCCAGAATTGTTAAACGCTGCAATTGTATCAGCTACTGGAATGCCATAATGTTCACAAATGCTCTGAATTGTTGTCATTTTATCCGTATACTCACGTTGAGAGGATTCTAGAATAGAAATAATAGAACAATCTGGGTATCTGCTTCTGATCGCACGAATAATCGATTCGTAGTTTGTAGAAAAACCATCTATACCGTCGTTTTGTCCATAACAGATGATAGCTAAGTCATAATCTATACCATCATTTAAAGCCATTGTACGGGCATAGCCCGCATAGGAAGCATTTCCTCCCATAGAGATATTGGTAAAAGAGATATTTCCCTTATCAATTGTCTGTAAATATGCCTGCAACTGTCCAAACCATTCTGTTCCATCGCTTTGAGTACCAGCGCCAGCACCAATCGAATCACCGACAATCAAAACATTCACATCAAATCCATCGGACAACTTCTGATAAAAACTGTCCTCCGCTTCCTTCTGTTTCAATGCTGCTTTTTGTTCTTGTCTTTCCTGAAAAACTTTTTTATTAAGCCTCTGAAGTTCTGCTGATCTCTGATCTTCTTCTGTTTTGTCCAACCATAAAATCCCACCTAGAAGTACTGCCAATACAACACATAAAATTCCTACTACAAGGTTCGTTCGTGAATTATCGTGATACCCCCCCCCGCTTATTTCTTCGCCTCATCTTAACAGTTCCTCTCCTTCCTAAATCCTATTTTACAACACCTTTTTTCAAAATGATGTTTGCATACTGTGCAGTTTCTCCTGTTGCTACAACACAATACGCTTCTTTAGCACGTTCATAATACGCAAATCGTTCCAACGTATGTACATGCGCTTCTGGTTCATATTTTTTCAGAACTTCTTTATACTCACCCCAAATAGGTGTTTTTACCGGATCTCCCGGAACAACTTCCATTAATATAAAGTGATCCTCATCATATTGATCCAGAGGAAACAGCTGTAAAACAGCGTCAAGCAATTCCACAGCACCGATTCCGTCTGCCCGAACTACCTGTTTTCCTGTGCTTACGGTTGGAAAGTTTGCATCCGCAAAAACAATTTCATCTCCATGTCCCATTTCATTTAAGATTTTTAAAAGCTCCGGAGATATGAGCGGTGATATTCCTTTTAGCATATGTTCCTCCTTCTATGCCAGCGAACAGCGCCATACATCAACACCACTGTCCTGAAATACTTCGTGCAGCCGTTTCCGCACATCTTCCTGCGTTACGCCCTTTTTCAGCACTACCTGAAGGAAACCGCCTCCGCCGGCACCGCAGATCATCTTTCCATCGATCAGATCTTCCACGGAATGGAAAATCATGTCAATACATGTATTGGTACAGCCCGCATCGAGCTTCTTTGATAATTCCCAGTGCTGATTCAAAAGCTCTGCAAATCCATCGATATTTCCTTTTTCCAGTTCAAACCGCATCAGAACCGCTGTCTGCTGGATCTCATATAAGACATCCACCGCATCCTCGATTCCTCCGACGTATCTTCCAACGACATCCCGCAGCAGATTTCTTGCCAGTCTGCGCTGCCCGGAATAGATCAGGCAGAAACGCTCATCGAGTTCTTTTCTTGTTTTTTCACTGATTTTGCACGGCACACACGTAATTCTCTGTCGAATTGCCGGTTCACTCGAAACCATCTTGATTCCCGGTGCCAGACCTCCGACCTGATCCTGCCATCCGCCGCCGGTAGACATAATCTGTTCCATGCAAAGAACACGGTCATACAGCTCTTCGTCTGTTACCTCTTTTCCCAGCATCTCATACAGCGCTTTTACACAGGCACCCGCCAGAATCGAAGATGTTCCAAGGCCGGAACCGCGCGGGATATTGATGACCTGCGTGGAAAGATACAGGCCGCTTCCCAGATTTTCCGTGATTTCCTGCACGGAAATCGGATCCTTATATGGAATCACGCCGCAGGCAATCAGTGCCGCTTTGTGCAGGGCAAACGGATCGTATGGATTGCTGGAATCCTGTAAACTGGAAATATCGGTAAAGGTCTGCTCGGCACCACTGTCCGCACTTGCGAGAACAATCACCGGTTCGTCGACTTTCTTAACCACAACTTCGATCGGGCAGTTTCCGTCCAGCATCACAGCCGCATTCAGTACGGTTCCGCCATGTTCCATGCAGTACGGCGGTGTATCACTCCAGCCGCCTCCCCAGTTCACACGGACCGGAAGATTTACGGTAACCTGATCTTTTCCCATTTTCGCATCGGCATCATAACAAAGACCTTTTACAGCTCCGGCAAGAATACCGCTGCTGATGGTCGCAAAGCAGGAGTCCATATACTTTTCATCAAAACAGGACAGAACATAATAAATTCTGATCTTTCTGCTGAACTGATCAAGCTCTGTCTCGCTTAATCTCTGTGCTTCTTTCAGCAGTTCACCTTTCACCCGCTCTGAGATACCATCCCGCATCTGCTCAACCAGTCTGGTTAAATTTTCCTTTCGATCAATTGCCTCCAGAATTTCTTCCAGTTCTACTTTATCCGATACCTTCTCCTGCCACGGCAGCAGTGCAGAAAGATCTGCTTGGTTAAAGCTGTCTTTCAGTGAAATCGCATCTTCCCGAATCGGAAAACCTTCTCTCCAGGCTTCCAGTGTCTGATGCACTGCCTCTTCCATTGAATCGCATACTGGATAAATCGCAGCTTCCCAGAGCGGCATCGGCAATGTTTTTCCAAACAGCAATGCTTCCTTCGGATTGTCAGAAACACCGTACATGCGGACAACAAATTTTCCATTCTGCTGTTTCAGTCCATGCAGAACAGTATGCGCAGGAATCGTCTGACCATCTAATGTCACGCCGGAAATCACACACTCTTCACCTATCTGTGACTTATTGCGAATCATACAGTCTTCCAGGTAGCTTCCCTTTCCAATCTCTGCATTCGGGCTGACGTAACTGTTCGAAGCTGCAAAATCCGCTTCCTCCCGATTCGTGTTGATGTTCGATGTCCATCCCAGATAATAGAATTCATCCATCCGCTCTGTCATAAGCTCACGCAGTTCTTTTGTCGTACCAAAGTGGATAAATGCAGCCGGTGACATTCGAATCAGTTTCATCTGATACGGATGCAATACACTCCACAACTCCGTTCTGCACTGTTCCAGTTCCGGCGTAAAATCACCTTCCGGTGTTTCTTTATAATACTGCTCCAGCGTAGAGTCTGATGCCAGAGGGTAGAGAAAATCAGCATAAAAGGAAAGCCTGGTACTCTCATTCACATAAGCTGCAAATTTTTCTTTCGTATCCACCAGCTGGTACAGCGCCTGCAGCATCTCACTGTTGAAGATTACCGCTCCTGTATCGATATCTACATTTCCCTGATCATCCGAAGCTCCCAGTTTCTGCAGCTGCTCCACTGTTTTTTTGTGCAGGAAACCACCTACATTTCCTTCGCTGTCAACCCGGTAAACACCGTGATTTTTTCCGATCTCCGCCGGCTCTTTAATCGAAAGCGCCGCTGCACCTTTGCCATAAAAATCAATCTGCAGCGGATTGAACAGCAGCAGCACATCGCCGGAACACACCAACATACCAGCATTCATCCGTGCGGCCACACCACTCATGGAAATCATAAATTCATCAAACAGAGTAGAACGTTTTCCATTCGGCAGAACACGTGGCACCGGTGAAAATAACTTTCCGCAGGCAGAATACTGCGGCACCCGCTTGCTGTCGCCGCCGGAATGGATTACCAGAATCCGCTGATTCTCGAATGAGCCTGCATTTTCATGAACGTAGCGCAGAACATTCAATGTGGCGCCGCCGCTGCCTACTCGTTTTCCGTCTGGATCCGGAAGAACTGCATAGTGTGTCGACTCTGGAATCATATGGTGCTCCAGACGATACTGAATCTGTGTACGGTACGATGCAGCCTGCTCCTCATTGGATGCTGTGAGAATTACATAATCCCATAACGGCAGATTCGGCGCTTCCAGAAGCGCGGTGTACTGGTTTGTGCAGTCGATGTAGGACTGCTGTAAAAATAGAGTTTTGTGTGACATGTCTTTTCTTTGTTCCTTACTTTATCATTGTAGTATTAATTTCTGTCCCTCTCCAGGGAACATCGTTTTTCAATCATAGATTGAAACACCTGTATTTTAGTATATCACAGATTTTGTCAAAAATCTTCCTTTTTTCATTACATTTATTGACTTATTGATTCGTAAATTTCGCAGATTTCACTTTTCATTCTTTGAACAATAGCTTCTATTTCTTCATAATCCTCCATCAGCACTTGATTCATTCTGACATATTGCCCATTATTGCTCGGTTGTACTTTAAGCCCTATATAGCCATTATATTTATTCCATTTTCCACAGAATGCGATTATTTTCTGATATAATTCAGTTTCTTGCAAAAACACAGTCCGCTGAAGCAGATCTTTTAAAGCTATATCAAATTTGTCTGACAATATAAGATATTCTGTTTTTATACCTACAAAAGGATCTTCCAACAAAAAATCCAGAATTTTATACCTCAATATCAACTCTACAAAATCATGCCGAATTATGTCTAAACTGCTATAAGCAATATCAAATTGATCTTGGATTCCATCCGTATTGATAAACGGATAATAACGTTGCAGTATTCGTGCATCAGACTTCAAAAATGCACTGATCTCCTCCCAGTAGACTACTTCAACAGAAAACAAATTATGGCTTTGCCGATATTGATTTTTTTCGAGCACATACTTTTGAATCTCTCCATCCGTCTTAGCGCCAATCGCAATTATGAAATGAGAAATCTCCGGTTTAAACTCCTCTGCGCCCTGAATCCACTGATCTATCATCGAAATTGAAACAGACATATCTTGATAATTCTTACACTGAATTGCCACCACCCCATTGGAGCCTGTACTAACAACATCAACGCCATACTGTTTCTGCCCAGGTCGTGCAAATAAGCATGCCATTCCTGGATATATGCAATTACAGTAATCCCTCATCAATTGTTCAAACTCTCTCGCATCCTGAGGCGGTGTTAATTGAAATGAAGCTAATGACGGCACAATATCAACTCCTTTGTTTTACATTCGTCTATTGCTCAGCCTGTTTTTAAGTAAACGATGAAAAACTATCCATTGAAATTTTACACATTTTAGGCTGCCAGAATTAATACAGCAATTCCCACCAATCCTATAAAATCCACATACCATGCATTCTTAAAACACTTATATTTTTGAACAATAATTTTAGCATTGTATGTTATTTCATCCGCATAATCTATTTCTCTTTTTAAAAGCTCATCTTCCGTTTTCACTGTATCTTGATACTTTTTGTATAGAGCTATTAAATAACTTTCTTTCGAATACTTTGCAATGTCTTCATAAAAAAGCAAATTATCATTTTCTTTTATAACGCCTGTTTCTTCTTTACATTTTCCCTTATCAGGCTTAAACGATTTTAAAGCTATGATTGTTGATATTACTATTGCAAGATTCACACCATAAAATAATATGTTCTTACCAGCATTCTCTGTACTCCCCCATGTTACTGCTAACATTGCTATATTAAACGCCATCAATGCAGCGTTTTTTGCTTCTGCAAAATTTAACCAACTATTAACATTCGAAAATATTGTTTCCAACATCTCTACTATAGAATTATCATTCATCTGTATTTCCATACATCTCCTCCATTTTTGCAAATGCCAGCTTTAATGTGTTTTTAAAATCTTTAACAGTGTCTTCCTTAAAGGTATCAACTTCTTCTCTCGAAATCCAGCGCACTTCGGAATGTTTTTCATTTTCTTTAAAATCGCTTTTCTTATACGTTTCGACTACTTCAGCTAATGAAATGACTCCCTTATCTTTTCCTTGTTCACTTTCCACTTCATACAATGCCAACGGTATCGGCTGCTTATCTTCTCTTTCTTCATCACAAACAACTTTTATCTTAACCCCGAAATCATTATAATATTCCTGCTCAATCTGTTCATTTAAGGATCTTTCTAAAACCGCTTTTGCACACCCAAATTCCCACTTATCTGGGTATTTTTCTCTTTTACTTGATCGTTTCATTATTAATATTTTCTTCGTAGATTTATCATAGCATACCGCCACACAATGAAGTCTCAAGAAAAATTTGGGTTCTAACAAATTTCCTTTTGCCGTTTGTGTTGTCGGTGAATCTTCTATAATTTTATCCATTTTTACAAATTTATGTATCAAATTCTGATCAGACAAAATTTTATTTAATGCATTATAAACATTATAATACATCTCTTTTTTTAATACTGAATTTTCTCTGTTAGAAAAATACTCTTTTGTTAATTCATTTTCTTCTGTCTCATCATAAAAAAAACTGTCCTCAAACTGTATGTTTTCAGCATATTTGGGATCGTGATACCAAATAATAGGATATAATCTATTCTGCCAAATTCCTCTCAAAGTTTTGTATGTAATGATATGTATATTTTTCAAATAGTCTGTATCCTTTGCTAAGATGTACGCAAGTTCAAAACTTATAACCATTCTTCTATTTTCAGTCTCTTTTTTTATTCTGAATCCAGCATCAATGTCATTTCCCAGAAATTCAATAAGCCCATACCCTTCTCTTAATTTGTATCTTTCCAGCAAATTATCATATCGTTCTATTTGTTGTACATTTTCACCCACAATTGCAATCCATGCAGCTGCTTTTAGCGAAATAACATTTTGCATTTTCATTAAAAGCTTCTTATCATTATCGATTTCCAATTCATCAAAAAATTGACCATTTTTTAACTTAAGTACAAAAATATTAAGGATCTCAAATATTTTATCTGTATATACGAAAAAATCCTTGTTTTCTTTTATCGGGATTATGAAAACTATTTCATCCCCTAAAACTCTCCACATCTCTGCACCTGGCATAAGTTTCATTACGCTTGCTTGTATTTCTTTAAATAAAGAAATAATCACATTATACCATCCTGTGTAGTTGATTGTTTTATACAACGATGAATTTACGATATCAAACGAAAAGAATAGCTCAACTGTTCGTCGAGCTATTTCCATTTTTTTCGTTTCATTCAGTTCCTGTATTAATTCTCTATATCTGCTTAATCTCTGAGTTTGATCTACCATCTTAAATACCCCAAAAATTTTCCTCTATTCGCTGCCGCTTCTATCGATACGTTAAAATATTCTGCTATTTTAGATGTATCAACCATATTTCCCTCTGCCACTTTGTTTAATACAGCAAGATATTCTGTCGCCGGCATTAAAAAAGCTGCCGCAAACTCATTTGCTTGATATTCCTTTTCTGAATTTCCAATTCGATGATAAATATTATTCTCCTGTTTTTCCCACAATTCATTATTGGTTCGATAACCCATGTGAAGAAAAAGATGGCCTAATTCATGTGCTATTGTAAAACGTTCTCTTTTTTCATCTTGAAAAGGAGATACAATAATTTTAAATCCATTTCCTTCTTTCTCAACGGCACCATCAGAAAAAAAAGCTTCCTTCTGGATAGTACCACCTAGCTTTTCAACAATTTCATCAATATTTCCAATTGGTACAGATATATTGTACGCACTCAATACATCTTCCGCTAATGAATTAATCATTCTTCTAGTAGAATTATCCATTGTCACTTTTCCTTTCCTCTATAATGTCAATATATTATAACACAGTTTCTTTTATATATTCAATACCACTTATTCTTATATATAATTTTTTTACGACTATAGCATTTCCATAAATTAGTGCATATATCCACACGCATGGAACCACCCCTCACAATCCGTATGCCTTATCATTTCCAGAGCTTTTTTTACAGCTTCAGGCAGCTCAGAAGCGACACGTACTTTTTGTTTTCTAAGAATCGCTTTCATTTTTGACCACATTTTCTCTATTGGGTTCAGGTCTGGACTGTACGGTGGTAGATAAGCATAGTGAATTCCTGCTTTATCCAGATATGATCTGAATACCTATAAAGTAAGCGCAAAATATTGCTACGTTACTCATGAATTACGCTTGCACCAAAA
>NZ_QULD01000018.1:0-24121 GCF_003481425.1 Blautia sp. OM06-15AC | reverse complement strand
CTGGATTACCGAGCTGGGAGAAAAACGGAAAGAACTGCTTGCACAAAAGGCGGAGGAGGAAGCAACACTTCTTCCCAATCTGCTGATGAAGTATATGGAGATACGAAAGGAAGAACGGAAGGACTGGACGAGGGCTGGACAGAACCGGGGGACTTCACAGGACTTAAAGGCAGTCAGCGAAGCATTGTCCTATCTCCGGCAAAAGGGACTTTCCACTGTGGAGGACTTAGAAGCGTTTCTGGAAGCGTCCGGGAAATCAGCCGCCGATTACCGCAATCAGATGAAGCCAAAGGAAGCCCGCAGCAAAGTGATTGACGGGATTCTTGCCAGCCGGACAGACTGCAAAGAATGTAAGGCTGTCTATGAGAAGTACCAGAAGATATTTTTTAAGAAAACAAAGGAGAAATTCAAACAGGAACACCCGGAGGTTGCCCGGTATGAGAAAGCCGCCGCCTACCTTGCCAAGCACCCGGACGATAAGGACAGTACCCAAAAGGAGCTGCAAGAGGAGCAGGAAACGCTTCTCAGCGAAATCGCAGAACTGAAAGTACCGCTGACCGAGGTACAGGAGGATTTGAAGAAGCTGCGGGACATCCGCTACTGGGTACGGAAAGCCACACCCGGCACAGAGGAAAGCAAAGAGCCGCCCAAGAAGCAGCCCATCAAGGAAGTCTTGCAGGATAAGGCAGACGAGAAAAAAGCACAAAGAACCGCCCCGGCACAGGCGAAACACAGACAACAGGATATGGAACTTTAACAGGCACTTGCCATTTTCAATCAGAGAATGTCAGGTGCTTTTCTTATTTTCAAGGAGGGATAGATTTGAATGTATTTGAAGCTGTGAAGCAGTCCGTCACAACAAGACAGGCTGCGGAGCATTATGGAATCCATGTAGGTCGGAACGGGATGGCTTGTTGCCCGTTCCATCACGATAAAACCCCAAGCATGAAGCTGGATCGGCGTTACCACTGCTTCGGCTGCGGTACGGATGGGGATGTGATTGATTTTGCCGCCGCTCTGTATGGGCTGGGAAAGAAAGAAGCCGCCGTACAACTGGCACAGGACTTTGGAATTTCCTATGAGGACTGGAAGCCGCCGGGAAAGGTAAAAAAGCCCAAGCCCCGGCAGAAATCCCCGGAGGAACAGTTTCAGGAAGCAAAGAACCGCTGCTCCCGTATCCTTGCCGATTATCTCCACCTGCTTAGGGCATGGAGAAAGGATTATGTCCCGCACTTCCCGGAGGAAGCCTTTCATCCCCGGTTTGTGGAAGCCTTACAGAAGCAAGCCCAAGTGGAATATCTGCTGGATGTGCTGCTGTTCGGGGAGACAGAGGAAAAAGCGGCTTTGATTACGGACTACGGAAAGGATGTGATACAGCTTGAACAACGAATGGCAGAGCTTGCAGCCGCAGACGCAGCAAGAACTAAAAAACACCATGAACGCTATGCAGCCGCCCCAGAGCATTGAGGAAATCAAGGCGGGGCTGGAAACTACCGAGAAAGGCGGTGTCCGTCAGAGCATCCGGAACTGCCTGACCGTATTCCAGCGTGACCCGCTGCTTTCCGGGGCTATCGCATACAACATTCTGACCGACCGCAAGGACATCATAAAGCCCATCGGTTTTCACAGGGAAAGCACCGCCCTGAACGATACGGACATGAAGTATCTGCTTCTTTATCTGGAAGAAACCTATGGGCTTACCAATGAGAAAAAGATTGATAACGCCATCGGGATTGTGGCGAATGAAAACAAGTACCATCCCATCCGGGACTATCTCAATACCCTTGTGTGGGACGGGACAGAACGAATCCGTTTCTGCCTGCGGCACTTTCTGGGGGCTGACGCAGACGATTACACCTATGAAGCGTTGAAGCTGTTCCTGCTGGGTGCAATCTCACGAGCCTTTCAGCCGGGGTGCAAGTTTGAAATCATGCTCTGTCTGGTCGGAGGTCAGGGGGCTGGCAAGTCCACCTTCTTCCGTCTGCTGGCAGTCCGGGACGAGTGGTTCTCCGATGATTTGCGGAAGCTGGACGATGACAATGTGTACCGCAAGCTGCAAGGTCACTGGATTATCGAAATGTCGGAAATGATGGCAACCGCAAACGCCAAGAGCATCGAAGAAATCAAGTCATTTTTAAGCCGGCAGAAGGAGGTCTACAAGATACCCTATGAAACCCACCCGGCAGACCGCCCCCGCCAGTGCGTGTTTGGCGGCACTTCCAATGCTCTTGACTTCCTGCCCCTTGACCGTTCCGGCAATCGCCGCTTTATCCCCGTCATGGTGTACCCGGAACAAGCCGAGGTTCACATTTTGGAGGATGAAGCTGCTTCCAGAGCCTATATCGAGCAGATGTGGGCAGAAGCGATGGAGATTTACCGAAGCGGCAGGTTCAAGCTGGCTTTCAGCCCCGCCATGCAGCGGTATCTCAAAGAACACCAGCGGGATTTTATGCCGGAGGACACCAAAGCCGGGATGATACAGGCGTATCTTGATAAGTACACCGGGAGCATGGTCTGCTCCAAGCAGCTCTACAAGGAAGCCTTGAACCATGCCTTTGACGAGCCGAAGCAATGGGAAATCCGGGAAATCAACGAGATTATGAACCAGTGCATTTCCGGCTGGCGGTACTTCCCGAACCCAAGAATGTTTTCCGAATATGGCAGACAAAAGGGCTGGGAGCGTGAAAACCCGGCAACGGACTCCGGCAACCCGTCTGAAAAAACGATGGATGGTTTTGTGGAGGTCACAGAACAGATGGAGCTTCCATTCTGAAAATGACAGCCTGTTGCACCCCCTGTTGCTATCCCGTTGCCGAGCCGGTTGCCGGGGAAAATCCCGAAACTATCGGCTTTTCTCCCCTATGACAACCAAAACAACAGAAAAATAAAAGAAAAGTATAAATAGTAACCATCGCCAGATTGAGATTGTTTGCAAGGTCTTTTGAAGCCCGTTGCCGGACTTCGTTGCCGACACCCTCTGTCTGGCTATTTTCATGTATGGAGGATAACTGCCTATGGCAAAAAACAAAACAGAGATTCATGTTACAACGGTATTTGACGGGGAACTGGACGCAACCGATGTGTTCGTCAGCCTGATTTCCCAGAAATACGGTAAGACAAATACGAAAGAATATCTTGCTAAAAGGAAAGATATGAGCTATAATGAAGATGAGGTTCAAAAGAGCCAGATACCGTCTGGATTGTGTGGGTAAATGGCTATGATGAACGAAATGGAATACAGAACAATCGGTTCGGCACTTGCCGGAGGGTATCGTGCAGCGGTCTATTGCAGGCTGTCAAAGGACGATGACCTGCAAGGCGAAAGTGCCAGTATCGCAAACCAGCGTGATATGCTGGAAAAATACTGCGAAAAGCAGGGATGGGAGGTTGTGGCAGTCTATCAGGACGATGGCTTCACAGGTCTTAATATGGAGCGTCCTGATTTACAGAGAATGTTGAGAGCCATTGAGCGCAGGCAAATCAACCTTGTCATCACGAAAGACCTCAGCCGACTGGGGCGTAACTATCTGCAAACCGGGCATTTGATTGAGGACTTTTTCCCAAGAAACGGTGTCCGCTATATCGCCATGAATGACGGTATCGACACCCTGCGTGATAACAACGATATTGCCCCGTTCAAGAATATCCTGAACGAGATGTACAGCAAGGATATTTCCAAGAAAGTCCATTCCTCTTATCTTCTGAAAGCGCAGAAAGGACAGTTTACCGGGTGTCTTGCCCCGTTTGGGTATCGGAAAGACCCGGAGGACAAAAACCATCTGCTCATTGACGAGGAAACCGCCCCGATTGTGCGACTGATTTTCGGATATGCCCTGAACGGTCATGGTCCGAACTATATCCGCAGACGGCTGGAGGAAGAAAAAATCCCCTGCCCCACATGGTGGAACCGGGAACGGGGGCTTCGCAATACCCGCACCAAATGGGAAAAGAAAGACCCAGAAAAAGGACGGTATATGTGGGACTTCTCCGTTATCAAAGACCTTTTGATGAATCCCGTCTACACCGGGGCGATTGCTTCCCAGAAAAAGGACTACCGTTTCAAAATCGGCACGATTGGGGAAAAGAAGCCGGAGGACTGGATTGTGGTGGAGGGGCAGCATGAACCGCTGATTGACCGCATGAGCTTTGACATTGTGCAGAATAAGCTGAAATCCCGCCAGCGTCCGGGGCAGACCAATGAAATCAGCCTGTTTGCCGGACTGATAAAATGCGGCGAGTGTGGGAAGTCGCTGACGGTACGCTACACAAACGCAAAACATCCTCAGCAGATTTATTCCTGCAAGACCTACAATGCCTTTGGAAAGAACCACTGCACCCAGCATCGGATTGACTATGACACCCTTTACAGCCATGTGCTGCGGAAAATCCGGGAATGTGCCAGAGCTGCCCTGATGGACGGGGAAGCGGTTGCCGACCGCCTGACCAATACCTGTGAAGCCGAGCAGCGGGAACAGCGGGAAGCAATGGAACGCTCCCTTACAAGGGACGAGGAACGGATTGAGATTCTGGACAAAATGGTAATGCGGCTTTATGAGGATATGATTGCAGGGCGTATCAGTGAACAGAATTTCAACACCATGCTGGAAAAGACACAGACCGAGCAGACGGAGCTTAAAACAAAAGTGTCCGAGGGCAGAAAGCGGCTGTCCGATGAAGTCCAGCTTGCCAATGATGCAAAACAATGGGTGGAAGCCATTCAGGAATACGCCAACATCACAGAGCTGGACGCAGCCACCCTTAACCGCTTAATCAAAGAAATCGTCGTGCATGAGCGCATTGACGAAGATAAAACAAGACACATTTCTATCGAAATTCATTTTAATCTCAAACCCATCCCAGAGGTGGAACAGGTCACTGCCTGACCTGTCCCGCCGGGACGGTTCTCTTAAAAACACCATATAGATTTTTTGTACGCCGCCGCCCGCCATCGAGCAGAGTTTTACACCTAATTGGGGATAAAACAGCTCGTCGCGGGCGGTGGCGTTGCCCTGATCGGCGTCACTCTGGTTCCCCTGCTGTCTGGTCTGCTGGGCTGATCTTCCCGGCTGTCCGCCAACCAGCCCAACCATAACTGTTAAATCCTGAAACCCCGCAGCGCTCTCCCGGTTCCATGCGGGAGAGCGCTGCAAAGGAGGTGAACCCACATGATAGGCGAACTCATAGGGGATTGGATCAAAGGCATTTTAATCGACGGCATCATGGGCAACCTGTCCGGGCTGTTCAGCACGGTCAATACGAAAGTCGGGGAAATCGCCTCGGATGTGGGGACGACGCCGCAAGCGTGGAACAGCGGCATATTCAATATGCTGCAATCCCTGTCGGACACGGTGATCGTCCCCATTGCAGCGGCGATCCTTGCCGTTATCATGTGCTATGAGCTGATAGACATGATCGTGGAAAAGAACAATATGCACGATTTTGACACGTCCATGTTCTTCCGCTGGATTTTCAAAAGTGCTTTTGCCATTCTCATTGTGACGAACACATGGAATATCGTCATGGGCGTTTTCGACGCCACCCAAGCCGTCGTCAACCAGAGCGCCGGGGTGATTATCGGGGAAACCAGTATTGACTTTGACACCCTCATTCCCGACCTTGAAGCACAACTGGAAGCTATGGACATCGGGCCGCTTCTCGGCCTGTGGTTCCAGACCCTTGTTGTGGGGCTGACGATGAACATTCTTTCCATCTGCATTTTCCTTGTGACCTACGGAAGAATGATTGAGATTTATGCCGTGACCGCGCTGGGGCCGATCCCCCTTGCCACGCTGGGCAATGCGGAGTGGCGCGGCGTCGGCCAGAACTACTTGAAATCCCTGTTGGCGCTGGGCTTCCAAGCCTTTTTGATTATGGTGGTTGTCGGCATCTATGCGGTGCTGATCCAGCAGATCGGACAGGCAGCGGATATATCCGGGGCCATTTGGGGCTGTATGGGCTACACGGTTCTGCTCTGCTTCTGTCTGTTCAAGACCGGCAGCATATCGAAAGCCGTCTTTACCGCGCATTAACAGACAGGAGGACTACCAACCATCGAGGAAGTACAAAAGAAACGATACCACATCATTTACGCCGATCCGCCGTGGCGGTATGAGTGCAAGAAAACAGGTGCGGCGGAACATCACTATCCCACCATGAGCATTGACGAGCTGTGCGCCCTGCCGGTGGAAACACTGGCGGAAAAGGACTGTCTGCTGTTTTTGTGGGCTACATTCCCGCAGCTCCCGGAAGCCCTGCGCCTGATCCGGGCATGGGGCTTTACGTTCAAAACGGTGGCCTTTGTCTGGTTAAAGCTCAACAAGAAAAGCCCCACATGGTTTTACGGGCTGGGCTACTGGACGAGAGGCAATGCGGAAATCTGCCTGCTTGCCAAACGAGGCAAACCCAAGCGCCGCAGCGCCGGTGTCCATCAGTTTATTATTTCCCCCGTGGAGGAACACAGCAAAAAGCCGGACGTGACCCGTGACAAAATCATTGAGCTGGCGGGCGACCTGACCCGCGTAGAGCTGTTTGCCAGACAGAAAGCGCCCGGTTGGGACGTTTGGGGAAACGAGGTGGACAGTGATCTTTCCCTGACCCCACAAGAAACTGTATCAGAAACGAGGTGATTTGAATGGCTTATGTGACCGTCCCAAAGGATTTGACCCGTGTAAAATCCAAGATTGTGTTTGGGCTTACCAAACGGCAACTGATCTGCTTCGGCGGTGCGCTTCTTGTAGGCGTCCCGCTTTATTTTTTGCTCCGGGGCCGGGTGACTGGCAGCGCGGCGGCCCTGCTCATGGTATTTATCATGCTGCCGGGCTTCCTGCTGGCCCTGTACGAGCGCCACGGCCAGCCCCTTGAAGTGGTGGTATGGCAGATCGTCCAATGCTGCTTTATCCAGCCCAAGGAAAGGCCCTACCAAACCGACAACGCCTATACTGCCCTTATGCGGCAGCACCAAATGGAAAAGGAGGTAAATGCGATTGTCCGAAAAGCAAAGAAACGAGCCGCCTGTAAAGCTCACCCGCGCCGAAAAGCGGGAAATACAGGCCATCATCCGCAAGTATAAGGGCGACGGCAAAGCCCATTCCGCACAGGCCAGCATCCCGTATCAGGCCATGTACCCGGACGGGATTTGCAGGGTGACGGCCAACACGTTCAGCAAGTGCATCGAGTTTGCCGACATCAGCTATCAGCTTGCACAGGCCGACACCAAGACAGCCATTTTTGAAAACCTGTGCGATCTCTACAACTATCTGGACGCCTCGATCCACGTCCAGTTTTCCTTTGTCAACCGCAAGACCGACCCCAAGCAGTACGCCAAGAGCTTTGAGATCAAGGCGCAGGGGGACGACTTCGACGACATCCGGGCGGAGTATTCCGGCATCCTGCAAGACCAGCTTGTGCGGGGCAACAACGGCCTCACCAAGCGCAAGTTCCTGACATTCACCATCGAGGCCGACAACCTGAAAATGGCCCGCGCCCGTCTGACCCGCATTGAAACCGACCTGCTGGGCTATTTCAAGACGATGGGGGCCGTGGCTCATGTGCTGGACGCCAAGGAACGTCTGGAAGTGCTGCATGGGGTACTCCACCCCGACGCCGAGCCGTTTCAATTTGAATGGAAATGGCTGGCCCCGTCCGGCCTCTCCACCAAAGATTTTATTGCCCCGTCCTCGTTCCGCTTCGGCAATTCCCGGATGTTCGGGCTGGGCGGCAAGTATGGGGCTGTGAGCTTCTTAAACATCCTGTCCCCGGAGCTGTCGGACGAAATGCTGGCCGACTTTCTCAACACGGAAAACGGCATTGTCGTCAATCTCCATGTGCAGGCCATCGACCAGAGCGAGGCCATCAAGACGGTTAAGCGCAAGATCACCGACCTTGACGCCATGAAGATACAGGAACAGAAACGAGCTGTCCGCAGCGGCTACGACATGGACATCCTGCCCAGCGACCTTGCCACCTACGGACAGGACGCCAAGGAGCTTTTGAAAACCCTGCAAAGCCGGAATGAGCGAATGTTCCAGATCACCTTTCTGGTGATGAACACCGCCGACACCCGGCAGAAGTTGGAGAACGATGTATTTTGGGCCGCAGGCGTGGCACAGAAATACAACTGTTCTCTTGTCCGTCTGGACTACCAGCAGGAACAGGGCCTTATGAGCAGCCTGCCGCTGGGGGCCAACCACATCAAGATCGAGCGTTCCTTGACGACTTCCAGCGTGGCCGTGTTTGTGCCTTTCGTGACACAGGAGCTTTTCATGGGCGGCGACGCCATGTATTACGGCGTCAATGCCAAGACCGGCAACATGATTATGCTGGACAGAAAACGGGCGCGGTGTCCCAACGGCTTGAAGCTGGGTACTCCCGGTTCCGGCAAATCCATGAGCTGTAAATCCGAGATCGTCAGTGTGTTCCTCTGTACCCCGGACGATGTATATATCTGCGATCCAGAGGCGGAATATTATCCCCTTGTGAAGCGGCTCCACGGCCAAGTGGTGAAACTGTCGCCTACCAGCAAATCCTATGTAAACCCGCTGGACATCAACCTGAATTACAGCGAGGACGAAAATCCGCTGGCCTTGAAAAGTGATTTCGTGCTGTCGTTCTGTGAGCTTGTCATGGGCGGCAAGAACGGGCTGGAAGCCATTGAAAAGACGGTCATTGACCGTGCTGTGCAGGTGATCTACCGGCCTTATCTGGCAGACCCCCGCCCGGAGAATATGCCGATCCTGTCCGATCTGCATCAAGCCCTGTTAGACCAGCATATCCCGGAGGCTGACCGTGTGGCGCAGGCCCTTGACCTGTATGTAAACGGCAGCCTAAACGTCTTTAACCACCGCACCAATGTCAACATCGAAAACCGCATTGTGGCCTTTGACATCAAAGAGCTGGGAAAACAATTAAAGAAGCTCGGTATGCTCATTGTCCAAGACCAGATTTGGGGCCGTGTGACCCAAAACCGCAGCCAAGGCAAGGCGACGTGGTACTTCTGCGACGAGTTCCATTTGCTTTTGCGAGAGGAACAGACGGCAGCTTTCTCCTGCGAGATTTGGAAGCGATTCAGAAAATGGGGAGGCATCCCGACCGGGGCGACCCAGAACGTCAAAGACCTGCTTTCTTCCCCGGAGATCGAAAACATTCTGGAAAACAGCGACTTCATTTGCCTGCTCAATCAGGCGTCCGGCGACCGGCGCATCCTTGCGGAGCGATTGAACATTTCCCCGCAGCAGTTACGGTATGTGGACAATTCTGAACCCGGCGAGGGGCTTTTGATCTATGAAAATGTGATTCTGCCGTTCCGCAACCCCATCCCGCAGCGCAGCCAGCTCTACAAGATTATGACGACCCGGTTAGGTGAGGGCGAAACGGTATGACAGACAAGGAGGTGACGCCCTATGAAGCAGTTGAAACCCCGTGACAAGGTGACGCAGCACATGACCCGCGACGGCCTGACGCTGGATAACCAGACCACCGGCGAGAGCATCAACATTTCCAGCCGGGAGGCCGAACAGGACTATTCCGCAGCCGAGCCGGGCGGCACCGCTGAAAAGGTGCTGGAACGTGCCGGAGACATCCGGGAGCGCAGCAAGGCGAAGCGGGCCGCCAAGGATGGCGCGAATACAGCGGCGCAGGCCACCGGCCCCGCGTCCCGCCTGCAATTCACCGCCGAGGAACGGGCCGATCCCGCCCTTTCCAAGTACGTTCACAAGGCGGAAAAGCGGGCGGATAAGCTGGACGCAGCCAAAGAAGCCCTGCCGAAAAAGCGCGTCGTCACCACGGAAACCGTCTATGACGAGGCCAAGGGCAAGGCCAAAACCAAGCTGCACTTTGACAAGGTGGAGAAACCGGCCCCCAAGCTCAAACCCAACCCGGCCAGCCGTCCGATGGAGGAAGCGGGCCTGTATCTGCATGGGAAAATCCATGAGGTTGAGCATGAGAATGTGGGCGTCGAGGGCGGCCATAAGGGAGAAGAACTTGCCGAGCGCCAAGCAGGAAAAGCCATCCGCAGCGGCATCCGGCGTCATAAGCTCAAACCCTACCGGGCCGCAGCCAAGGCCGAGAAAAAGGCCATTGCCGCCAATGCGGAGTACATCTACCAGAAATCCTTGCGGGACAACCCAGAAATGGCGCAGGCGGTGAAAAACCCGGTGGCCCGGTTCTGGCAGAAACAGAAAATCAAACGGGACTATGCCAAGGCAGCACGGGCGGCGGGTCAGACGGCAAAGGGCGCAGCCAGCGCCACCAAAACCACCGCCGCAGCCGCCAAGAAAGCCGCCGAGAAAAGCAAACAGGCCGCGTCCTTTGTGGCCCGGCACTGGAAAGGTGTGCTGCTGATCGGCGGCGTGGGCCTTATGCTCATGCTGATTATGGGCGGCCTGCAATCCTGTACGGCCATGTTCGGCAGCGCAGGAACCGGCGTGGCGGCCACGTCTTATCTGTCCGAGGACAGCGATATGCTGGGGGCGGAAGCCGCCTATGCGGACATGGAGGCCGATTTGCAGTATGAGCTTGACAACTACGAAAGCCTGCACCCCGGCTATGACGAATACCGTTTCGATCTGGACGAGATCGGCCATGACCCCTATGTACTGACTTCCATCCTGTCGGCGCTGCATGAGGGCGTCTATACGCTGGGCGACGTGCAAGGCGACCTTGCCATGCTCTTTGAGAAGCAATACACCCTGACACAGACCATTGAAACCGAAACCCGATACCGCACCGAAACCCGGACGGACAGCGAGGGCAACCCCTACACCGTGCAAGTTTCCTACACCTATTACATCTGCAACGTGAAGCTGGAAAACTTCGATATGTCCCATCTGCCTGTTTACATCATGGGCGAGGAACAAATGAGCCTGTATGCGGTGTATATGCACACGCTGGGCAACCGGCCAGACCTGTTTCCCAACGGCACCTATCCCAACGCTTCCACCGTCAAGGAGCCGACCTATTACGACATTCCCCCGGAGGCTTTGGAGGACGCCACCTTTGCCGCAATGATGGCCGAGGCGGAAAAGTATGTGGGTTATCCATATGTGTGGGGCGGCAGCTCTCCCAGCACCAGCTTTGATTGCAGCGGCTTTGTGAGCTGGGTAATCAATCACAGCGGATGGGACGTGGGACGGCTGGGCGCACAGGGCCTTTGCAATATCTGTACCCCTGTTTTCCCGGAGCAGGCCAAGCCCGGCGACCTTGTATTTTTTGTCGGCACCTACGACACCCCCGGCGTTTCCCATGTCGGCATTTATGTGGGCAATTCCGTGATGTTGCACTGTGGCGACCCTATTTCTTACACCAACCTCAATTCGAGTTATTGGCAGCAGCATTTCTATTGTTACGGGCGTCTGCCTTGACGCCAGAAAGGAGTTTTGACGATGGCAAACAAACTTGACCGTATCGAAAAAGACATTGAGAAAACCAAGGCCAAGATCGCGGAGCTGCAAAAGCAGCTTCGGGAGCTGGAAGCGGCAAAGACCGAACAGGAGAATTTGCAGATCATCCAGCTTGTGCGCGGCCTGAACATGAAGCCGGAGGAATTTGCGGCGTTCCTGCGTGGCGGCGCTTTGCAGACCGCCCCGGCCCCGCAGCCGGATTTTGAACAGGAGGACAATGCCGATGAAGAATAAGATCATTCGCACGTTTACCGTGACGCTGGCCGCCGTGCTTTGCCTGACGGCCTTTTCCACCACCGCGTTTGCCGGTGGTACTGACCCCAACCCGGAGCCTTTGCCGGAAACCACCGAGGCCCCGCAGGAGGAAGAACCCACCACCGGCGGCATGGAGCCGGAGGGCGTACCTGTCACCCCGGAGGGCAACGCAACACTGGTGGATGATTTCTACGGAGATAAGCAGCTTATCACCGTTACCACCAAGGCGGGCAACTACTTTTATATCTTGATCGACCGCGCCAACGAGGACAAGGAAACCGCCGTTCACTTCCTCAACCAAGTAGACGACGCCGACCTGCAAGCACTGTTGGAGGACGGCAAAACCGCCCCGGAAACCTGTACCTGTACGACCAAGTGCGCGGCGGGAGCCGTCAACACGAATTGCCCGGTATGTAAAACCAATATGACCGAGTGTACCGGCCCGGAGCCGGAACCGCAGGAGCCGGAGGAAACCGAGCAGCCGCAGGAAGATGAAGCGAAAAGCACCGGCATGGGCGGTCTTGTGGTGTTCCTTGTAGTGGCCCTGATCGGCGGCGGCGCGGCCCTTTACTTCTTCAAGTTTAAGAAGCCCAAGGCCGACACCAAGGGCGGCGACGAGCTGGACGAATACGATTTTGGCGAGGACGAGGACGACGAGGACGAACCGGCCCCGGAGGACGAGGAACCCGCGCAGGATAAGGAGGAATAAGGAATGAGTATTCAGTTGGTAATTGCAGAGAAACCGAGCGTCGCCCGCAGCATTGCGGGCGTGATCGGTGCGGATCAGAAAAAGGACGGCTACATGGAGGGAAACGGCTATCTGGTGAGCTGGTGTATCGGCCACCTTGTTTCCCTTGCCGACGCCGCAGCCTATGACGAGCGTTTCAAGAAGTGGCGCTATGACGACCTGCCGATTTTGCCGCAGGAGTGGCAGTACATCATCCCCGCCGAGAAAAAAGGACAGTTTGCCGTGCTGCGTTCCCTGATGGAGCGCCCCGACGTGACGGGCCTTGTGTGCGCCACCGACGCCGGGCGTGAGGGCGAATTGATTTTCCGTTTCGTCTACCAGATGGCGGGCTGCAAAAAGCCGTTCAAGCGCCTTTGGATTTCCAGCATGGAGGACGCCGCGATCCGCGAGGGCTTTGCCCACCTGAAACCGGAGGCCGACTACGACGACCTGTATCAATCGGCCCTGTGCCGGGCGCAGGCCGATTGGCTGGTGGGGATCAACGCCACCCGGCTTTTCTCCATCCTCTATCACAAGACCCTGACCGTGGGCCGTGTCCAGACGCCTACCCTCAATATGCTGGTTGACCGGGAGGCCAAGATCAGCAATTTCAAGAAAGAGAAATACCACATTGTCCATATCGCGGCGGGCGGCATGGAGGCGGCCAGTGACCGCTTTATGAACCCCGACGACGCCGACGCCACCAAGACGGCCTGTGCAGGAGCGCAGGCCGTTTGTGTATCGGTGAAGCGTGAGAAAAAGGCGGAGCAGCCGCCCCGCCTTTACGATCTCACCACCTTGCAGCGGGAGGCCAACCGCCTGTTTGGATTTACCGCCAAGCAGACCCTTGACTATGCCCAACAGCTCTATGAAAAGAAGCTGCTGACTTATCCCCGCACCGACAGCCAGTACCTTACCGACGATATGCAGCCCACAGCGGAAAGCATTGTGTCCGGCCTGTGGCCGCTGCTTTCCTTTGCGGCAGGGCTGGACATTGCCCCGCAGTTTGGCCGGGTGCTGAACAGCAAAAAGGTGTCCGATCACCACGCCATTATCCCCACGATGGAGTTTGTGCAGAAAGGCTTTGACGGGCTGACCGAGGGCGAAAAGAAACTGCTGTCCCTTGTGTGCTGCAAGCTGCTGTGTGCTGTGGCCGCGCCCCATGTGTATGAGGCTGTCACCGCCACATTCACCTGCGCCGGGAACGAGTTCACCGCCAAGGGCAAAACCATTCTCACCCCCGGCTGGAAAGAGATTGAGCGCCGCTTCAAGGCGTCGTTCAAGACCGACGCCGACGAGGACGCGCCGGAGCTGGCAAGGGAGCTGCCGGAGATCACCGAGGGCCAGACCTTTGACCCGGTGGAGGCCAGTATCACCGAGCATTTCACTACGCCGCCCAAGCCCTATACCGAAGATACGCTGCTGTCTGCTATGGAACGTGCCGGGGCCGAGGATATGCCGGAGGACGCCGAGCGCCAAGGTTTGGGAACCCCGGCAACCCGCGCTTCCATTCTGGAAAAGCTGGTGCAGATGGGCTTTGTGGAACGCAAAGGCAAGCAGCTACTTCCCACCAAGGACGGCCACAACCTTGTGTGTGTCCTGCCGGAAGTGCTGACTTCTCCCCAGCTCACGGCGGAATGGGAAACCAAGCTGACGGCCATTGCCAAGGGCGAGGCCGACCCGGAGGGCTTTATGGTGGGCATTGCGGAAATGACCCGGAGCCTGATTTCCCGATATTCGCAGATCAGCGAGGACGCGCAGAAGTTGTTTCAAACCGAGCGTGTGGTTATCGGCAAGTGTCCCCGCTGCGGCGAAGCCGTCTACGAGGGCAAGAAAAACTATTACTGCGGAAACCGGGCCTGCCAGTTTGTCATGTGGAAGAATGACCGATTTTTTGAGGAACGGGGCAAGACGTTCACCCCGAAGATCGCCGCCGCGCTGCTCAAAGACGGAAAGGCAAAGGTAAAGGGCCTGCGCTCCATGAAAACCGGGAAAACCTACGACGGGACGGTGCTTTTGGCCGATACCGGCGGGAAGTACGTTAACTACCGCGTGGAGAAAAGAAGCTGACGGAGTAACGTAGCAAGCATAGGAAGTGTAGCCACACTTCCGATAAATCCCTGACCCGGCCACCTGCCGGGCCGGGGATTTTGCTTGTTGGGGAAAGCCCCAAACCCCTGTTTTTCTCTCCGCGTTCACAATTATCATGTTTCAAAAAACTGTTTTCACTGGTATAATCAAAGAAATAGCTGATTGTGCGTTAAAAAATGATAGCGCAATGGTTCGTTGCGGCGGTTCCTGCTTGCGTTGGTAGAAATAGAACGCCTTATTTGCTATGATTTTCTAAAAACAATAGCAGGAGGAAACTTCATTATGACCCTCGGAGAGAAAATACAAAAACTAAGAAAGCAGCGCGGACTTTCCCAAGAGGCGCTTGCCGAAAAGGTAACGGTTACACGGCAGACGATTTCAAAATGGGAATTGGGGCAATCTACCCCCGATCTGGATTTTATCGCCCAGCTTAGCGACATCTTCAATGTATCTTCTGATTACCTGATTAAAGATGAAATGATTGAGCCAGACGAGCTACTATATAAAAAGCGTAGTTACCACTTATCCGAAAGAGGCAAGCGCATTATTTTGGTAGTTGTTTCTGCGGCAGCTTTAATCGCTGGATGTGTGTGCTTGATCTGCGACTATTTTACTTCGGACAGATTATCGTGGTCATTGATTGCTGTTGCTTCAATTATAGCTGCATGGCTTATGTTGCTTCCAAGTCTGATTTCCAGAACAAGGATCGTTTTGAAAACCTTAGTTGCAGTCAGTGTTATCCCTTTTCCGCTACTGGCAATATTGTCTTTGCTTTTGAAAAGGTCAGTTATATTCACGTTGGGCGTTTGCATAACGCTGATTGTGATTGCTGCAATCTGGACAATGTATATAATTTTCCGCAAGTGCAGAAAAAACTTGTGGCGGGCATTTGGCTTTGCCCTGCTGGTTTTAATACCAGTACCGATTGCAATTACTCATATTACAGCTTGTTTTTTACCGCAAGTCCAGTTTGATTTTACATCTGACATATTCAACAGCGGGATCACCCTTGCGCTTTCTCTCGTGTGCTTTGGGGTAGATTATTTGCTCTATCACAGGAAAGGGGATGTAACAGGGAAAAAATGAAAACAGTTCTTCTACACGGATTGGGACAAACAGCACAAGACTGGAAAGATGTAGTCTGTCAACTTTCAACTTCTAATGTCGAGTGTCCAGAGCTTTTTTCTTCAATGGGGAATGAAATATCCTACTCCCGGATTTTGGCTAATCTTGAACGGCAGTATTCTGATGCAACAGAGCCGCTTTATATTTGTGGCCTATCGTTAGGGGCGCTGCTTGCCCTCGACTTTACTATTCGTCATGGGGATAAAGTGGCTTCGCTGGTCTTAATCGGCGCACAATACAAAGTACCAACATTACTGATAGATTTTCAAAATCTCTTGTTCCGCTGTATGCCCGCTAAGAGTTTTTACAACATGGGATTATCAAAAAGTAACACAATTAAACTGTCCCATTCGATGCGGTCATTGGATTTTACTTCACAATTAAGCAAGATTACCTGTCCTGTTACTGTTTTGTGTGGAGAAAAAGATAGGGCCAATCTAAAAGCATCGAAAAAGTTAAATGAGTTACTTTCCCAAGCAACTTTGCAAATTGTCAGCGGTGCAGGCCATGAAATTAACAAAGATGCACCAGAAGTTATTGCTGCCATACTTAATATGTAATTAGCATTTTAGACAACCGAATAATTTGCCGCCCACCGGCGGCACCACCCAGCAGGAAATCTTTCAAAGGTTTCCTGCTTTTCTTATGCCATTTTTTAGAAAGGAGCGACCAAATGAGCGAAGTGTTTTCTATCCTGCTTCATAACCGACAGCGTTATGAGCAAGGCAAAGAGGGCCTTTGGTTTTCTTTGCCGACCACAACCGAAAAGCTGCAAGAAGCCCTGCGGGAAATCGGGATCAGTGCCGACAATCCGCAGGACTTTTTCTTGTACGACTACCGAAGCACGCAGGAGCGTCCCATTAAGCTGCCCCGCGATCTGGTGTTGTCCGCCGATGTGGACGAACTGAACTTCCTTGCCGCGAGGCTGGAAAAGCTGGACGCCGCCGAGCTTGCGGAGCTGAACGCCGCCCTGACAAGCCCGCAGAGCGACTTCCACAGCATCGGACAGATCATCGACTACCCCGACAACGTGGACTACTATGTGCATCTGCCGGATGTCACCGGCACGGGCCAGTTGGGTGACTACTACCTGAACCGTTCCGGCATGGTGGATATGCCGGAGGAATGGAAAGCGGGAATTTTCCTGCCCCGTTTCGGCCTACATATTGCCAATACGGAGCATGGTGTTTTCACCGATTACGGCTATCTGGTGAAAAGCGGCGACGAGTGGCAGCGTGTCCATGAGGGCCAGCCGGTGCCGGAGGAATACCGTGTGATGGCCTATCCCGCGCCGGAAATTCTGCGGGACGAGGCCCCGGCCCGGACGGTGCAGCCAGAGGTAGCGCCCACCGCCGAAGCTGCGGCCCCGCCGCCCGTCGTCCCCATTATTCTCAACAGCCAGAACGGCGCCGACCGCATGAAAGAAATCACCGACCGGCTGGAAACCGGCATACAGGAGCTTTTCGAGAGTGAACGCTACACAGCCTATCTCACCTCTATGGCGAAGTTCCACAGTTACAGCTTCAACAATACGCTGCTGATCGCCATGCAGGGCGGCCAGCTTGTGGCTGGCTACAACAAGTGGCGGGACGATTTTCACCGCAATGTGAAGCGGGGCGAGAAAGGCATCAAAATTCTGGCTCCGGCTCCCTACAAGGTGAAAAAGGAAATGCCGAAGCTGGACGAACAGGGTCAGCCGGTCATGGACAAGGACGGCAAGCCTCTGACCGAAGTACAGGAAACGCAAGTTCCGGCGTTCAAAATCGTGTCTGTCTTTGATGTGAGCCAGACCGAGGGCGAACCGTTGCCATCTATCGGTGTGGACGAGCTGGCCGGAAATGTGGAGCAATACGAGGACTTCTTCAAGGCACTGGAACAGACTTCCCCCGTGCCGATGGCCTTTGAGGACATCCCCGGTGGTTCTCACGGCTACTACCACCTGACGGAAAAGCGGATCGCCATACAGGAGAACATGAGTGAGCTGCAAACTTTGAAAACAGCCATCCATGAGATTGCCCATGCCAAGCTCCACGCCATTGACCCGGACGCCCCTGTGACCAAGCAGGCCGACCGGCCCGACAGCCGCACCCGCGAGGTGCAGGCCGAGAGCGTGGCCTATGCCGTCTGCCAGCACTACGGACTGGACACGTCCGACTATTCCTTTGGGTATGTGGCTGGTTGGAGTTCCGGCAAAGACCTGAAAGAGCTGCGGGCGTCCCTTGAAACCATCCGGGCCACCGCCCATGAGCTGATTACCACCATCGACGGCCACCTTGCCGAGCTTCAGCAACAGCGGCAGGCGCAGCAGGCCGTGGAGCAAACTGTGGAACAGGCCGCCGAGCAGCCTGCCCCCGACAGTGTGTTTTCCAAGCTGCCCCCGGAACAGCAGCAGAAAATGACCGACAGTGTAAAGGCCATGCTGCAAACCCTGATTGACGCCGATGTGAAATCAACCGGCGAGGTGACGCAAGGCACGTTAGACGCCATTCAGACACAGGGCTTTGTCCTTTCCGACGACGGGACGCTGCAACGGGCCGAGGCCCAGCCGGAGCCGCAGCCGTGGAATGGGATTGACGGCCTTTTGAACAACAAACCCATTATGCCGGAGGCCACCCCCACGGAACGGGCCAACGCCCTGATCGACTGGGCCGAGCGCAACGGACAGCGCATGGGCAACGAGGAACGCCGGTTGATCGTGGAGTACGCCGAGGCTGTGGGCAACACGGACAAGGTGATCGAGCTTATCAACCGCCTGTGCGAACATGGCTATGAAATGCAGCACGGCCATGTGGACGAGCTGGTGAAAAGCCGGATTGACCGGGAAATCGCAGAGGCCAAGGCCGCACAGCAGCCCACCCTTGACCCCACGGCAGAGCCGGTTGTGACGATCCTTTTCACCGAAAGCCCCGATTTGGAAATGGGCCAGCAAATGCCGCTGCATGAGGCCGACGCCCTGTTTGCCCGGCTGGACGCAGAACATCGGGGCGGCGGCTACTATGACAAGACCGACTTCCGCATTGATTTTACATTCCAAGGAGAGCCGCACAGCTATTCCGGGCGGCAGGATTTTGGCGACCGGGACGGTTCCCTGATTAAGCATATCCGGGAGTATCAGACCTTTTATCTCAACGATGAAAACTGGAAAGACCATCTGACCCGACAGGGCGGCCCGGAGGCATGGGCGGAGGATCACGCCAGCCGGGAAGCCTTTCTCACCGAGATCATCCCCTACATGGAGCTGCATTGCAACCTGTCCCGGCTGGAACAGGAGGCGCAGACCCGTTTGGCGTCCAGCGACACCCTGACGCCGGAGGAAACCGCCTACTATGGGGCGCTGGTGGACTACGCTATGGAGTGCCGTCCGCTGCTCAACCACGGAGAGCCTTTGCCGGAAATGCCGAAACTGACCGACTTTGACCAGAGCTTGCAGGACTACAAAGCGCAGGTGGAGGCGGAAATTGCACAGGAGGCCGCCGATGCCGGTATGACCGTGGAGGAATATGCGGCGGCTGGCTATGAGGCCCCGGCCCAGCCGCAGGAGGTCAAAGAGCCGCCCCAGCAAGAAGCCCCGGAACAGCAGACAAAAGAACCTGCGGCGTCCGACTACTACTATTCCATCAATGAGGGCGCGGCCCGCCGTGCCAAGGAAATGAACAGCTTTTCCGACTACAAGCCCGGCAGCGCCACAGCCGAATACCGGCATTATGTGGATAAAGCCTTTGCGCTGGCACAGGAACAGAAAAAGCGCGTCGATCCCATGTACCATGAGAAGATCGACAGCCTGCTTGACACCTATGCCCGGAAGCTGGCTGCCAACATGAACCACGGCTATGAGATTGACGCCCGTGTGCCGTCCATTTTGATTGCCGGTGGTTCCAATTTCCCGGTACGCCAGAAAGAGAAACAGAACGCGGCCCGCGACAGCAATATGCAGGAATGGCAGTACATCCAAGGGCTGCTTGATAAAATCCGCAGCACCGGCATGGGCGGCATCAGGCAGGACGATCCGCAGGCCATTCCCAAGCTGCAAAAAAAGCTGGCCGGTCTGGAAAAGGCGCAGGAAACCATGAAAGCGGTCAATGCCTATTACCGCAAACACGGTACGCTGGACGGCTGCCCGCACCTCTCTCCTGAAAACCTTGAAAACCTGAAAGCAGATATGGCGTCCAGCTGGCACTATGAAAAGAAGCCGTTTCAGAGCTGGGAGCTGTCCAACAACAATGCGGAAATCCGCCGTGTCCGGCAGCGGATCGAAAGCCTGACCCGCGCAAATGAAGTGGCCTATGTGGGCTGGGAATTTGACGGCGGCCATGTGGAGGCCAACCGGGAACAAGGCCGCTTGCAGGTGTTCTTTGACGGCAAGCCGGAGGTGGACGCCCGCCAGCAGTTGAAAGAACACGGTTTCCGCTGGGCGCCGAGTGTGGGCGCATGGCAGCGGCTTTTGAACGACAATGCCTACTATGCGTCGGACAGGATTGCTTGTATTCAGCCCCTTTCCGGCATCAAGCCCACGGAGCTGCAACGCAACAGCAGCCGAGAACAGCGGGCGCAGGCGGCACAGGAACAGGCCGAGCCGGACTACTTCTACCGGGTACACGCCAACCCCCGCAGCGACAGCCGGGAAAACCTGTATATGCTGCAAGCCTATATCCCGCAGGATAACGGCAGGGCCAAGATCGGGGATGTGCTGTATGTCGGGACGCCGGAACGGTGCCGGGAGTTGATGGATCAGCTCAACACCGGGGAGCTGACGCAGGAAGCCGTCAAGGAGCTGTATGCCAAGGAACAGGAGCAGCCGACACAGGAACCCACCACGGAACAGGAACCGGCACCAGAGCCGGAGCTGGAACAAGAACCCGTGCCGGAGCCGGAGCCGGAAACCGCCCCGGAGCCTGAAGTTACTTCCGACGCCGAGCCGCAGGCGGCCCCCGCCGAAACCCTGACGGAGTTGCAGAAAAAGGCGTTGGAAATCGCTGACCGATACAAAGACCTGCCCTTGCAGGCCAAAATTGATGCGATCGCGCAGGCGTTTGGCTGTAAGACCGGCGAAATCCACACGTCCCCCTGTACCGGCAAATGGCGCGGCACCAGCGATATGACGATCCGTTTTGACAACGGCGCGTCCCTGTTTATCGGCAACCACCTGACGCCGAAAGCCAAGACGGTCAAGGTGCAGACGGAATGTGTCAACCGTACTTTGGTACAGTACAACCCGGAGATCGTCAAGGCCACCAAGGAAGTGGCCCTGCCCGCGCTGTTGCAGCGGGAGGCCAAGGACAACGAGATCGCAGCCCAAAAGGGCTTGAAGCCCTACACGCTGCTCAATGTAGAGTTCAACGAGGGAGCCGACGAAAAGACCGGCGGTTTAATGGGCTGGTACTATGTGACGCTGGCCGTGGACGGCAAAATCTGTACCCATCTGGAAACGGGATTGAACCATGATATTTCGGACGGCAAGGTGAGCGACACCCCATCACGGGCCGACTACTATCCGGCAGGAGCCTTGAAAGAGGCCGATGTGGACTACGTTTTCAACAATGTGGGTTTTTCCTCTGTGTCCACCCTCTATACGGTGCCGCTGCGGGACGATGTGCGGGAACGTGCCGAAAAGACGCTGGCCGAGCGCAGCGCCGCCGCGCCGGAGGCAAGCCGGGAATGGGGCTTTTACATCATTCCCGACCTGAAAACATGGGCCACCAATGCCGAGCAGCAGACCCCGATAGAGCATTTCGCCACCTTTGAGGAAGCCAAGGCCCGGTTCGACGAGCTGCGGAGCCAGCCCTATAACAGCGAGGCCAAGGATTTGAACACCGATGGCCGACCCTACGCCCATCTGACGCTGGGCATGGAAAGCAAGGACGGCATGAGCGCCGCCGATATTCTCCATGTGCGGGCGGGCCAGAATTATCTTGTGGAGGACTTCACCCGCATGGAACGGCTGCGGAGTGATCCCGTGGTACTGGAAAGCCTTTCCCGTGTGGCACAGGAAATCGGCTTTGACCGGGTGCGGCCCTATGTGGTGGAGAACGGCAGCTACAAGGCCATACCGGATATGCCGTTCACCCAATGGGAAAACCCGTATTTCACCGTCGATCCCCCGAAGCAGGGCGATACCTTTACCATCTACCAGCTCAAAGACGGGCCGGAAACACGGAATTATCGCTATGAGGCTTACGAGAGCTTGCAAGAAGCGGGGCTGGCCGTTGACCGGCAGAATTACGATCTGGTTTACACGGCCCCGCTGGACGGCAAAACCACGCTGGAGGATATTTACCGTACATTCAACCTTGACCGTCCCGCCGACTTCACCGGCCACAGCCTTTCCGTTTCCGACGTTGTGGTGCTGACCCGCAGCGGCAAGGAGGAAGCCCATTACTGTGACAGCTTAGGCTTTACGCCGGTGCCGGAGTTCTTCTTGCAGCGGGAAAAACAGCTTACGCCACGGGAATTGCTGACCGGCGAGAGCATCCAGACCCCACGGGGCAGTTTCCTTGTAACGGATATGAACCGGGAGCAGTTGGAAGCCGCAGGCTATGGTTTCCACCACCAATCCGAGGACGGCAAGTATCTTATCATGGGCAACGGCACGGACGCCTTTGCCATCCCCGCCCAGCAGGAAAGCCCCATCAAGGCCGCTGAAATGACGACCGAGCAGAACTACAACATGATCGACGGCGTTCTGAACAATGCCCCGACCATGAGCGAGCTGGAAGCCAAGGCCAAAGCCGGGGAACAGATTTCCTTGTTTGACGTGGCCGAGGCAGCCAAGGCGGAGGCCCGAAAGCCCAAGCAGCCCCAGCGCCCGGCGCAGAAACAGAAAAAGCCGTCCATCCGGGCGCAGCTCAAAGCCGCCAAGGAGGAACAGCAGAAGAAACCGCCGCAGCGGGAGAAAGCACAGGAATTGGAGGTGTGACGCCATGAACAGGTTTGAGAATGTGGATGTTCTGGCCGCGCTGGAACAGCTCATGCGGCAGAACACCGCCTTTTATCGCAACGATTTTGAGATCGACAAGGAGATCATCGGGCGGGCCGCTGCCAGCGACAAGGCCGAGGACAGGACGCTTTTGTGGATGTCCCGCCCGTCCGGGACGCACTGTTTCCGGGAAAGTGATGTGTACCTGCAAGGCACCCCGCAGCACAACACATGGAAGTTTTACGGGGAGCAGACCCGTGACCGGGTGCTGGCCTACGCCGTGGAGCTGACCGGCAAGGTGCGGGGTGTCATTCGCGGCAATCTCTATGAGCTGGACTATCCCCAGCACTTCCGGCACGTCGCAGCCGAGGCGGTACAGGCCGACAACATCATCCTGCACTATGAAAAGGGCGACCGGGAGCAGCCCGCCGGTCTGTACTTCGACGGACGGCCCGATCCCAATCTGGGGGCGTTCCTGCGGTATGAGGCCAAGCCCAATGAGCCGGAACACCTGCGGGAGCTGTTGCGGCATGAACAGAAAGGCCGGGCGCAGCTTGCGCCCGGCGACTTTAAGTCCCACGTCACGGCGCTGCATGACAGCATGATTTTGGCCGAGGCGCAGCGGATCGTGGCCGGACTGAAAGATCTGTCCGCCCCCAACAGCCCCAACAAGACGCATTTCATGGTGGAGCTGTCCCCATACTTTGTGCAGATTGCATCCAGCAAGGACACCGACCGGCTGTTTTCCATGCTGCCCTATAAATCCTTGTGCTTTACCGGCATGAAAGACCGGCACGGCCTGTATGCGGTGATCGGCAGGGACGAGAACCGGGACAAGGAAGTGCGGAGGCCCCGCGCTTCCATCCGCAGGCAGCTATCCGAAAGCAAACAGGCCCAAGCCCCGAAAAAGCCCCCGGCCAGAACCAAGAAAAACGAATTGGAGGTATGACAATGCAGTTTACCGTGGAAGAAGAAAACCTGATCTGTATGTATCACAAGAGCGACCGGCGCAGGACGGCGGCCAACATCCGGGCCGCCCTGCCGGACATGGACGAGGACATGGCGGCGCTGGCCCGCCAGACCGCCGACAAGCTGGACACCATGCACGACGCCGACTTTGAGGCGCGGCAGTTCCATTTCACGGACGAGTGATCCAAGCATAGCAAAGCGCCGGGCGCGGGGGCTGTATGCCTCTGCGTCCGGCGCTCTTTTTTATTCCTGTTCCATCGGGAAGTGTGGCAGTTCTTCCAGCAGCTTCAGAATAAGGTGCTGCTTCATATCCTCGTCAACGGCCAGCTCGTCGATCATGGGGGTGTAGTGTTCGATCACTTTATCTTTAGCCCACTTCTCACCGGCGACGGCGGCCCTGATGGTATCAGTGTCCAGTAACATTTCCTGTTCGGCCATCGTGTCAACTCCTGTCGTTTTTTGTCTTATTCCAGCATACCACAGAACCGGCAGGAAAACCAGCGCCGGAAAGATTTTCCTACGCATTTCAAAGCCCGTTCCGGCAGGTATTTGATAAATCATTCTGCCACCCCACCGACCACCGCCGAAAAGTCTTGATTTCCGTGGGCTTTTTGCCCCCTAAATGCGTAGACAGGAGGGGCTTTT